>NZ_JAGIOH010000001.1:0-301041 GCF_017876625.1 Streptomyces syringium
CTAACCACCCACACACCAGCGCCGCGGTGTGCCACACCGGTCACACCGCCGCCACCCCCGCGACAGCCCACCGGGAAAGTTCAGCAACCGTCTTACTGCACAAGCTTTTCCAGGAGGGTGAAGGACTTGGCCGTACCGCCCGGCTGCGGCTTGCCCTCCTTGTGGCCGACGACCTGGTACCCGGAGTCGCGGTAGTACGCGGTCAGCCGAGCGTTGCCTGCCAGACAATCGAGGCGGACCAAACTTCGGCCCGCCGCGGCCACGCGGCGCTCGGCGGCCTGCAAAAGCCGCCGCCCCGCCCCCGGCGCGACTGCGTCATGGTCCACCATCAACCGATGGACGTATCCGGCCGTCGGGGGCTGGGCTCCCCAGGCATCCTCGTCCTCCCACCACAACTCCCAAGCCCCGACGGCACGGCCGTCGGCCTCCGCGATCCAGACTTCCCCACCGTCCATGATCCGCAGGAAATGCTCCTCACCCAGCTCCCCGGGCTGCCACTGGCCGGTGATGCCCCGGGCGTTCATCCAGCGTGCGGCGTCATCACGAAGGCGTACGACGGTGGCAAGGTCAGGCCCGACGGCCAGGCGGAACAGCAGATCGCTCACGCCCGCGATCTTCGCACAAGCGTCCGCTTCTCCTGAAGGGGAATCAGGGGCTCAACACCGCTCAACTGCCGCACCGACCTCCCCCATCGGGCATCGTGGCCACCGTGAGCGCTACCACCCCGCGCCCGCAGCCCTGGCAGGCAGCCAAACCGCGGAGCGACGCTGACGAGAGATCGCCCTCCTTCGCGATGATTTTCGCGTGGTGGGGAAATCTGAGGGGATCCTGCGTGCCGTGACGAGTCCTACGGCGCCCGGCGGTCGTACTGTCGAACCGTCACCGAGGAGGACTACTGATGCGCAGCGTGACCTATTCGATGAGCGTCTCACTTGACGGCTACATCGTCGGGCCGGAGGGCGACTTCAACTGGACAGCGCCCGACGAGGAGGTCTTCCGCTTCTGGATCGACGAGATTCGACAAGTCGACGTCCACCTGTTGGGACGACGGCTGTACGAGACGATGCTGTACTGGGAGACCGCCGACCAGGATCCATCACTCGATGACTCAATGCTCGAGTGGGCCGCCATCTGGAAGCCCCTCCCAAAGGTGGTGTTCTCCACCACGCTGTCGACGGTGCAGGGCAATGCCCGCCTGGCCTCGGGCGGCCTGGCGGAGGAAATCGAGCGGTTGCGAGCCGAGCCCGGGGAGGGCGACATCGCGATCGGCGGCGCGACTCTCGCCGCCGAGGCGGCCGCGTTGGGTCTGATCGACGAGTACCAGGCCATGGTCCACCCGGTGCTGGTTGGCGGTGGCATTCCTTTCTTTCCCCAGCGCGAGCGCCGGGTAGATCTCGAACTCGTCGAAACCCGCACCTTCAGCTCCAGAGTCGTCTACCTCCACTACCGCGTGGCACGCCGCCAGGCCGTACTTTAGAAATGGCAGCCCCGCGCTGACGCCCCGGCCTGGTTCACCTCCGTCTCGCCCCTGGACGAAGGCTGCTACGAAAGTCGCCTGCCGCAACGCCACCCCGATTGACGAGGTGGTGGGCTTGGTCATGGCTGTCCGACCGCTCCCAGCGGCGGTCTCGCGGCCGATGTATCAGCAGTAGTCGGCCAGACCGTCCGCCAGCTCTTCTTCGTCACCGTCACGGATGGCGTAGAGAGCTTGTTGCAGGGCAAATGTGCCGCGAAACGCGGCAACGCGGGTGGCCAGTCCGTTGTCTGACCGGCTGCCGAGGGCTAGCACCCGCTCCAGGAGGGCGCGGCCGTAACTGGCGCTGATGGCTGCGAGGTCCTCGGCCGGGTCGCTGAGGGTGACATCGTCCCAGTCGAGTACTCCGGCGAGGTGCGGCAGGCCGTTTCTCCACTCCCACAGGACGTTCTCGGCACCGAGGTCACCATGCACCACCGCACGGGTGAGGTGGGGAAGACTGTCGAGTGCTGCGAGTTCCCGCCGAGCCCGTAGGCGCCCACTGTCGGACATGAGCTGGAACAACTCCCCGCGCACGTTCTCCGCGAATCGGTGCCACCGGCCTTCCCCTGCCTGAGGCAGAACCGCTCGTACCGTCTCGTCGGTGCCGGCACGGCTGAGTCCGGCAAGCAGCGTGGCGTACTGTGCCGCCACAGTGTCAACCACTCGGGCATCGTTGAGCATGTCAGCCTCCAACGGTTCCCCGGGAATGCGGCTGAGCACCAGGAACGGCACTTCGCCAGTACCATCGGCTCCGCCCTCGAACAGCGGCTCAGGTGTCCGGAAGCCGAGGTCGAGCCCGGCAAGTGCGCGCAGGGTGGCCATCCGCTCGGGCAGCCGGGCGGCCGCCGCCCGAGTGCGAGGCAGGCATACGACGCGGTCTGCTCCCATGACTACGTTATGGAATTGCCCCTGGCGTAGGGCGAGATCCTCTGGTTTGTCGTCAGGCAGCAGACGGCTCAGCAGAGCGTGGTGCGTTGTGCGGATGTCCACGATAAAGGATGCCTTCACGTCTCGGCGCGGCGGAACTTACGGTTTGTGGGTTACCCAGAGCAGTTCCGCCGGCCAGCGGTGTGCCCAGTCGGGTGGGTCGGTTTCGTTGTAGCCGTTGGGTGTACCGAGTTCGGGCCGCGGCTCGATGAGGTCGTCGATGATGAGACCCGCGCCGCGCAGGACCTTGACCCAGTCACCGTAGGTGAGCTGATAGCTGGTCGCGCCGTCGCCTTCGGCGATGGTGTTCAGCCCGAAGTAGTCCTGCTGCAGCGTCGTGGTCACACGGCTGGCGGCTTCGTCGTAGCAAGCTTCGAACCATGGGCTGGCGACGTTGAACACCAGGCGCCCGCCTCGGCCCAAGACGCGTGCGGCCTGCGGGACTGCCAGGTGCGGGGGCGCCCAGCTGAGCCCACCGAAGTCGCAGAACACCAGGTCGAAGCTGTCGGCGGCGAAGGGGAGTTGTTCGGCAGCACCTTGCACTAGAGGGTAACGGGCCGTTCCCATCGCGTGGGCCGCTGCGGCGAGTTGAGCTTCGGACAGGTCGAGGCCGACCACGGTGGCGCCCTCGGCGGCGAGCGCCCTGGACCACTGGCCGGCGCCGCAGCCGAGTTCGAGGACGCGCTTGCCGGTCACGTCGCCCAGGGCGCGCAGGTGCGCGTCGGGGATGGAGTACATGCCCCACAGCCGGGGTGTGGCGCCGATTTGCGGGTCGTGCTCGTGCTGGTAGGCGCTGCTGATCTGGTTCCAGAGCCGCCGGTTGGCGGGGATGCTGTCCACGTGCCGACTTCAGCACTGCCTGCCGGGGGCAGTCAACACGATGAGGGCACTGGCCGGCCCTCGCCTCGGTCCGGCCCTGGCTCGGCCCATGATCCGCCGGACGAGCCCTAGGGCCTGTCTGATGGGTCGGTGACGAACCGAGAGGAGAACTCGTTCTCGGGCATGTGGGACGGGAAGATCTCAGTGACGCGGAGTGGGCCAGGCTGAAGCCGTAGTTGCCAGGAAACGTTGGGCGGGGCGGGCGTTGGAAGTGTCACCGCAGGGTGATCAACGGGGTTCTGTTCCGGTTGCGGACCGGTATCCCAAGATCCACGTGGTGGGTGAGGGCGGCCTGCGGCCCCTGGCCCTACTGATCACACCCGGACAATGGGGCGACGCGCCTCAGATGATTCCGGTCCTGGAGAGCATCCGCGTCCCGCGGCCGAAGGGCGGGCACCCGCGCACTCGCCCGGACCACCTCAGCGGCGATCGCCCCTACAGCTCTCGGCGCAACCGCCGCTACCTGCGACGCCGACAGATCAAGCACACCATCCCTGAGCCGAGGAATCAGCAAGCCAATCGCTTGCGCCGTGGGAGCCGAGGCGGTCGGCCCACCAGCTTCGAGAAGGCCCGCTACGTTCGCAGGAACGAAGTGGAGCGCCTGATCGGGAAGTTGAAGCCCAACCGGGCCGTTGCCACGAGGTTCGACAAGCGAGCCTATGTCTTTCACGGCACTGTGACCCTTGCGACCATACGCCTGTGGCTTCGTGCACGACCCGTCAGACGGAACCTGACCGGCCCCTGGTCTGCCTACGGGGCGATGATCACCTGGAAGGCCTCGCCGTCGAGGATGCGGTCGGACCGCACCGCCGCGCCAAATTCTTTACTGCCCGCATCGACGTTGTCCTTGTTGGTGACGTGGCCGCGTACACAGGGCGCGTTTGTCTTGACATTGCCGTTGCGTAGGACCTTGACGTTGCTAACGTCCCATACGCCGCCCACTTGTTGGGGGAGGATGTCCACGCACAGGGTGCCCGCTTTGCCGCCCTCCTGGGTCGCGGCGAAGGGGAACTCGTCACAGGAGTCGTCCGGCACCGAAGGGTCTTTGACGAATCTGTCCGGCGCCCGGTTGCAGGTGAGGTCTCGACTGCGGTTTTTTTCCTCTTCGGTCATTTTCTTGTAGTGCAGGGGTTTGTTCTTGGTGCCCATGCTGAGGGTGGTCAGGTTGTTCTGTGCCCACTCGTAGGTGATGGCGGCGGCCCGGTAGAGGGACCTGCGGATGGTCACGTTGGCCATGTGCTCCGGGATGACGCAGCCCGTCCAGTCGCCGGTCTTGCCGTCACAGCGTATCTGGGGGCCGACCCAGTCGTTGTTTGCAGGCGGCAAAGGCACCCCGGGGACCAGGAGGTTCAGCATTGCGTGGTACTGGGGCTGGACCAGTGCTTCGCCGCCTGGGCCGACCGGAGAATTGTAGTCGATGGTCCCGCCGACGTGTTCGCCCACTTTCGACAGCTTCGCCACGAGGGGTGCCGACGCGGAGCACTGCCCGGTGCAGATGGCCTGCAGGACCAGTTCCACGGCGGGAATATTTTCCGTTTTGCTGTCCAGGGTGACGATCACGCTCTCTTTCCAGTTGGAATGCGGCACGGCCTTGAGTTTGGAGTAGATGTAGAGCCTGCCCGCAGCGGCACCGATCACCTCCTTCTGGTCGGGGCCGTAGTAGATCCACAACAATTCTTTTTCAATGCAGTACACGAGGCGGGTGGAGTTGTCGGGGGGCTGTTTGCCGCACAGGGCTTCCGGGCTTTCCGGGTCCGGTTGGTCGTCGCGGGGAGCGGGGGCAAGAGCACGTGCGGTGGCGGGGGCGGGGGCAGACGCCCCGGGCTTGGCCTCGTAGCAGGCCCACGCCGCGCCCTTGGGGGCCCCGCTGCCAGAGGGGACAGCCGTGCAGGTGCCGCGGCCCTGGGGGGCAGGCAGGGCCGTGGTCCGGGCAGCGGCGGCCGAGGAGGTTCCCAGGTCCAGCAGGGCGGCGGTGAGGGCAAGTGAGGCTATTGCCGCCAGCAGTCGTCTGACGCGTTCGTGGTGGCGATGTAAACGTGGTAGGGGCATGTTCGTTTTCTCCTTGTGTTTCCGTTTGGCCGGGGTTTCCTGCCCCGTGCTGGATGCGCTCGGGGCTCATGCGGACGCTGCCGGGCCGGTCGTCGGGACCGGCGTTCCTGCTTCCGGCTCACCGCCAGACGCCGTCTGGCTCGATCCGCTGAATTCCCTTCTGTTGTGCCGACTTTGTCTGCGTCCAATCGTTCATAGGGCCGCTCACGCTGGCGCGCAAACATTTAAGGCGCCGCGGCCGCCGAAGGCCGTCGGTTTCAGAACGGTCAAGTTGGCCGAATGTCGTGATGGCTTGGCGGCAGTCGGCTGCGCCGGGCGGATGATGAGAGGCCGGCCTGGCGGGCCCTGGTCGTCGCGGTGACAGCAGCAGAATCACGCCTGAACAGCCTATTTCTGCGGTGCCGGTGGCGGATCTTAGCTACGCGGATGAAATCTTGATGAGCCACCGGCAGGTCAAGGCTTCCTTGCAGCCCATGAAGGGTCATGGATTTCGCCTCGGACCGGCTGATTCCGTCATCGTCACTGCGTCGCTGCCGCCGCTACATTGACCTTGATCGACCACCACCCCCGCCGCATAACTGACAGAGCTCCGGCTTGGGGCGACATGACGCCCGGCCAGGGAAAGGGCATGATGGGTCACTTGAGATCTGCTGGCCGCTGGGCCAGAGGGCTGGTCGCCCTCACCGTAACCGCTGCATCGACGCTGGCCGCCATAACTGCCGTGGCCGGCCCCGCCGCCGCGGCAGGGCAACTGAAACCCGCCATAACCGCCGGCAAGCCGAAGCTCGGCGACGTCTGCACCTCCGCCGATCTTGGTACCCGTCACCCGATCATCAAGAGCGCCGAAGTCGCTCCCACCGTCACACACTTCAAGGGCTGGTACGTCACCGAGGGCTCGACCGGTAACCAGAGCGTCAACACGAACACGACGGAGACCATCTCCGTCTCCGTCGGCCTCAACGGCACCGTGCAGGGCAGCTTCGCCGTCGAGACCCTCGGCTCCGTCGGCGCGAGCCTGGGCCTGAACGTGCAGGTGAACTACACCTCCACCAGCAGCACGTCGACGTCCGTCACATGGAACTTCCGCACCCCCGGCTACTACGGCCTCTACAAGGGCACCAAGAAGGTCACCGGAACCTATGGCAGTCTCAACTGCAACCGCGTCCAACAGGGCGGCAGTTGGGCGCTGAAGTGGACCGAGGGACCCGACAGCGGCAGCTACACCACCTTCACCACTCTCGAAGAAGGCGCGGTGCGCTGCGAGGACAAGGTTCCCGCCAACAGCATCATGGCCAAGGCCCAGGGGCTGTTGGACTGCGGCTCCCCCGCCGCCACCGCGAAGCACCCGGCAGGCCCCGTTCCCTCGGCCAAGGCCGACCAAGCCAAGCGCGACGCCGGCAACGCTGCCACAGCCGCCGAGGCCGCCCAGAGGATGAAGGCCACCCGGGCCGCCAAGCCCGCTCCGCGCGCCGCCCTGAACTGCCAATCCGGCGTCTACAGGATCCACGTCCCCGGCAAGCCCCTGAACTGGAGCGCACCGCTCCTGGCCAACGACGGCATCCGCCTGCGCGAATCGAACTGGACCAGCGCCCACCTGGACAACTGGCGGCTGTGCAACGTGACGGAGCGCAACGGGGTCATCGAAGCGTCCCTGTGGAACTGGGGCAACGGCGGATGCGCGACCATCCCGGCGGACATCGCCAACCGGGAACAGGCCTACCTGACGACGGCCACCTGCGCGGAGGACGACCTCCAACGGTTCTACATCTACCGCGACGTACCCGGCAGCCCGAAGATCGGTCTGCAGAACAAGTACACCGGCTCCATGCTGGGCCACGACCGGTACGCGGACGGGGAGCTCATCCGCCAGTATTCCAGCGGCCGGCAGGACGGCACCGGTACGTACACCCTGACCGCAGTCTGACGGCCCCCACCAAGTGAGCGCGGCCCCGCACGTGAACCCCCGGCCTCCCGGCGGTTCCGTGCGGGGCCCTCCGCGTCACTACCCCGAGTCCAGCCTCGGGGACCGGTGCCCGCGGCTGAACGTCCCCGCTGCACGCGGCGAACCCCTGCCAAGGCGGTTCGCGCTTCAACCCGACGACAGGAGCGAGCTCAACCCCTGCGTATACAAGGCCTGTTGGCAGAGGCCTACGAGTTCTCGTCTCCGTTCGTCACCGACCCACCAGACAGGCCCTAGCCCTGAGGTATGACAACGGTGGGCTGTCCCGATGACCGCGTTCCGCATGACGGGGACCTGCGGATTCTCACACCCGGTCATACCCCGTCGGCCATTCCGCTGGCCTGATCGACCTACCCAGCAGCAAGCCAGAGGCCGCGGAGCACCATCCCCCCGCCATGACGAACTGGGAGGCAGCTGCTCCGGCAAGGCGTCGATGAGGGTTGGGCCTAGGGCAGTGGACGACTGTTTCGTGTGGCCGCGGCCGGGGCCGTGCCCGGCCAGCTCCCCCACCAGTACGTACAGGCCTCGGGTCGTCCCAGCCTGTCGCGCCTTAGGGGGCTGCGCCTCCTCCCGGGTCGACACCGGGCTCGCGGTGACGAATCCGGTCTGGGCACCCCTGAGGAGGACCTGACCAGCGTGGCGGCGCTGGCCGCGCTGGACAGCATAGAGACCCGGCTCGTGGTGTCGGTCGGGTTCGGCATAGACACCTATCACGGCGTAAACCACGTGCAAGTATTGGAGAATATCGCCCGCGCTGGAACGCGACGGCGCATACCTTGGCGCATTCTCAATACCGCGCGCCACCCGCGAGGGTGCTCTCTACCTGGACGCGGTGACGCACGCGCAGCACCACACGCCGGAACACCCCAGCATTGTGAACGGCTCCATCGCGGCAGCCGTGCGCGGCTCGTTCGGCGATGTCCAGTTCACCGACCGCACCCGAGGCAGCGATCTGTTCGTAAACCCGCTGATGTCCCTGTACTTTGCCTTCGAACTCCCCGGACTTGCAGCCCGCTGCCTCTACCTGGACCGACTCGAGGACACCCACCTGATGCGTCAAGTCCACTCTCGGATCACTGAATTCCGCGCGTCCACAGTGCCCCGCTCACCTCGCCGCTTCCCACACTGAAAACCTGCATGTTCCCCGCAAGCACGTCGATAACCTGCTCTCCGAGGAGGCTGAGGGGCACCGGCCCGGCGGGTGCGGCCCCGCCGCAGGAAAACGCAGGCGATGACGGCAGCGGGAGTCACTCGTGCTGAAGCAGTCGCCCTATGCGTTCTCTGTGCGGCCAGGTCGGCGAGCAGCCCGGTGACTCCCCCGAGGGAGCGGCGCACCTCGGTCCGGGTTGCCCGGTGTTCGATTCGGGTCGTCCAGAACCCGAACTCCGGTGCCTCTTTGGCGAGCTGGGCATACAGGGACTCGTACTGCCGGACCGCCTCGTGGGGCAGCTCGGTGCGGATCACCCGCCGGGCCTCGCCTCGGAGGGTCTCTGTCTGCGTGCTCCAGACGCGGAGTCCCTCGGCGAAGTCGAGGAATGTCACCGACAGACCCTCGTACCAGCGCTGCAGCTGGTCCGTGACCGATTCGAAGGGCCGGTGGGGCACGGGGCTCGGCGCGTCGGTGGCGGCGAGCGAGCGGGCGAACGCGGCTCCCCGCTCCCCCACTTGCGGCGCACCCGCGAGGGCGAGCCGTTCGCGGCGGGTCAACTCCAAGGCCTCGAGGCGGACGGGCAGATGTCGTTCCTCCAGAGCCTGGAACCAGGCGAGGACGACGATCATGGTGTGGGCGGCGTGCAGCAACTCGGTGCGCTCGGCACGGCCGTCCGCGCGGCCCAAGCGCCGGCCGATGCTCCGCACGGCGCCACGGCCGGGAGTCAGCACACTGCCCCGGGCATCGGCGATCCGCACGAGCCCGTCGCCGACCCCGCCAGTCCCGATGCTCAAGGCTCCTCCGAGCGCCCGGTCCAGCACGGCGACGGCGGGTGGGTCGCTGCCCAGCAACGCCACGCCAACGCGTCCGAAAACGACAGCAGCGTGCGTACCCCACCACGCCCCCGGTCGCTGTGGCACAGCGGCACGGCGCGAAGGCGCTGTTCGGCACACGGGACGCCGACTGCCTGCGTCCAGGACGCCGCCGAGCTTCGGGCGCGCACGCCGGCACTCCCCTTTTCATGGCACGCCCCTGTCCCAGAGGCCGGCACACGCCCGCAAGGTCGTTGCCAGGCGCGCTTCAGCCCGGCGGCAGGCTGTGGTGAGGTGGGAACCAGGGCCACCAGCGAGGCCGCCGTCGCCATCGCCATCGCGGCGGAGAATACGGAGGAGCAGACGTGACGTCCGTCAACGAGGTTGACTTCCTGGCTGACCGCGCGCACGCCGGGCAGGTCGACAAGATCGGCGTGCCGTACATCGAGCACGTCCGCGCCGTAGCCGCCGGGCTCGCGCCGTTCGGTGACGAACTCGTCATGGCTGGGCTTCTGCACGACATCATCGAGGACACCGACTGGACCGCCGGGCAGCTGCGTGCCGCCGGCATCCCCGTGCGGGTCGTGGAGATCGTGGAGGCGGTGACCAACCAGCCGGGCACTTCCTACACCGAGAGGATCCAGCGCATCACAGGCGACGCCCAGGCGACGCTCGTGAAGATCGCCGACAACGCTCACAACTCCCACCCCGACAGGGCCGCCCGGCTGTCGCCCGACAAACGGGCACGCCTCGCCGACAAGTACCGGGCCGCGCGCGCCGTGCTCTGGCCCCTCGCACGCAGAGACGACATCGAGGCCATCGTCCGTGTCGTCAACCCCTCACTGCTCGCAGAGCTGGACGAACACCAGTGACCTCAGAGCGACCCTCCCCTGTCACGTGATCGATAGATTGCCCTGTGCGGCCGGAGCGGAGCCGCGGAACTGAAACCTGGAGGGCAACGTTGGGGAGGCACGTACGTTCGCGTGTATCGGCGTATGTCATTGCTGCCACACGGGGCCAACTGCTGTTGACCCAGCTCTCGGACGCCTCACCCGTCTTTTCGCCGGGGCTGTGGCATCTGCCCGGCGGGGGAATCGAGCCGGGCGAGCAACCACGGGAGACGCTGGAACGCGAGCTGTACGAGGAGACCGGCCTTGAACTCTTTGACGATCGCCTGGTGGATGCGCGAACGCCCTAGTACGACCTGGAGAAGTCGGTGCTGTCCCCAGCCGCGATCGATGCGCTGGGAATGATCAGGCGCGAGGGGTACACGTCCTGCCCACCCCCTGAACCGAGTAGATAGCTCGACCTCGACCCGGCCTTCAGCGCCTCCTCGGCGAACATCACCCCCACCAAGCGGTGCGTGTCGGCAATCCGGGCCGTCGGGGCGGGAAGCGCGCTCAGGCGAGTGGGATGATTGTCCTGTACTTGCCGCCGGGTGCCTGCTGGGGTGGCTCTTCGGCCCGTTGGACGGTGACGTGGTCGAGCTTGTTGTCGGCGAGCAGGCGGGTCAGCTCCTTGTGGGCGGTCTGCCACACGCGGTCCGGGTCGACGCCGGCACGCGGGAGGATGCGTACCCGCAGGGTCGACGGAGCGGTCTGCTCGATCTGGAACTGCTCCACGCCCGGGGTGCGGTCGAGCAGGGTAGCGAAGGCCAATGGGGCGAGGCGGACATGGTCGCCGCGGCCGGTGGGGAAGGTGAGGATGTCGCCGACGCGGCCCTGCACGCGGACCGCGGGCAGCGGGTTGCCGCAGGGGCAGGGATCAGGGCGGAGCAGAACGCTGTCGCCGAGGTCGTAGCGCAGGAACGGCTGTACGCGGTTGGCGAGGTTGCTGATCAGGACGGTGTGCGAGAACTCTCCGGGCGGGGTGGGCCGGTAGTCGGCGTCGACCGGCTCGAGTACGGCCCAGTCGCTGTTGACGTGGTACCAGCCGTCCGCGCAGCTGTGGCTGAGGTAGGTGCACTCGGTCGCGCCGTACATCGTGCGGACCGTGGTGTGGAAGGCTGCGGCGATACGGTCGGTGTCGCGCGTGGTCATCGTCTCGCCGGCGGGCTGGATCAACAGGGGGGCGATGTGCAGGCGGCCGGCCTCCTGCTCGGCGGTGAGCAGCATGATCGTGCCGGCGTAGCCGATGACGATGGCGGGGCGGTAGGCGTTGAGTTGGGCGACCAGCTGCGGCATGGGAGTCTGCACCGAGAACGCGCGGAGCAGCTTGCTTCGCCACCCGCCCTCGCGGTTCAGGCGAGAGTATGCGGCGCACCCGGCGTAGTGCCCATCGACGGCGACCAGTTGGGCGAAACGTCCGCCGCGGACAGTGGCCCGGAGGATACCCGTCGGGCCCAGCCAGGTGGTGAGTGCGCGGGAGGTCAGCGCGGAGCCGACGTCCATGTACCGGTCGTCGAGGACGAACAGGCCGCGTCGACCGCTGGTGCCCGAGGTGGTGGCCACCAGGTATTTTCCGAGGAACCGCTGCCCGACCCGGTCCGGGTCGTCTGCGAATGTGCGTACTTTCTCCAGGGTGATGTCGCGGTCGGTCACCCAGTCGTCGAAGCGCCCCATCAGCTTCTTCTTGTCGGTGACCGGCAGCAGTGCCGGATCCTCCACTCGCTCGGGCAGGCCGTGGTAGAGCTCGCGGTAGTACGGCGATGCGGCGCGGGCGTGGGCGACCATGCCGGCTAACCGATCGCGCTGCCGCCGCGTGATCGCGGCCATGCCCTGCTTGCGGGCGCGGCGGATGTCCCGCCCCAGCCACGCCGTGCTTTCACTCATTGACCGGTGCTCCTTCGGGTAGCGGGTACGGCCGGTAGGCCTGCCTGTCGGAGGACAGCGAAGAAATAGGTCCTGATCTCTTCCGCGCTGGTGGTGTCGGGGTAGGCAGCGAGGTGCTGCAGCGCCGCGCCGCTGAGTATTTGTTGCAGGATCCCCGGGTCGCTGCCCGGCGGGAGCTGTCCGGCCGCGCGTGCCCGTTCGAGGGTGGTGCGCACCGCCCGGCCACGGTGGCGGCCATGGGCACTGTCATAGGCGCGGAGCAGCTCAGGGAGATCGTCCACTGTGCCGTAGAGGCGGCGGATCAGTCGGCGGGCGCGGGGTCGGCTGAGATGGTCGGCCCAGTCCGTGAGCATGCCGTCGATGTCCCGCCAGTCCAGTGCGTCCGGGGCCGTGTCCCGGTATTCCCATTCGACCGCCCGCACGAGC
This sequence comes from Streptomyces syringium, assembly GCF_017876625.1. NCBI lineage: Bacteria > Bacillati > Actinomycetota > Actinomycetes > Kitasatosporales > Streptomycetaceae > Streptomyces > Streptomyces syringium. The sequence goes on from NZ_JAGIOH010000001.1 coordinate 12,491, forward strand.
AGGTCGGTCAAGGTCGGGAACCGCCGGTACACGGTGGCGCGGGTGACCCCGGCACGGCGCGCTACCTGCTCGATGCTGGTCGAGCCGGCACCCCGCTCGATCAGCAGGTCGAGTGCCGCGGTGAGGATCGCCTCGTCCGCCTCCCGGCTGCGGGGCCTGCCGGGAGGCTGCGCGGTCGGGGTCGGCGTGTCGGCGGTGTGTCCGCCCTTGTCGTTGCCAGGCTTCACGGAAATTACAATACAGCACAGCTCTGTATCGTAACTAGGAAAGCGGTGCGGATGTCCCTCAGCCGCCCGTTATGCGTCGGCCGACCGGAGCGAGGTGAGGCGTGTCATCTCTTCGTCCGTCAGCCGCAGCGCGCCGGCTGCCACGTTCTGCGCGAGGTGGCCGAGGTCTCCGGTCCCCGGGATCGCCAGCACGTGCGGCCCCTGGTGCAAGGTCCAGGCCAGGCGGACCTGTGCGGGCGACACACCATGCGCGCGGGCGACGGCGTCCACCGCCTCACTGTCCCGGGCCACTGGATCCGCCTCGCGCCCGGAACCGGCGATCGCGAAGAACGGGACAAAGGCGATGCCGAGTTCACCGCAGAGCCGCAGAAGAGCCCGGTCCTCGTTCGACGCGCCGATCCCGTAAGGGTTCTGCACGCAGACCACCGGGGTGATGGCCAGGGCCTCGGCCAGTTGCTCGGACGTGACGTTGGAGATGCCGAGGTGCCGGATCAGCCCGGCCTCGCGCAGTTCGGCCAACACACCAAGGTGCTCACCGATCGAGCCGGTCCGCCGGCTCGGCGGCACGCGCAGGTTCACCACGTCCAGGTAATCGCGGCCGAGTTGGCGCAGGTTCTCTTCCACCTGGCCGCGCAACTGCGCCGGTGTGGCCCACCACCACTCGCCCGAGGGGCCGCGGCCCGGCCAGACCTTGGTAGTGATCACCAGATCGTCCGGGTACGGCGCAAGCGCCCGGTTGATCAGCTCGTTGGCCGAGCTCGTCGCCGAGAAGTAGAACGCGGCGGTGTCGATGTGGTTCACGCCGAGCTCGACCGCCCGCCGGAGCACGCCGATCGACTGCTCACGGTCACGCGGCACGCCGTTGCCAAAGGGCGCGGTACCGGTCAGGCGCATCGCGCCGAACCCTACGCGGTTGACGGTCAGATCACCGAGTTGCCAAGTACTGGGGACTGCCGCGGTGTTCGTTCGTGGGCTCATGAGATGGATCTCCTCTTGCGGGCTGGGGACGGGGACCCGTGGGTGCGTACAGGTCGCCCGGCGGGGCGGGCGCCTTCGAAGCAGGTTCACCGGTGCCGGGGGCAGGCTGCCCCCGGGCATGAAAAAAGCCTTCCCGGCGGACCGAAATCCGCACCGAGAAGGCTCGCGTGTAGGAACAATTTAGCAGGTCGGCCAGGGCCTCCACCAGCATGTCGTCGGGGTTGGCTTCGCTGTCGCCTGCCCTGCCAGATGCACATGAGCCGCTCTGCGCCAAGAGGTGCACTGTGCCACCCGGATGGCCCAGCAGCTCGATGCGTCGGGTGTCGTTGCGAAGGGTGTCTCAGACACTCTTGCGAGGAGCCCCAGCGGCTCTTCAGCCGCAATACGGAAGGGGTGACGGAGCACTGCTTTCCGTTCGGCTGCCTGAACCCACATTTCGCTGCCGCAGAGATCCGTGACGCTTCGAGGAATTTCACGGACAGAGCCTCTTCGCTGGCAGCCACACGCAACCCGGACTCCGAGGAGAACCGTGCACCAAGCCCTTGAGTACGACACGCCGCCGCGCGGACGCCGGCGCAGGCTGTGGGCCGCGCTGCTGCTGGGCACAGCAGCGGTGGCCTACAACGGCTGGCTTCTGGAGTTCCTTCTGCCTACAGGCCTGGACCCCAGGCATTCCTACGTAAGTGAGCTGTACGCAGCCGACCAGCCCTTCCACCGGCTGTTCAGCGGGATCGAGGTCACCTGCGCGCTGCTCGTGACCGCAGGGGCACTGCTGGCGCGGTGCACGCTGCCGGGCCGCCTGGCCGCTACCGGCTGGTGGGCGGCGATTGCCTTCGCCGGGTGCTCGGTGGCCGACACCATCGTGCCGATGCGCTGCGCGCCGTCGGTGGAACGCTCCTGCGAGGCTGTGAACCCGTGGCACACGACAACCAGTGCGCTGGTCCATTTCGCGATCTTCTCCTCCATGGCACTGCTCAGCGCCGCGGCCAAGGCCGGGCGCCCGAGGTTGCCATTGATCCGCCGCTGGGGACCCTGGGTGCTGCCGTGCGCCATGGTGTGTGCGGTGGCTACGGTCGGCCCCCTGTTCGGCGGGCCGGGCTGGCATGGCGTTCCACAGCGGGCACACCTGGTCCTGGTGGGAACCTGGTTCGCTCTCCTGGCGGTGGCACTGGTCAGGCCGTTGGCCCACGACCAGCCGGTTACCGGAAATCCGACAGCCGCGCACACCCCACCCGGTCGCTGCAGCGGCGTATCGGCAGCGACGTCTCAGGAGGACGGTCTGCGGTCAACGGCCGGACTGTGAGACTCCACTCGCGAGCTGGCCGATAAGGTCCAGGATTCCCTGCCCCACCGGGGTCGGCGCTATGAGAACTCCCAGCGCCAGAACGATGACCACAGTCAGCTTCTCGTCGGACCTGCTTCTGGCCTCCGTACGGCGGCGCAGCCGCAGAACGACGATGACCGCCAGCAGTACCGTCACGTTGATCGTCAGCAAGCGCCTTGCCTCCCGCCAGACCACGACCGTCCTCGCCCAAAGGCAACGGAGGTCCCCAGCCCTCTTGTCTAGCCCGACGTCGGCAGCACTGTGTAGGAGATATGTGCAATTGGCAGTAAAGCGTTCTCCTGGCTGGATTCCGCAGGTGGGCAGGCACGGCACACGAGCTTGACGGTTGACGGGTCAGCCGATGCGCACGTGGACGAAGAGGCCCCGGCCCCGCCCGTTCTTCCAGGGCGCTCTTCGGCAGGCCGGGAATCGCCGACGGTTTTAGGCTGGAGACGTCTGAGCGACGAAGCCCGGTTCACCTCGACGCCGGAGGATCCATGGCGGTACGGCACCAGCTGATCGAGCGGAGCCCGGAGGCGGTCTGGGCTGTCCTCGCCGACGGCTCCCGTTACGACGAATGGGTTGTGGGCACCGCCAGGTCGGCCCCGGCCCAGGGCACCTGGCCCGAGCTGGGCTCCGCGATCGAATACACCGTCCGGCTCGGCCCGTGGACGGCCTGCGGCCACACCTACGTACGCCGCTGCGAGCCGCCTCACAGGCTCGAACTCGAAGTGGACAGCGGGCCGTTGGGAACCGTCAGAATCGCCATCCAGATCCAGCCTTGGGGCCGCCACAGTCTCCTCACCATGGACGAACACCCCCTGCGCGGGCCGAGCGCGCGGCTTCACAACACCGCTCTCGACGCCGTACTGCAACTGCGCCACCGCCGCATGCTCGGCAACCTCGCCGCTGTGGTGGAACGCTCCCCCCGGCAACCCGGCGAACCAGCCTGAGCAGCGGCAACCAACGGCTACCCGACCCGCGACCTCCGCCACTCCACTTCGTCAGCGGTCATCGGGGCACGGATGCTGTCCACGTCACCGACCCGCGGATTGTCCGGTGTGCCGTACTCGCCGTAGGTGCCGATGACGGAGACGGCCACCTGGGAATCGGGCTGCCAGAACGTCCGGTAGTACGGTGCGTTCGCCGGGCTTTCCGGGATCTCCAGCAGGGGGACGCCACGCCGCTCCAGCAGGCGCTGCAGCTTCTCGAAGCGAAGCCTGGGGGTGAATCGGCCGTACCGGGCGCGGAGCGTCTCCTCGGTGGGCCCGAGGGTCCGGCCCCGGTATGCGAGTCTGTGCACCTGCAAGGTGAAGTGGTGGCCTGACCAGGGGAGTTCCACGGAAGCGCGGTCCCAGTAGAACTCGGTCAGGCCATAGTCACGGCACATGCTGCGGTCGCCGAACCGGTTCTCACCGAAGTTCGACCCCAGGACCTGGGTGACGCGGTCGGGAGAGTCCGTGGGACGCAAGCCGAGCACGGTGCCGGTGGTGACGACGTCCATGTAGAACGCCAGAGAGTACGGGGTCAATTGCCCTTCCTTGCTGCGGATCGGTCGCATGGTACATGCGGGGTGTCCCCCGCTGGCGGCCGACCTCCCGGCGATTGTCAGTGGTCTCGGCAAGGATGCCACCATGACGACTTTGCTTCTCAGCGACATCGAATACGCCGTTCGCAGCAGTTGGAGCGCCGATACGTGCACCCCGGAATTCCGGCCGCACTGGAGCCCGGACAACCCGGCCCGGGACCAGTGCGGCGTGACCGCCATGGTCCTCAACGACCTTCTCGGCGGTGAGCTGATCCGCGGAGAAGTCCATGTCAACGGCGAACGCACGGACTACCACTGGTGGAACCGCTTGGGCATGGGCGTTGAGATCGACCTCACCCGAGAGCAGTTCCGGCCGGAGGAGGTCATCACCGGGGGCATCGTCATCCCCCGCCCGCCGGTGACCGAGTGGCACCGGCTCCGCGAGGAGTACGAGCTTCTCCGCGACCGTGTCACGGAGAAGCTCGTCCGGCAACGGACGGCGGTTCTACCGTCGGCTGCGACCGCGACAGCCGGCTCCGCCTGCTGAGCCGGAACCGAAGGTCCGGTGCACGGCGGAGCGCTTGGCGGTGGCCCCAGCGGGGCCCTGCCACGGGGATTCGCCGGCACCGAGCCGTCCAGCGAGCCGGCCGCCGCCAATTCCAGCAGGGCGGCGGCGTGCCGCTCGTCGGTGGGCTCGAAGGACTGCCTGCTCCTGCCGTTGAATGACCTGGCGTCCGGAAGCCCTTCCACGACGAACGGGCCTTTTCGCAGGGACTTGTGCCCCCTTCCGGGTGAAGGCCAGGCGAGGCGGCATGGGGCGTGCCACCGCGGCCGGATACGACAGGTGGCGACCCAGCCGCTTGGGCAGCCGTCACGGCTGTCCCGCCCGAGAGGTCCATCTGTGTCCCCTCCGTCAGTGATCGATCACCACGCGACCGGCTACAGCCTGCAGCACGCCTACTGGATGGCCCAGGCCGCCGACCTGGCCTACAAGGACAAGGCCAGCATCGAGCGGCAGGCCGGGCAGTGGGGCTTCGACCAGGTCCGCCACCACGAGTCCCGGTTCACGCCGCCCTTCCCCCTCGAGGACACACAGGCGTACACCATGGCCGGCGATCACATGATCATCATCGGCTTCCGTGGCACGGAGCCGGCGCAGATCCGTGACTGGCTGTCCGACGCCACCACGCCTCCGTGGCCGGGCCCGGCCAGGACCGGGTACGTCCACTACGGATTCGGCGAAGCACTGGACTCGGTCTTCCCTTCAGTTCGCGACAGCCTCGCCGAACTGCGCCGCCAGGAGCAGACGGTCTGGTTCACCGGCCACAGCCTCGGTGGCGCGCTGGCCATGCTCGCGGGATGCCGGATGTATTTGGAGGAGCCGAGGCTGCGTGCGGACGGTGTCTACACCTTCGGCCAGCCCCGCACCTGCGACCGGCTCCTGGCCGCTGCCTGCAACAAGGGCTTCAAGGACCGGCTCTACCGGTTCGTCAACAACAACGACATCGTGCCCCAGATGCCGCCCGAGCCCGCCTATACCCACGTCGAAGCCCTGCGTTACATCGACTCCACGGGCAAGGTCCACAATTCCCCACCTCGGTTCAGCACCCTGACCGATCGCGTCCGGGGCATGACCGCCGACATGTTCGCCCCGACGAGCGACGGCGTGCGTGATCATTCCATCAAGAAGTACATCGCCGCCTTGGAACACAACCTCGTCTGATCGATACGGGACGCGAACCACTTACCGCCGCCCGGCGTTGGAGTGCTCGGTGGCCGGCCGTACCGGTTGCCGACGTGTTGGTCGTACGTGCATCCCCCCATTCGGCGGAGGGGACGGGCCCTCAGGCTGAGGTCGGCGACGCCTCGGTGAACGATCATGGAGAGCCCGTCCGGACCGTTGGGGTGTGCTGTACGTCCTCGCGCTGACCGTGGTCTCCGGAGCGGCTGGGTCGGTTACCTGCAGACTTCGAACATGGCGGCGGGCGGCGTCATGGATTCGGCGGCCCAGAAGGTGCTCCTCGTCGCTTGTTACGCCCCTCTGCTCGCCTGGGCGCCTCTTTTGACGCTGGCAGCCATCGCGTACTACCGGCGCCGGACGACGGCTGTCCCCCTGCAGGCACGACAGCCCGCCTGTCCTTGAGCACTCCGGCTCGTGGCGACCGGACCGCGTTGAGTTTCGTTCGGCGGGGAGCGTCGTTGTCCGTATCGACAGCCCATTGTCTCGTCGCCTCAAGGAGCCGTCATGCGCCTGTTCCGCATTGGAGTCACCACCTTCGGGGGGCTTGTGCTCTCCGTTTCACTGGCCACCACCTCGGCAGTTGCCGCAGGGGGCCATTTCATCTGGGAGGGACCCAAGGGAAAGATCTACTCGGTCCAGAACCCCCCGGACCGCAAGTGCCTCGACATGGGACAGGAGGCCCGGGCTCCGCACAACGAGACGAAGAAGCCGCTTGTCGTGTACTCGGGCAAGAAGTGCAAGGGCGCAGCGACGCGCCTGGGGCCGGGGCAGCACGGGGCACGGGGCCTGACGTTCTCCAGCGTGGTCTTCAACCCGTAACGCCTCCGCTCGGCGTTGCGTCACCGTGACCGTTCCGCGGACGGGGCCCAGGCCTCTCCGGGCAGTGAGAGGACGGTGGCGGTGGCATCGCCTCCCTCCTTCCCGGCGGTGGGCGGGAAGGAGGGACCCGGGCGCGTGCCCGAGGGGCGCGCGGTTCCGCCGGGCCGGGTCCACGGGGCCGGCGGTCAGCGCACGCTCCATGCACTGACTCCGGACAGCGGCACCCGGAAGAACTCGCCCAGCGCGGTGGGGAGGCTGCTGGCGCCGGAGATCAACTGGCAACCCTGGAGGTGCAGGTATTCCGGCGGATACGCCAGGGGCTCCGCCGCCTCCCGTGCGAAGTCTTCGGCGAAGCGTTCGTCGGGCAGAGTGGCATCACCGAGCCGGTCGGCGATCTGCGTCGCCCAGTGCCGGTGCGCCGCGAGGCGGCCTGTGATCACCACGCCCTCCGCCACGACGGTGATGCGCGGGCCGCCGCCTTCCATCTCGGTTCGGTTGATCAAGTCGATGAGCAGTTCGTCTCGTATGGCCATGCCGCGACTCTATTGATCATCGCGATGATGCAGGCATGTTCTACCGGCTCGGCCCGCTCCAGCCCCGTTCGAGCAGGGCGAAGATCTCGTTCGCGGCGCGGTGCGGGTCGGGGTGGCTGCGGGCGAGGAGGGGGGCGTTCAGGGCGAAGCGGGCCAGGGCGGCGCAGGCGGCGTCGTCCTCGGGGGCGCCGGTCTCCTCGGCGATGGCCCGGGCCAGGGCTGTTTCGTGACGCATCCACATCCGGTGTGCGTACTCGCGCAGTGCCGGAGTCTCCTCCACCATGCGGCTGAACTCCGCCAGCCTCGTCCCCGCGGTCTGCTCGCCCGGCGGATGGGGGATCAGGGTGTGCGGACTCAGCACCAGGGTGTGCGGGCCCACCGCCGTCAGCAGGTGCTCCCGCAGGGCCTGCGGTACGGAGACGCCGGGCGCGCGCTCGCGCACGGCGGCGACGAGGGCCGCCTCGATGTCCTGGTCCAGGTCGAAGACCAGGGCCTCCTTGCACGGGAAGTGCTTGAACAGCGTGGTCACCGACACGTCGGCAGCGTCCGCCACGTCCTTCACACCGACCTGGTCGTAGCCGCGGTCGAGGAAGAGCTCCAAGGCGGCGTCGGCCAGGGCCTTACGGGTCTGGGCCTTCTTGCGCTCGCGGCGTCCGGTCGGTGCGTTCACCGGCACACCATACCCCGCGGACACCCCTCAGGTTGAGTCGGGCAAAAAGTTTAGTTATTGCACCTTCGTAGTGGGTGTGCTTTCGTGGGAGTGCCGCATCCGGCACGCACTTCCGCATCCTCCCGCCGCCGAAGGAGTCTTTCGTGAACGCCACTTCCGCTCGCATCGCCGTCGTCGGGGCCGGCCCCGGCGGGCTGATATGTGCCCGCATCCTGCAGCTGCACGGCTGGTCCGTCACCGTCTTCGAGCGCGAGGCGTCCCCTGCGGCGCGCACCCAGGGCGGCACGCTCGACATCCACTCCACCACCGGCCAACAGGCGCTGCGCGAGGCGGGATTGCTCGACCGGTTCCACGCGCTGGCACGGCCGGAGGGGGAGGTGTGGCGGCGGCTCGACCCCTTCACCGCCGAGGTCCTGGAGGTCGACCGGCCCGCCGACGGCCACGCGGGCCGGCCGGAGATCGACCGCGGGCAGTTGCGTGGGCTGCTGCTCGACTCCCTCGCGACCGGAACCGTCCGCTGGGGGCGTCCGGTCAGCCGTGTCGTCCCCCACGGCGACGGCACGCACCGGCTGCTGTTCGAGGACGGCACAGGCGAGGACTTCGACCTGGTCGTCGGCGCCGACGGCGCCTGGTCGCGCGTCCGTCCGGCGCTGTCCGACGCCGTGCCGCGCTATACGGGCGTCACCTTCGTCGGGACCGGATTCCACGACTCCGACAGCCGTCATCCGGCGTTCGCCCGGCTGGTCGGCGAGGGCACCATGTCCGCCCGGTCCGGCAGCAGGGGGCTGTCGGCCCAGCGCAACAGCGGCGGTCACCTCGACGCCGTCGCCATGTTCCGTGCCCCGGAGGACTGGTACGTCACCGCCGGGCTCGACTTCGCCGATACCGCCGCCGTACGCGCCCACTTGCTGGAGATGTACGACGGCTGGCACGACAGCCTGCTGTACCTGCTGCGGGCCGGGGACAGAGGATTCGTCAACCGGCCCCTGTACGCCCTGCCCGTACCCCCTGTCTGGGACCACGTGCCCGGCCTGACGCTGGTGGGTGACGCCGCCCACCTGATGCCGCCGCTCGGCGTCGGCGCCAACCTCGCCCTCCTCGACGGCGCCGAACTCGCCCTGGCCCTCCTCGCGCACCCGGAGGTCGATGCCGCGGTACGGGCCTACGAGGAGGTCATGCTGCCGCGCGCGGCAGATCTGGCCGCAGGCACCGCGCAGGGGCTCAACCACTTCCTGCCGCCGGAGGGGCAGCCGGAGCCCGTCCCGGGGTCACGGCGGCGTCCCGGCCAGCCGCAGGCCTGAGCCCGTCCGGCCATCGCGGGGCACGTGCGACAAGCACACAGCCGACGGCTGTGAGGCGACGGGCGGCTCGGCGCCAGGACACACAGGGTCAGAGGGACTTCAGCCGGGTGTGCAGGAGGCAGAATTCGTTGCCCTCCGGGTCGGCCAGGACGTGCCAGCTCTCGGTGCCGGTCTGGCCGACGTCGGCGGGCCTGGCGCCGAGAGCGAGCAGCCGCTCCAGCTCGGCATCCTGGTCGCGGTCGGTGGCGTTGACGTCGATGTGCAGTCGGACCTTCCCGGCCCGCGGTTCGCTGTTCGGGCTGAGGATGAGGATGGGCTGCGGGCCGCCGAAACCGACGTCGGGCGGCCCGATCTCGATGCTCCCGTCGTCCTCCCGGCCGAGCTCGACGTAGCCGAGGACCTCGCTCCAGAACGCGGCGAGCCGGTCGGGATCGGCGGCTTCGATGACCAACTCGCTGATGCGGCATGCCATGCCCGTCAGTGTACGTGGGCAACCCGAACCGGTCGTCGGCCGCGCAGACCGCGTGACCGAGCCCAAAGGCGCCACGGGCCCCGAAGCGGCGTGACTGCATTGGAGCTTGCACCGGGGGCGACCTCCGACTGGCGTCAGCCGGAGGGGCGGCGCACGCCGACCGATACCGCCTGTCAGGCATGCGGCGGACGTTGCCACGACCGCGCCGACGAAGGACGACAGACGTATTGTTCGAAGCTGGTTAGATCGGGCCAGGTGTCGCCGACGGAGACCGCGAGGGCGGCCCCGCCTCACAGATGGAGACATGATGAGCACGGTCAAGAGGACGAACGCGCAGTCGTCCGCGCCACACGCTGCCGACAGCCACGATCTGATCCGCGTGCACGGCGCGCGTGTGAACAATCTCAAGGATGTCAGCATCGAGATCCCGAAGCGCCGGCTGACGGTGTTCACCGGCGTCTCCGGCTCGGGCAAGAGCTCCCTGGTCTTCGACACGATCGCCGCGGAGTCGCAGCGGCTGATCAACGAGACGTACAGCGCCTTCGTGCAGGGCTTCATGCCGACGCTGGCGCGGCCCGAGGTCGACGTACTGGACGGGCTGACGACCGCGATCATCGTCGACCAGCAGCGGATGGGCGGCGACCCCCGTTCCACGGTCGGCACCGCCACCGATGCCAACGCGATGCTGCGCATTCTCTTCAGCCGGCTCGGCAAGCCGCACATCGGCCCGCCCGGCGCGTACTCCTTCAACACCGCCTCGGTCCGGGCGAGCGGTGCGATCACCGTCGAGCGCGGTGCGAAGAAGGCGGTGAAGGCGACCTTCCACCGCACCGGCGGCATGTGTACGCGCTGCGAGGGCCGGGGCACGGTCTCCGACATCGATCTCACGCAGCTCTACGACGACAGCAAGTCGCTCAACGAGGACGCGCTCACGATCCCCGGCTACAGCATGGACGGCTGGTACGGCCGCATCTTCCGCGGCTGCGGCTTCTTCGACCCGGACAAGCCGATCCGGAAGTACACCAAGAAGGAGCTGCACGACCTTCTCCACAAGGAACCGACCAAGATCAAGGTCGACGGCGTCAATCTGACGTACGAAGGTCTGATCCCGAAGATCCAGAAGTCGTTCCTGTCCAAGGACATCGACGCGCTGCAGCCGCACATCCGCGCGTTCGTGGAACGGGCGATGTCGTTCACCGTCTGCCCCGAGTGCGACGGTACGCGGCTCAGCGAGGGGGCCCGGTCGTCGAAGATCAAGAAGTTGAGCATCGCCGACGCCTGCGCGATGGAGATCCGCGACCTGGCCGAATGGGTCCGCGATCTCAAGGAGCCGTCGGTGGCGCCGCTGCTCACCGCGCTGGGGCAGACTCTTGATTCCTTCGTGGAGATCGGTCTCGGCTACCTCTCGCTCGAGAGACCGTCGGGCACGCTGTCCGGCGGCGAGGCACAGCGCGTCAAGATGATCCGTCACCTCGGCTCCTCGCTCACCGATGTCACCTACGTCTTCGACGAGCCGACGGTCGGCCTCCACCCCCACGACATCCAGCGGATGAACGGCCTGCTGCTGAGGCTGCGGGACAAGGGCAACACGGTGCTGGTCGTGGAGCACAAGCCGGAGACGATCGCGATCGCCGACCACGTCGTCGACCTCGGCCCCGGCGCGGGTACGGCGGGCGGCGCCGTCTGCTTCGAGGGCACCGTCGAGGGACTGCGGTCCGGTGGCACCATCACCGGCCGCCACTTCGACGACCGAGCCACGCTGAAGGAGACGGTGCGGAAGTCCACCGGCACGTTGGAGATCCGCGGTGCCACCTCCCACAACCTGCGGAACGTCGATGTCGACATCCCGCTCGGGGTGCTGTGCGTGATCACCGGCGTCGCCGGCTCCGGCAAGAGCTCGCTCGTGCACGGGTCGATCCCCGCCGGCGCGGATGTGGTGTCGGTCGACCAGGGGGCGATCCGCGGTTCACGGCGGAGCAATCCGGCGACGTACACCGGGCTGCTCGACCCGATCCGCAAGGCGTTCGCGAAGGCCAACGGCGTGAAACCGGCGCTCTTCAGCGCCAACTCCGAGGGGGCCTGCCCCAACTGCAACGGCGTCGGCGTCGTCTACACCGATCTCGCGATGATGGCCGGCGTCTCCACCCCCTGCGAGGAGTGCGAGGGGAAGCGGTACCAGGCAGCGGTTCTCGAATACCACCTCGGCGGCCGCGACATCAGCGAGGTGCTGGCGATGTCGGTGACCGAGGCCGAGGAGTTCTTCGGCGACGGCGAGGCACGCACGCCGGCCGCGCACCGCATCCTCAGCCGGCTCGCCGACGTCGGGCTCGGCTACCTCAGCCTCGGCCAGCCGCTGACCACGCTGTCGGGTGGCGAGCGGCAGCGGCTCAAGCTGGCCACCCACATGGCCGAGAAGGGCGGTGTCTACGTCCTCGACGAGCCGACCACCGGCCTCCATCTCGCCGACGTCGAGCAGCTGCTCGGCCTGCTCGACCGGCTGGTCGACTCCGGCAAGTCGGTCGTCGTCATCGAGCACCACCAAGCGGTCATGGCACACGCCGACTGGATCATCGACCTCGGCCCCGGCGCCGGCCACGAAGGCGGCCGGATCGTCTTCGAGGGCACACCCGCCGACCTCGTCGCCGACCGCTCCACCCTCACCGGCGAGCATCTCGCGGCCTACGTCGGCGCCTGACGAGGTCCTCGCAGACACCCCGGACCGAGGTCCTCGAAGGCGCCACGGAACGAGCTCCCTCCTCCGCCCCGTCACTCCAGCTGCAGCCATCACGGCAGAACGGCCGCCACCAGGCCTGGCGCTCAGTCACACGAGCTGTGACTGAGCGCCTCACCGGTCGGGTCAACGCCTCGGTGGCGGGACCGAACACTGAGACTGACAGGCCCGGTGTTCCGCCCGATCCGCGCCGAGCGTTGCCCTGGACCAACGGTCCCGCGTGGTGCACACGGGCGTCGGCGGATCTCAACCGGCCGCGTCCAGCAGCAGTTTCGCAGCCACCGTCGCCCCGTCGCTGCGGAACGTGCGGGCCAGGTCGGTTGCTCGTGCGTGCGCCTCGGGGGTCAGGGCTGTCTTGAGCGCAGCCGACAGGGACTCGACGGTCGGAGTCGGACCTTCGTGTGCCGCGCCGATGCCCAGGTCGGCCACCCGGCCGGCCCAGTACGGCTGGTCCGCCCCCTGCGGGAGCACCACCTGAGGCGCGCCGGCCCGGGCTGCGGTCGTCGTGGTCCCCGCGCCGCCGTGGTGCACGACGGCAGCCACCCGGCGGAACAGTGCCTGGTGGTTGGCCTCGCCGACGACGAAGCAGTCGTCCTCGTGGTCGATCAGGGACAGTTCGGCCCAGCCGCGGGAGACGACCGCGCGGCGGCCCTGCGCGCGGATCGCCTCGATGGCCACCCGGGCGATGTCTGCCGGATCGCCCATGGGCAGGCTGCCGAAGCCCACGTACACCGGCGGTGCACCGGCGTCCAGGAACGTCACCAACTCAGCGGGAAGCGGACGTTCGTCGGTCAGGGCCCACGCACCGGTCTGCACCACATCGAGGTCCGCCGGCTGCTGCCACGGTGCCAGGACCGGGTCCGTGGCCAGCCACGGGTGGGCGGTGAAGGCGTAGTCGCGGACGTTGTCCACCGGTGGCAGACCGAGCGACGCCCGCTGGGTGTTGAGCATCTCGCCGAACATCGCGTTCGCGATCCGGGCGTCCAGGTACCACAGTGCCCGGTTGTCGCTCACATCCGATGGCAACGGCCGGCCCCGCCGACCGGGCGGGCGACGGTGCGGCGACGGCAGGATGACGGGCTGGTGGCTCGCGTGCACGTAGCGGATGCCCAGCTTCTCGGCCACCGACCGCGCAGCGGCCGTGACCGGCAAGGGGCCGGTCGCCACCAGCACATCGCATCCCCCGGCGGCCGCGGCGACCGTGTCGAACTGCGCGGCCATCAACTCGGCCGCACGCTGCGCCAGGCCCACCGCCGAACCCGGCGTCACCGAGGTCACCAGCGGGCGCACCGGCCGGCCGGTCGGCACCATCTCCACGCCGACCTCGGCCAGGCGCTTCGCGAACTCCTCGTCCGGCGGCGCGCACACCCGCGCCTCCGCGCCGAGTTCCCGCAGCCGCACCGCGAGTCCCGCCATCGGTTCGACGCTTCCGCGCGACCCGTACGTCGACAACACCACACGCATGTCGTGATTCTCATTTCCGCAGGTTCTGGCTTCGGTGGGTGATTGTGCGGTACGAACGGGGCCTTGCCGCAAGCCCCCCGGTCCGCTATACGTTGATCATGAAGGGGAGTGAGCGCTCCCCTTTCCCTGCACCTTCCGCAGTGGGCGAAAGCTCGGTGCCCCTGCAGGCGATCACCGGGCGTCACTTCGAGCGGGCGGACCAGCTGTGTCGCGGTTGCCGCCATGGCGCGGCGGACATCCGGCCTGACGGGGCGGAGTTGGCGTCGACGAGCCGTCCGACGTCGTGGTGGCGCCGGGTTCCGGGCGCCGGCCCGGGGCTTCCCAAGGGGCGGGGGGTGAACCAGGATGTCCCCCTGTGGGAAGCGCGCGAAGGAGCCGGTCATCGGCACCGGCGGGCCTCGCCGGACGGGTTCGCGGCGTCGCGCACCGGAGGCCGTCGGCACCGGCGCGCGTCCGCCCGCACCACTCGGCGTGAGACACCTGTCAGGAGAACGGCATGCACTCGGCCCCCCGGCCCTCTTCCCCGTCCGCCACCATCACCCCGCAGCTCGACGCCGTCGTCGTCGGGGCCGGTTTCTCCGGTCTCTACCAGCTGCACCGACTGCGTGAATTGGGCCTGCGCACCCGCGTCTTCGAAGCGTGCGACGACATCGGCGGAACGTGGTACCGGAACCGGTACCCCGGTGCCCGCTGCGACGTCGAGAGCACGGCCTACTCCTTCTCCTTCTCGCCCGAACTGGACCAGGAGTGGGAGTGGAGCGAGCGTTACGCGACACAGCCGGAGCTCCTCCGCTACCTCCATCACGTCGCCGACCGCTTCGACCTGCGCAAGGACGTCGTCCTGCGCACCCGTGTGACCCGGGCGGTGTACAACGAGGACAGTCACATCTGGCAGGTCACCACCGACACCGGGGAGACGGTCACCACCCGGTTCGTCGTGCTGGCCACGGGTTGCATGTCGGCCGTCAAGGAGCCGGACATACCCGGGGTCGACACCTTCGCCGGCCGGGCCCTGCACACCGCCGACTGGCCGCATGAGGGCGTCGACCTGACCGGCAGACGGGTCGCCGTGATCGGTACCGGGTGTTCCGGCGTGCAGGCCATCCCGCTCCTCGCCGAGCAGGCCGCCGGACTCACGGTCTTCCAGCGCACGCCGGTCTACGCGCTGCCGGCCCTGAACCGGCCGCTGACCGCCGAGGAGACCGCCGCGTTCAAGGCCCGCTATCCGGAGTTCCGCGCCGCCCAGCGGAAGTCCCGGGGAGGCACCGTCTTCGAGCTGCCGACCCAGTCGGCCCTGGAGGTGGACGAGGCGGAGCGCACGGCCGCATACGAGGCGGGCTGGGAATCCGGCCTGCTCAGCGGTCTGCTGCGCACATACACCGACATCCTCGGCGACCGGTCCGCCAACGAGACGGTCGCCGAGTTCGTCAGGTCCAAGATCCGGTCGATCGTCACCGACCCGGAGACGGCCGAGACGCTCTCACCGCGCACCTTCCCGTTCGGTACCAAGCGTCCCTGCCTGGACACCGACTACTACGCCACCTACAACAAGCCGCACGTGGGGGTCGTGGACCTCACCAGGACACCGATCGTGGAGATCACACCGAGCGGTGTCAGGACCTCGGAGCGGGAACACTCCGTCGATGTCATCGTCTTCGCCACCGGCTTCGACGCCATGACCGGGTCCCAGGTCGCCGTGGACATCGTCGGCAAGGGTGGCACCACTCTCCGGGAGAAGTGGGCCGCCGGCCCCCGGAATCACCTGGGCCTGGTCTCGGCCGGCTTCCCGAACCTCTTCACGATCATCGGTCCCCTCAGCCCGTCGGTGCTCAGCAACGCGGTGGTGTCCATCGAACAGCATGTGGAGTGGATCACCGACTGCATCGCCCACCTGCGGCGGAACGGCCTCACCGAGATCGACGCCACCCCGCGCGCCGAGGAGGACTGGTGCGCCCACGTTGCCGATCTCGCCTCCCGGACCCTCTACCCGGATGTCGCCTCCTGGTACACGGGAGCGAACGTGCCGGGCAAGCCGCGCGTGTTCCTGGCCTACACGGGCGGCGCGGACCGGTACCGGGCGGAGTGCGACGCAGCCGCCCGGGACGGGTACCGCGGCTTCGCCCTGTCCGGCGGAGCTACCTGAGACCCGCTCCCCCGGCCCGGGTCCGAGCGGGCTGCCTGGCCACTCCGGCCAGGCAGCCCGCTCAGCCACAGCCGGGTCGCGACGGCACCGCCGGCTCGTCCGGCGGGACTCTTGTCATGCCTACCCGCACCGCGCTTCAGGGGCCGACGGGCAGCTGACGCTTGTGGTCGGTGATGCGGTAGCGACGGACGACCGTTTCGAAGGCCCGCTCGTCCACCGGCTTGCCTTCGAGGAAGTCGTCGATGTCGTCGTAGGTGACCCCGAGCGCGTCCTCGTCGGCCTTGCCCGGGGCGAGGGTCTCCAGGTCGGCCGTCGGGGTCTTCCACACCAGCTCGGCGGGCGCGCCCAGCGCGTCCGCGACCGCGCGCACCCGGCGCTTGGTCAGGCCCGTCAGCGGGACCAGGTCGGCGGCACCGTCGCCGAACTTGGTGAAGAAGCCGGAGACCGCCTCGGCGGCGTGGTCGGTGCCGACGACCAGGCCGTCGTGCGCGCCGGCCACCGCGTACTGGGCGATCATGCGCTGCCTGGCCTTGATGTTGCCGTGCACGAAGTCCTGGTGGTGGGCGTCGCGGAAGCTCACTCCGGCGGCCAGTGAGGCCTCGAGCGCGGCGTCGCTCGCGGGCTTGATGTCCACGGTCAGCACGTGGTCGGCCTGGATGAAGGACAGCGCGAGCTGGGCGTCGTGCTCGTCGGCCTGGACCCCGTAGGGCAGCCGCATCGCGTAGAACCGCGCCTCGTGCCCGGCGGCCCGGGCCCGCTCGACGGCGAGCTGGCACAGCCGACCGGTGGTGGTGGAGTCGACGCCGCCGCTGATGCCGAGCACGAGGGAGCGCAGACCGGTGGAGGTCAGCCGCTCGGCGAGGAAGGCCACCCGGCGCTCGGCCTCGCGCTCTGTCTCGAAGGTCTCGGCGACCTGGAGTTCCCGGGCTATCTCCTGCTGCAGGGCGATGGACGCCGGCTCGCTCACGTCTGCTCCTTGTTCCGCTTCACGGTGTGTTGTCGCGCCCACCCTACTTAAGGGTGCCCGGCTCAAGGGTGCCCGGCTCGAGGAGGTCCGGCCGGGGGCCCGGCCGATCAGGGTAGGGAAGGCAGGCGCCGGTCACGGGCGCTCCAGCCAGTCGGTCCACCCGGCTTTCCAGTTCGCTCAGCGCATTCCTCCACAGCTCGGGCAGCCCGGTCGCTCCGGGGGTGCGCCGGTCGTGTACCACGCTGAATCTGGCAGTGGCGGCCGTCCTGGTCAGTGATACGTAGCAGGGCATTTTCCCGGCCGGAACGCAGAACAGGCCGGCTGCGGTAAGAGAGGAGCCGAAAACGGTCCAGGGCGACGGAAGCTTGAGGTGGGTGGCAGTCAGCGCGTGACGGGGGCGTGGGTTCGGGCGAGTGAGCCAAGGGGAGAGCAGGCGCTCGATCAAGAAGTGGGCTGTGTCGCGGTACCCGGTGTGCGCAGCCTGACGAGTCTGCTTCAGCACTGCCTCAAGGCAGTGCCGAGGGTCGGATGGTGAGGAGGGCAGGGCGAGGTCCATGGAGACCACGTGGTTGCCGGGCGCCCCTTCGTTCCCGGATGTCCGGACCGACAAGGGAACCGCTGCCGTCAGTCCGAGAAAGGGCGACTTGGGGAACGCCCGGCTGTGCCAGACGGGCAGGGCGAGAGCCAAGGCTGTGAGGTACACGTCGTTGACCGTCACTCCCCATGCGCGGGCCAGGGCACGCAGGCGGTCATCGGGGACGTCCACGTACGCGATCCGGGCTCCGCCTTGATAGTCGGCGGACAGGTCCGGCCACGCGCGGCCGCGCGGCGGTCGGTGGAGGTAGTTACGGGCGAAGCGGGAGGCAGCTGTCAGGGTGCGCCGAGCGGGCCGGTGCAGGTGCGGAGCAGGCAGCTCCTGGTCGGCCAGAAGAGCCGCGAGGTAGTAGGCGGCTCCGACGCCGTCGCACAGGGCGTGGTCCATACGGAAGCAGATGCGGTAGGAGCGGTGCCCCTGGTTCGTGAGCAGCCACATGTCCCACGGTGGGTGGGGTGGCTGGGGCAGGTCTTTGCGGATCAGCTCGTTGATCATCTCGTCGCTCGCGCGCCCGGAACGGGCGTCGGGTCCTTGCGTGACGTGAACGGTCAGATCCAGAGGACGGTCAACGCTGTGCCAGCCCGAGGAAGCACGGTGCGGCAACAGATGCAGCGCCGCGAGGGGCCCGGTGCGGTGACGGAGGTGCTCCCGCAGGGCGTCCACGCTCGGTGCCACTCCGTCGATATCGAGGACGAAGCCGAAGGCGACGGTGCGGTCGTAGTGGATGAAAAGCCTGTCGGCGACTCCGGGTACGGCGGGAGCGGCCGCGTTCTGCACCAGCGGAACGGACGGCTTGGTTCGACTGCGAACCGATGAGGGGGCTGGGAGCAGGTGCCGCATTTGCACGCCTACACGGTTGGGCGGTGATGGACCGCAAGCTAACAGAGCAGGCACGGGATATTCGGATGACAGGCCGTTGGGATGCCTTCCCGCAAAAGGTATGTTCGCTCATATTCCCCTCATGTCATCCTCCCTCCCCCAACGGCCGGATCTTTAGGCTTGAAAGTCGCTATCAGAAACCGAACGCCACCCCGTAGTAATGGCTTCTCGGCCTGACCGGCCGTCCGTGAACAAAAGGAGCCATCACCCATGACTCGTTTTCGCACCGCCGGTATGGCCTTCGTCGGCGCCGCAGCGATGTTCGCCCTGACCGCCGCGCCCGCCCAGGCCGCTCCCGGAGATGTCACGACCTCCTGCGCGAGCGTCCTCACCCCGACCGGCTTCGTCGACGTCAGCTGGGGCTACAGCAGCAGCTGCGGCACGCAGAACTTCAGCCCGAACATCAAGCAGATAAAGCAGCTCACCGGGCTGCCCGTCGGCACCGTCGTCCAGGCCTGCGCCTCCACCTACCAGCCCGCGGGCTGGATCCAGACCAGCTCCTACTACAGCAGCAGCTGCCGCTACTCGGCGACGCCCAGCCTCAGCCACAACGCATGGCAGCTGAAGCGCGTCTCCTGAGCCAGGGCGCCGACGTGGTCAGGTGCGATGACGAGCCCTTTTCCCCCAGCCGCACTGGTGGGTGATCAACCACGTCAGCGGCGCCGACGAAGGGCCGGCTCACCGCCGATGCCGCCGAGCGCCTCCGCCTCACGGACACCGGACGGGAGACGCGAGGCCGCATCAAGAAGCTGGTCGACGGACTGCGGGCCGAGATCCACGAGGGCATCCCGGACGAGGAGTACGTGATCGCACTGTCCGTTCTCCAGCGCATGATCCGCAACGTGGACGCGAAAGCCACACAGGCGTAGCGCGCCCGACTCGGCCGAGACCCGCCGCCGACCCGCGCTCCGGACGCCCCCCCCACTCCGGATACGACCGAGAAGGGGCGCGTACCGCTGTTCCCCGGGCCGGGCCGGCTGGTGCGCACTCAGTCCGGCTTCGGCCGGGAGCGCAGGTGCCGCATCTGTTCGTGGCTGAGATCGTGCGCCTGCCGCATGTGACGGGTGATCACCTCGAGCTCGTCCTCGGTATGGCCGTCAAGGAGGGTCTGCCAGGCCTGGCCGAGGTCGTCCCACACGGCCGTGACACGGGCGACGCGATCAGCCACCGGGGTGACCAACACGCGGCGACGGTCCTGCTGGTCGGGTGCGCGGACCACGTAGCCCCCTCGTTCGAGCCGGTCCACCAGCCGTGTGGCGGAGCCCGTGGTCAGGCCCGTCATGTCGGCGATCTGCTTGACCGTCAGCGGCCCGGGTGCGGCTGTCAGCAGACTCAACGCCTGCACGTCGGTCGGGTGCATCCCCAGGTGATCGGCGAGGGCCTGGTTGAACAACACATAGGCCGCCAGATAGCGACGGGATTCGATCGACAGCTCCTCGTGGAGCCTGGCCCGGCGAGCGTCTGTCATCCGGCTCACTCCCTAAATCACTGCGCGACGCAGCTAATGCAGTGCTAGTCTCCTGCGTGGCGCAGTTAATGCGTCACGCAGCTATCCTACCGGGGGGAGCCACTTCCATGTCCACCATCACCGTCACCGGTGCCACGGGGACCCAGGGTGGAGCGACCGCCCGCGCTCTGCTGAACGCAGGCCACGGAGTCCGCGCGCTCACCCGCCACCCTGATTCGCCTGCCGCCGACGCCCTACGAGCCCTTGGCGCCGAGGTACGCCACGCCGACTTCGACGACCGCGCCTCCCTCGACGCCGCTCTGACCGGGACCGACTCCCTGTTCGCGGTCACCACTCCGTTCGGCGCCGATGTCACTGGCGAGGTCCGGCAGGGCAAAGCTCTCATCGGCGCCGCCGCAGCCGCCGGGATCGGGCACATCGTGCTCACCTCCGTCGCCCACGCGGACCGCGACACCGGTATCCCGCACTATGGGAGCAAGCACCTGGTCGAGCAGCATCTGCGCGCAGCAGGCGTGCCGTGGACCGTGATAGCCCCGGCGGCATTCATGGACAACTACGCCGGCGGCTGGATCCTCGACGGGCTGCGCGAGGGCACCTTCGCCTGGCCCATGCCTGCCGACCGGCCGCTCGCTCTCATCTCCGCCGCGGACATCGGCGCGTTCGCCGCGCTGGTCCTCCAGCGCCGCGATGAGTTCACGGGCCGCCGCATCGACATCGCCTCGGACGAGCGCACCCCCCGTCAGATCGCGGAGATCCTCGCGACGGCCATCGGCCGCCCGATCACCCACCAAGAGGTGCCTCTGGCCCACGTCCGGACCCGATCCGCCGACCTGGCGGCCATGTTCGACTACTTCACCACCGTCGGACTTGACGTGGACGTCGCCTGCCTGCGGCGTGACCACCCCGACGTGGGCTGGCACAGCTTCGCCGACTGGGCCGCCGGCCAGGACTGGCCCGCACTCCTGTCCCCCGCGCCCGCACGTCGGTGACATCTGCCGTCCAGGGGCGCGGATGCCGGGCATCGCCCGCAGCTCCCCGGCTCCCGGCTACCCGCGGACCCACAGCGGCCCCGACCGTAGGCTGCCTCCGTGACCCATTTCCCTTCCCGCGCCGTTCTCACTGTCGTGATCCTGACCGTAGGCCTTGCCACGGCTTGCTCCACCACCGGATCACCACAGGGCGACAGTCCCCGGAAGCCCGCCCACACCGGCGCCACCACGGGTTCCGGTGCCGGCGCCCCGACGGAAGTTCGGGCGCCGACTGCGAACGCGGCCTTCGACTACCAACTCGGTGGCGCGTACCCACCTCCCGGCAAGGTCCGAGCCGTGTCCCGCGACCGCGAGGCCAAGCCCGTCGACGGTCTCTACAACATTTGCTACGTCAACGCCTTCCAGACGCAGCCCGGTGAAGCCGTCACCTGGTGGAAGAAACACCACCCGGAGCTGCTCCTGAAGAACGACGACGGAGACCTGGTCATCGATGCGGACTGGTCCGAGCCCTTGCTCGACATCTCCACCGCGGCCAAGCGCACAGCGCTCATGAACATCGTCGGCCCCTGGATCGACGGCTGCGCCGCAGCGCACTACGACGCGGTGGAACCGGACAATCTCGATTCCTACGAGCGGTCCGAAGGCAAACTCACACCCCAGCACGCCGCTGCTTTCGCCCGGCTCCTGGCCGACCGCGCGCACCAGCGTCACTTGGCCATCGCGCAGAAGAACACCGCTGACCTGCTCCCTCAACGCGCCCGCATCGGCTTCGACTTCGCCGTTGTCGAAGAATGCGGACGCTACAAGGAGTGCCCCGAGTTCAGCGACGCCTACGGGGACAAGGTCTTCGACATCGAGTACACGAAGAAGGACTTTGCCGACGCCTGCCGCGCCTGGGGGAAGGACCTGTCCATCACCCTGCGCGACCGCGACGTCCGTCCTGCCGGCACCGACGGCTACACCTACCAGTCCTGCTGAGCGCCTTCCGAAGTCGCCCCGCTTCGTCAAGAGCTCACGTGCACATGGCATCCGCGCACATCTGCCACGGCTCCCAGGACAGGAAGCGGTCCCGCTCGGTGGTCTGCCAGTAGCGGTCGCGGTTCCACTCGCGGGCGACGATGTGCAGCCGCCCGTCGGCGAGCTGGGTGACCGAGGTCGGCGCACCCAGCCCCACATTCGCCTCGGGGACCTTCCCGAGCCACCGCACGTCGGCCCAGTGTGCTTCGGAAGAGCCGTACTGGCTGCGTACGTCCATCGAGGAGTATGAGCTGCCACTGGAGGCGAAGGCGTGCAGGCGCCCGTCACGTTCCTTGAACAGCACGATGCCGCCGTGGTACGGAGCCGGCTGCAGGCCGAAGTCCTCCGGCGGGCCCCATCGGCCGCCGGACACGGGCAGCACGGTGTGACAGAAGCGGCCGTACGAGGGGATGAACGCCTCCAGCCCGCCGATGCCGTTCTCTGCCGCAGTCACTTGGTAGAGCTTCGGCCCGGCGGGGACGGCGCTGACCCGCTCCCAGCCGCCGTAGGGGCCGCCGGCCACGTCCTGTGCCCGGTGCCAGACGAAAGGCAGACCGCTCGTCGAGGAGTCGTCGTAGAACTGCTGGAATTGCTCGACCCGCCCGTCAGCCCGCGTCACCGCCACCAGGCTTCCCGGAGCGGGCCGGGAGGCGAGGCCCCGAGCGTTGCTGTCGCCCGCGCACGCGGCCGTGGCGTGCGCGATGGGAGGGATCAGCACACTTCCGGTGCAGGCAAGCAGTATCGCGATCACACTGTGCAGCACGCTTTGTAACAGTCTTCGGTGCACGACCGGTCGACCTCCAGCGCTCGACAGCGGCTCCGGGTGATCCCAGGGCCGGATCGCATCCTCGCGCGTCGTACGCCGACCGGCTAGAGCGCCGTGAATGGCCGGCGATGATGTGTCGTCAGCCGACTCGGGCACTTATCAGGACTCCGCACCGGCGGCGTCCCGCGAGACCCCCGCCTTCGCGCCGGGCCGTCCGATCGCATCCGCGAGCGCGCCGGTCGATCAGGAGCGGATGACCGTGGTCACGACCTTGTGGACGGCTTCGGCCTCCGGCGGGGTGCCTTTCCGGTCGGCGAACAGCAGATGTGCCGCTCCGACGAGCGTGGGAGCGAGCGTATTGATGTCGGCGTCCGGTGCGACGCGGCCCCGTTCACGCTCGGCCACGAGGTAGGAGGCGATCATGGCCGTGGCTTCCGTCACGATCGGGATTCCGGCCACTCCGGCCTGACGCAGCCGGGCGCGCAGGCCGTCCCGGGAAGTGACGAGAGCGACGATCGCGACAGCAACCGGCCCGAAGAGTTCTGTCAGCGCTCCGGTGAGGTTGTCGGCGACGGTTCCGGTCCCGGCGGAGTCCCGCAGGGCGGCGGCCTGGTTGTCGATCCGGGCGATGCGGTCCATGACGAGATCGGCGAGGAAGGCGTCGAAGTCGGCGAAGTGCCGGTGCAGGACCCCCTTGGCACAGCCGGCCTCCGTAGTGACCGCCCGGCTGGTCAGCGCGCTCGATCCGTCCCGGAGCAGAACGCGTTCGGCAGCGTCGAACAATTGCTCACGCGCGTCGCGGAGCGCTGTCCCTGTCGGCATCGTGTCGTCTCATTCCCTGCACCGTTGAAGAGTGGGCATGTGCCCACTACAGTGGGCACATGCCCACTTTACCGCCTGAAGAAACACGCCCCTCCGGTCCCGAGCCCCATCGGCACCGAGAGACAGCCGAGTCGTTCGGCACGGACGCCGAACGCTACGACCGGACCCGCCCCCCCTATCCGGACGCCCTGGTGGGGCGGATCGTCGCCGGCACCCCCGGGCCCGACGTCCTCGACGTCGGCTGCGGGACCGGCATCGCCGCCCGGCAGTTCCAGGCAGCCGGCTGCCGGGTGCTCGGGGTCGAACCCGACACGCGGATGGCCGAACTGGCGCGGCGAAGCGGGGTGGAGGCCGAGGTGGCGACGTTCGAAGCCTGGAACTCTGCGGGGCGGGAATTCGACGCGGTCGTCGCCGGGACGGCCTGGCACTGGGTCGAACCGGTCGCGGGCGCCACCAAAGCCGGCCAGGTGCTGCGACCCGGAGGCCTGCTGGCACCGTTCTGGCACGTGCCCCAGCTGCCGTCCAACGTGGCGAAGGCCGTCGTCGCCGCCTGCGAACGGGTGATGCCGGACGCGCCGTTCAACCGGGCGGCGATGACGGCGCCGGCCTTGGACATGTACCGGACGCAGTTCACCCGGGCCGCCGACGGGATACGGCAGGCGGGCGGGTTCAGCGATCCCGAGCAGTGGCGATTCGACTGGGAGCGCTCCTACACCCGCGATGAGTGGCTGGAGCAGATGCCCACCCAGGGCGCCTTCACCCGGCTCCCCCCGGACAGACTTGCGGAGGTGCTGGACCACGTCGGGGCTGCCATCGACGGGATGGGCGGCACGTTCACGATGCTCTACGCCACAGTGGCGGTCACCGCGACGCGAACCGGCGCCACCTGATTCGCCGCAGGGGAGTCGGCTCCACGATGGCCTCCAGCCCGTCCGATCCCCCGTCAGGCCGTCAGCCCGTCAGTGGCCAGTCGGTCGGCCCGCCCTTGCCGACGTGCCTGATCACCGGTCAGCTCGGTGAAGCGGATCCGGCGGCCGGTCGCCGCCGCGATGGCGGAAGCCTTCTCGGCCGGTGTGAGCGCTTCAGGTCCCGAGACGATGTGGCACCCGCCTCGGCGGCCATTGCCATGATCTGCGGCCCCGTCCGCAGCGGGGCATGGTCATGGCCTGTGGCTACGAGCAGGTGCACGGCGGATGCTCCCTCGAAAGCTGCTGCCAACGTCTGCGGTCTCGCCAGGTCACCGCCCACCACTTCGACGTCGCCGGGCAGACCGGTCGCCTCGGCCGGGGCATGAGGAACAGTAAGTGCCATGTAGGTCAGCTTTTGTCCGCCTTCTGTCAAGGCACCCCCCTTGCTGCTGTCTGACCGCCTCCGCGTACGACTCACCTGCCGGATGCACCCATCTTCCAAGGGCCGACACCGAGCTTCCCCGTAGTACCCAGGTCGAACTCCGGGATCACCATCACGGGGTCGGCGCCGGGCGTTTCCCACACCCTCACGTAGGGCGCGTTCACGGGCTTGCCGACACCGCCTTCGACGGTGTTGCGCCAGACCAGGCCGGCGTAGGCACGCTCGCCGGGCTTCAAGTCCAGCGGCTGGGGTGTGCCGTCGGCTCCGGTGCCGGTGGCGATGGCACTGCCGCCTTGGAAGATCTTCACACCGTTGACGGGCTTGTGACCCTCGTCGAGGAGCTGGAGCTGCGGGTAGCCGTTGAGCCGGTGGATTCGAGTGCCGCAGTTCTCCAAATGAAGGCTCACGACGCGGAATCCCATGGCGGCATCGCCGTCATCGGCGTAGACGCGCACTCCTGAGGGCGGGCAGGTGCCCTTGTCGGAGGGTGCCTCGGCAGCGGGGACGCTCCTCACCTCGGCAATCCGCACCCGTGCCGCGCCGGTGGGATGCGAGGGAACTTCACCCATGGTGACTGTGCGCTTCACGGTCCGACCGGGTTTGACGGACGGCACTGTCTGCTTCGTATGCGTCAACACCTCGCCCGAGTCCGACAAGAACTCGAAGCCGATCGTGTAGGTGAAGGGTTCGGTCCCGTGGTTGGTCACGTCGAACTCGGCGCAGGCACGGGTGCCACCGCTCGAGCCGGTAATTTTGACTCCGCCCTTCTCCAGGTAGGAGGGATTTCCCGACAGGGCCGAAGCGCTGGGCCTGGTCGGTGCGTTTGAGTTCGACGCCCCACAGGAGGACTTACTGAGAGGGTCCGTGGAGTCGGACCTCGGTCTCTGCGTCAAGCCACCGCTTCGGGAATCGGCCTTCTGTGATCCACAAGCCGTGAGCAGCAGGGCGCCGGCGAGGACGACGATGGGAGGGGTGAGGGAGGCGTTACGCATCCACCGAGTCGATCAGGACCAGACCATGTCGGCTGTGACGGAAGCCACGATTCCGGCAACGGGCTGGTTACAGGCGAGCAAGGAGGCCGACGGGAGCTTCATCTGGTGCCGCGATTGGCCGGAGTGCTGTTTACCGGGGCCGCTGGGGCTACCGGCCCAGTCGCCTACCTGGTATAGGCCTGTGATTGCGTGCTCATGTTTGGCGGCGGTCACGACGGCGCCCCTCCTTCACCAGCAAAAAGGCCAACGCTGCCTCCGTGAAGGTCTCGGGCGCCGCGCGGTGAACGAGGTGACCGACCGGGATGGTGATCACTCGCCCTGCGGGAACGCGGCGGGCCAGCTCGGCGATGCCGTCCTGGGGCGGGACCGGAACGTCCTCCAGGACGAGCCGCCTCACCCGCTGCGGATGGTTTCCCGCGAGCAGATAAGCAACGATCCCGCCCATGGAATGGCCGATCAGGTCGACTTGGCCAAGCCCCAGCACGTCAAGGAAGCGGATCACGTCGCCCTGCATCAGTTCGAGCGAGTAGTCCCCCGGCCAATCGCTTCGGCCGTGACCGCGGAGATCGAGGGCAAACACCCTTCGGTGACGGGCGAAGGCGGGCGCCACCGCATCCCAGTCAGCGGCGTTCTCGCCCAGCGCGTGCAGCAGGACGAGCGGCGGAGCATCCGGCTGACCGGATACCCGGTAGGCCAGCCGGACCGCTCCTGTCTCGACCGAGCGATGATCAACCATCTACGGATGATACGCAGAGCGTCATCGCGGAGGGTTGGCGGATGCACATGGGGTATCCCCGTGGGATAAAGGAAATATGGCGGATGCGCTGAAGAACGCCGATGTCGAAGTCAAGTCCACCGTGTCCGACGAGGCCGCCGAATCCGCGCGCCGGCTGCTCGGGCTGGATGCCGACGACGGCAAGGGCCTCACGGTTTACTTCTGGGAAAACCCGTGGGCGGACGGCGACGACATCCGTCTCCCCCTTTCGGAGGCCGGAGTCATTCTCCGACTGCGGAAGGCCGCGAAGGGCGATGCGGACGACCTGACCGTGAAACTACGGCCGTGCGTCCCGGACGCGCTGCCTGCCGACTGGCGGGCGAATCGTGACGGCAAGGACTGGGAGTTCAAGGTCGAGGAGGACTGGAGCGGCCGCAACTGCGTGTGGGCGGCCTCGCTGAAGGTGGAAGGCGACTTCGCCCGGCCCACCACCGATGCCGGAGACGGCGATGACGGGGGCTCGCGTCAGCCCCGACTGTCCAAGGAGCAAGAGGAACTCTTGTCGAGCGCCGGGGTCACCGACGACGAGCTGGAGGACCTGGTGCCCCTCGGCCCGGTGCAGGCCATCAAGTGGAAGCCCTCCCGTCGCGACCTCATTCACCCGCTCACCGCGGAATTCTGGAGCGTCGGCCCTGACCTGCGTTTCCTGGAGCTGTCTCTCCGGGCACGCCCCGCAGACGCCTCCGGCGCACAGGACCTGCTGGAACGGGCTCTCCTGGACGTGGGCCTCGAGTCCCTCTCGCCTCAGGCCTCCAAGACCCGCAGCGTCCTCACAGCCCTTGCCCGCGCGCACCTGAACCGGTAGCGGGAGCGATACGGGAAGCGGCTCGGGCGGAAGCCGCCGATCGTGCGGCCGTCTCAGGACATACGTACCTTCAGCAGCTTGCTGTCGCACTGCAGGATCTCGAGCCGGCGGTCGGGCCGGTCCGACCCGGGAAAGCTGATGACGAGTGACCTTCCGTCCGCCGTCGACCAACGGCCGGGAATGGCGTCGGGTACGTCGGCAGCGCCGATGGCGTGATCGATGTAGGTGCCGTCCGCGATGATCTCCATGCCTCTGCGGCCCCGAGCGGGCGGGAAGGAGTAGTCGATCGGGCGGTAGACGGTCACGCCCTCGGTGTCCTCCTCGTAGGAGTGTGTCCACCGCTGGAACAGTTCGGCAGGCAGCTCACTCATCGTCCCGGCCTTCCCTCGGGTGCATATTTTGCCGCGATTCGCAACAAATGATAGCCTTTTAGTGGCTAATTCATTCGTATCACCATGGCTCATTTACCGGAAAACGGTAATGCCTCACCCGGCCACAGCCGCGAGCCGCGGCCGAATCTGGAGGTGTGATATGCCTGAGAATGATGCGACCACCGCTCCCGCCCGCCGAGGCTGCGGCACCATGCCGGTGCACCACCTGCTGATGGCCGATAACCCGGCGTACGCCGAGGCCCGTGTCCGGATCGAGAACAAAGCCTTCGCCTATGAGACCGGCGATGAGACCACCGCACGTGTCGGTGTGACCCGCATCCCGGTCGTTGTGCACGTGGTGTTCAACACCGCCGAACAGAACATCGGCGAGGACCAGGTCAACAGCCAGATCGACGTGCTCAACCAGGACTTCCGGGCTCTCAACCCGGACATCGACCAGGTGCCGCCGGTCTGGAAGCCGCTCGTGGCCGACAGCCGCATCGAGTTCCACCTCGCGACACAGGATCCGCAGGGGCAGCCCACCGACGGCATCACCCGTACACAGAGCCAGGCCGCGAAATTCAACATACGGACCAACGCCGTCAAGCACGCGTCGAGCGGCGGCCACGACGCCTGGCCCGCCGACCGCTACCTCAACCTGTGGGTCTGTCCGCGCATCTTCGATCCCGGAGACCCCAACGAGATACTCGGCTACGCCCAGTTCCCGGGCGGCCCCGCCAAAACGGACGGGGTGGTCATCGGTCACCGGTTCTTCGGCACGACCGGCACGGCGTCCGCTCCCTTCAACGGCGGGCGCACGGCGACCCACGAGGTGGGGCACTGGCTGAACCTGTTCCACATCTGGGGTGACGACGGCGGCGGCTGCAACGGCAGCGACCTCGTCGCGGACACCCCGAACTGCGGCGGCCCCAACTTCCAGGCCCCGACCTTCCCCACGCTTTCGTGCAGCAATGGCCCGGACGGCGACATGTTCGTCAACTACATGGACTACACCGACGACCGGGCCATGTTCATGTTCACCAAGGGACAGGTGGTCCGCATGGAAGCCACCCTCGACAGCGCCCGGTCGTCCTTCAACGGCGCCTGACGGCCGGTCCGTCCCTACCGGGCACGGCTCAGCGGCACAGGGCCGTGTCCACGAGGCTCTCGACCCGCTTCATGGCCGTCTTGTCGGTCGGTTGGATGGTCACCGCGACGTTGACGGCGCGGCTCTTCGTGGCGCGGCTCCTGTCGGCGTGACGGTCGAGGGTGACGCCTCCCCGGGTCTCGTACCCTGTCGTGCTCCCGCCGTGGCCCCAGTAGACACCACCGCACGACAGCGGCGTGCTCACGAGCCCCAGGCCGTACTCGGCTCCGGAGCGGAAGGGAAAGCCGGCCGGGACGGTGGTGCGCATCTGGGCGAGTTGCGCGGGGGCCAGGAGATCACCGGTCAGGAGTGCGGTGAAGAACCGGTTGAGGTCGGAGTTGGTCGAGATCATCTGACCGGCCGCCCAGCCCCAGGAGGGATCCAGTTCCGTGGCGTCGCGCAGAGGTGCGCCTGCCGCATCCTGGTAGTAGCCCTTGGGGTGGGGTTCGCGGATGGTCACGTCACCGGGGGCGGGGAAGTAGGTGTGGCGCAGCCCGAGGCGTTTGATGATGCGGTGGTCCATCTCCTCGACGAGGGAATGCCGGGTGACCTTCTCGATGATCAGGCCCGCCAGCACGTAGTTGGTGTTGCTGTACTCCCATTTCTTCCCGGGCTCGGCGACGGCCTCGTGCTGGAGGGCGATGTCGAGGAGGTCGCGGGGTTCGTAGCGCCGGATGTCTTCGCCGAGGTACGTGACGTAATTGGGAAGTCCGCTGGTGTGCTGCAGGAGATGACGGACGGTGATGCGGCTTCCGTCGATGCCCTTCCCGCGTACGAGGCCCGGCAGATAGGTGTCGACCGGTTCGTCGAGACCGATTTTCCCCTCACCGACCAGTTGCAGAACGACCACCGCGGTGAACGTCTTGGTGTTGCTGCCGATCCGCACCTGACCGTCGTCGGGAACCTTGGAGCCGGTGGCCAGGTCGCCGACCCCGGCGGTGTAGGTACGGGTGCGGCCGTCACGGTCCTTGACGCTCGCCAGCGCGGCGGGCATGCCGTCGTTGCTCACCAGTGCGTTCAGACCCTGCTGAACGGGGTCCGGCCTGGCGGCGGCAAACGCCGCGGGTGGCGCCAGGGCGCCCATCGTCATGACGCCCACGGCCACCGCGGCCACGGCCGACGCGGCTCTGCGCGGACCACTCCGCTGCTGCCCGGAAGAACGAAACGTCTGCCTTGCCTGCTCACGCACGAGCCAACTCCTAGAGAAGCGACGGGAAACCAGCGGGTGTACAGGGCCCAGCTTGTCCGGAGGCGATCACCGGCGACGATCCTGCCACCCGCCCACTCCAGGTAGGGCTAACCCCCGATGCGCTCAGCCGATGGGGTCCGGGGCAGGGCGTAGGGCCGGCCCGAGCTCCGGTGAGCGCAGGCTGCAGGGGTAGGGGCGCGTTCGGCGCTTCCCGTGCGGCAGGACAGTTTCCTCCTGTTTATCGGAGCTTGGGGCCGGGTGTCGGGCAAAGATGAAGCCGCTGCTGGTGCCGTTGCCCTGTTGGGGCTTGGTGCAGCGTCGTTGGCTTCGCCGGAGGCACGCTGCCACTGATCGGGCTCAAGGCGGCGGGCTCGAATACCGCCGTCCGCCCGGGCGAGCACGGCGGCCGGCCGGCGGTCTTCACCGACGACATGCGCACACCGTGGTGCGGCGCCGGGCAGGCGCCAGACCCCTCCAGCGGGCCCTGCCCGGCTACTTGTCGCTTCGCGGCAGCTTCGGGAGAACAGGCCCGCTTCGGCCGTACAGCGCCACGAGGTGGTGGGCCAGGGCGACGGCGGCGAGGAACGCCACGAGCGCGCATACCCCTTGCCAGCCGGCCTGGCCGTGCACGCGTACCCCGACCCAGGAGCCTCCGCTGCCGCCCAGGTAAGCGCATGTCATGTAGGCGGTGTTGAGCCGGCTGCGGGCGTCGGGGCGCAGGGCGAACACCCGGGCTTGGTTGGCGACCATGCCGGACTGCATGGCGATGTCGAGTAGCAGCGTGCCGAGAACCAGGGCGGTCAGCCCCAGTACGCCGCCCCTGGCGCCCACCGTCAGGACTGCGGCCGCTACGAGGACCCCCAGCATGCAGGCCAGGTTCACCGGGTCAGGCCCCCTGCGGTCCACCAGCCGTCCGGCGGACGGCGTGCAGAGCATGGTCGCCGCGCCGACCAGGGCGAGCATGCCCACCGCTGGGGCGCCCAGACCGTAGGCCGGGTCGGTGAGGAGAAGTGCCACGCAGGTCCAGGTGGCCGAGAACCCGGCGAAGATCGTCGCTTGGTAGAGGCAGGAGCGACGCAGGTCCGGCTCGGTGCGGAGCAGGTGCAAGGGCTCCGTCAGGAGCGCCCGGTACGGTTGGCGCGAGGGCGGGGTGGTGACTGGCAGGGTGCACGCCAGGACGGTTGCGAGCAGCAGGACCAGGACCGCGGCCACCAGGTAGGGGGCGCGCCATCCCAGCCATTCGCCGAGCGTGCCGCTGAACGTGCGAGCCAGCAGCATGCCTCCGATCGATCCGCTCAGTAGGGTGCCCATGACCGCTCCGCGGCGGTTGGCGGCCACCAGCCCGGCCGCCAGCGGGGCAATGATCTGGGCGGCCACCGTGGTGATGCCGATGAGGGTGCTGATGGCGACGAGGATCGGCAGGGTGGGAGCGCAGCCCGCGGCCAGCAGACCGGCGCCGGTGAGGGCGAGCAAGGTGACGAGGAACGAGCGGTGAGGCAACCGGTCACCGAGCGGCACCAGCAGTAGGATCCCGGCTGTGTAACCGATCTGGGTCGCGGTCACCACCAGGGCGGCGGACTCGGGCGCCTCACCCAGTCCCGCCGCGACCAACGGGCTGATCGCTTGCGGGAAATAGATGTTGCCCACGCCTACGGCGCAGGTCAGAGCGAGGATCAGGACCAATCGGCGGCTCATCTGGGCCCACCGTCCCGGCCGCGACCGGTACTACGTACCGCTCCGTTGACGATCGCTTCGCAGTGTGCGTGAGCCGCGTGTCTCATGTGTGGAGTTCACGGCACCGGTGCTCCGCTGCCAATCGATGTAGCGTATGGCTTAATGATCAGCTTCGAGCTCGGCGTCGAGGACCTTGCGGACACGCGGTTCGCCCTCTCCCCCTTGCACGAAACGGTGCTCAGTCTGCG
Source organism: Streptomyces syringium (assembly GCF_017876625.1). Classification (NCBI taxonomy): domain Bacteria; kingdom Bacillati; phylum Actinomycetota; class Actinomycetes; order Kitasatosporales; family Streptomycetaceae; genus Streptomyces; species Streptomyces syringium. Next base: position 44,476 of record NZ_JAGIOH010000001.1, read on the forward strand.
CGTGCTGCGCGAGCCGGGGCTGTCCGCGCTGCACCTTCCGTGGCGCAGGTCTGTTCTCGGCGGACTTGAAGCGCTCGATACCGACCTGCTGATGTCCTTGGTGGCGGTGAGACGTACCCTTCCCGACTTCCTGACCCCCCGGCCTGCGAGTTTCGCCCCGTCCTTCGAGGAGGAACTGGCATCCGTCCGCCAGACGTCCCCTGATCTCGTCCGCCGCGATCTCCTGGCCGCACACGCCCCCGACCCGCTCCCCCGCGCTCTGCTCGATGCCACCTCTGCCGACGACGCGCCCGTGGTCGGGCTCCGCGATGCCATCTGCGAACTCCTGGGGCAGTACTGGGAGTCCGCCATCAAGCCGATGTGGCCGCAGATGCGACTGCTGCTGGAGGCCGACATGACCTACCGCGCGCGGCAACTGGCCGTGGGGGGCGCCCGCCTGTTGTTCGCCGACATGCATCCGAATCTGCGATGGCACAACGGTGTGCTGCACATCGAGAAGATGATCGGCCGGCACCGTGTCGCGTCGTCCGGCCGGGGCCTGCTCCTCGTACCGTCCGTGTTCGCTCACAAGCCCGCGCCCCCGGTCAGTCCGGAGGAACCGCCGATGCTGGCGTATCCCAGCCGCGGGGTGGCGACGCTCTGGGGCCGGGCGCCCGTCGTTGACGCGCCTGCTCTCATTTCCCTTCTGGGTGCGCCGAAAGCGGGACTGCTCGGCCTCCTCGACGAGCCGCTGCCCACGGTCGAGATCGCCCGCCGCCTCAGGGTCACCTCAAGTGCCGTGTCCCAGCATCTGCGCGTGCTGTACGCCACGGGCCTCGTCACCCGGGCGCGCGACGGACGGCAGGTCCTGTATCGCCGCAGCTCCCTCGGCGATCAGCTGACCGGCCGGCAGTCGGCGTGACCCCACGGGGCCTGAAAGAGCGTCAGCGCTTGTGGCGCTGGCCCTTGGCGAGCTGTTCGGTGGTCCTGTCGCCGCCGACGCGACGTTGGACTGCGGCGGAGACGCTGGGCGCGGCGCCGCCGAACAGGGCGGCCAGGCGCAGACTCATCGGGGCCACGTCGACCTCGGCGAGGTTTCTCTCGATGGCGCGTATGGTCGCGCGCGCCACGTCCTGCGGCGAACGGGTGCCGACTCCGCGGGGCAGGGTCGCGCCGGAGTCGGCGAACATGCCCGCGTCCCTGATGAAGCCGGGGAAGACGGTCGAGACGCCGACGTTGTGGGGCCGCATGTCCTCGCGGAGCGCGAGGGCGAAGCCGCGCATTCCGAACTTGGTGGCGTTGTAGAGGGAGGCCTGCCCGGACGCGGCTTTGCCGGAGAGCGAGGAAACGAAGACCAGGTGACCGCGGCGGCGGGCGGCCATGCGCTCCCCGGCCAGCTTCGCCATCACGATGGGCGCGCGGAGGTTGACGTCGAGCGCGCGGTCGATCTCTCCTATGGAGAAGTCGGCCAGCAGACCTGCCGCCGGCAGCGCCGCGTTGGCCACGAGCACGTCGATCTCGCCTGCCGCCGCCAGCAGTTCCTCGATCGCGTCGCGGTCGGCCAGGTCAGCGGGGACGGCCCGGCCGCCCAGCCTCTCGGCCAACGGCTCGAGCAGGTCCGTACGGCGCCCGGTGAGCACCACGTCACTCCCGCGGGCGGCCAGGGCCGCCGCCAGCGCTTGCCCGATCCCGCCAGTGGCGCCCGTCACCAACACCTTCGCGTCGCGCAGATCCATGACGGGATGATCCCACCGTCGTCACCATCAGGCCAGGAGAGCCCGCGCCACTTTCGCCGGACGGATCCAGGTCACCGCACCGTGACGAACTCGTGCGTCGGACAGCCGACCGCTCGGCTCTCCGGTGTGCCAGCATGAACCGGTGACCGAGCCACCGCTGCGATCCTCCCGTGTTGATCTTTTCGAGGCTCACCGGATCCGCTTCGTGGAAGGGGCCGGGCCCCGGCTGTCGGCGGCAGACCAGCTGGCTATGAACCGCGTGTGGGACGAGGCGGTCCAGGCCAACTCGAGCCTCTTCGACGGGCCGGCGGTAGCGTGCACGGGACTGAATTGGGAGGAGCAGGCGGGCACCTTGGTCCTCTCCTGGGCGAGGTCGACGTATCGGTGTCGCGCCCTGCGCCGGGTTCCCGGCGCTCCCTCGGTGTCCTCCGTGTTCGTCTGCGTCCTGCAGGCGGCAGATGACGGACGTCTGCTGGTCGGGCGCATGTCGTCGTCGACAGCCGCTCCTGGCCGTTGGCAGCTGCCCGGCGGTTCCATGGAGCCGCCGCATCACGGGCAGCCGCTCGATGTGGCTGCGCTCCGCGACCATGCGGCTCGGGAGCTTCTCGAAGAGACGGGGGTCGACACGCCGCCCACGGACCTGACTCTGTGGCTGATCACGCGAGGAGAGCACGGGAACGTCGGTTTCGTGTTTCTCGCTCCGGGGCGACCGGCCGAGCTGCTGCACGAACGGTTCGCGGCTCTGGTGGCCTCGGAGACGGCGCTGGGACGCGACTCGGAACTCGACCGGATCGCCCTGATCCGCTCCGGGACCGAGTTGGCGGAACTCGGTGGGCCTCGAGTCGACTACCTCGATCCGGTTGTCCGCCGATACGTCGAGACAGCTTGCAGTCCGACCGGCTCTTGACACGTGCGCCTACAGCTATGGGCCTCCGCTGTCCGGGCGAATGCCTCCCGACGCAGCCGTTCCCAGTCGACGCGATCCCGGTTCGAGCGAGATTTCCGCAGCCTCGACGCAGGGCCCGACGCCCTTCAGGGCCGGGAAGAGTCGAGCCAGGCCCTGCGGTGTCGCGCCACCTCGTAGACGATGTCGACTTGCTCCGGCGTGAGCCTTCCGCTGAGAGGTCCGAGGGCGGCGACCTCCCTTACCCGGTACACCCGGACCTGGAGTTGTGTCGCCTCCTTGGGTAACTCCTTCACGCCTACGAACACGAGGACCGGCTCCACCTCTACCGGGAAGGGGCAGTAGCGTTCCAGGACACCGCGTGCGTATGCGGCCTCGGCCCTGCTCTTGGCCGGATAGGGGTGCGGTGGCCCGTGGTCGACCTTGACCATGTCGTCACCGACCCACACCGACTTGCCCTGGAAATTCTTGGTGTTGACGGTGAAGACTCCTCCTGGCCCGACGAGCAAGTGGTCGATGTCCCCACCGCGGGCGAGTTGAATCGAGTGGAGAACCTTCCAGCCTTGAGCCTTGAGGCGGTCGAGTTCAGCCCCTGCTATCTGCTCGCCGGCGAGCCCCTTGAACCACGAGTCCCACTCGGTCTTCCTGCGGAGGAACCTGTCCAGCATGCGTCGGACCCGGCTCGGCCCCTTCGACCGGAGCATCTCCCGTATCCCGGAGCCGGGCCGGTTGAGAGCCAGGTCGTCGGGTGACGTAAGAGGAGGCAGTTTCCGAGGGGTCGGCCGGTTCACTGGCTTTGGCCGTGCGCGCTTGGCCTCGGGCGGCCGCTTGGGGTCCGGGTCTGCAGGAGCGGGTAGGTCCGCAAGGCGCAGTTTCAAGAGCGCCAAAGCCTCCTGGCGGTGTTCCTCGACCAGTACCTTCACCTTGCCGCTTCGGCAGTCGGCCCACGCAACGGCAGTACCGTCGGGCAGGTTCACATACAGCCGGTCGTGTCCGAAATTACGCCATCGCGAGACCTTCAACTCAGCCATGCCGCCCCCTGACCCATCGCACCCCGAGACCATGGGAACAGTCGGATGGTGACGCCACAAGAGGACGTCCGCACTGGGCTCGGGCTCAGGTCCCCATCGCCGTTGGCGATCCGCCGCGCCGCGGTGGCCTTGGGCTCAGGGCCAGGAGGTCAGCGGCTGATTCTGCCAGCGTGCGGACTGCCGGGTGCCAGGGCCGGGCATGGGGTCCGGTCAGTACGAGACGGCGGGAGGTCCGGGGAGTCAGCGGTAGCAGGGTCAGGTCCGCAGACCGGCGGCCGGGACGCGCACGTGGAGGCCGGTATCACCCTGGGCACGAACAGCGCCGAGGAGAAGGCTGCCTTCATCGCCCGAGCCGGTGAGCTGCTGTCGGACCTTCTCGGATCGCTGTCCCGCGGCGGGGTCGCACTGCACGAACTGCACCCGGAGAGCTACGGATACCACGGGGTGACCCAGTTCTCCTACTACCGCCGGAGCACGGGCGTGCCCGCCGTCCCCGCCGCAGCATCCGGGTCCTTGCGCGGGCCTCTCAGTCCGTGCCCGACTCGATAGCCGCATGGTCGAGCGTGTCGGAAGCCGCTGCAGCGGCTTCCGCCTCTTCGCTGCCCGCGGCGATGGCCACCGCACCGCCCGGGGCGAGCTCGCCGATCAGACCGCTCCAGGGCCGGAGCTGACCGTGCTTGGCGTACTCCTCCAGCATCTTCCGCGTGTCGGCGATGTCCAGGTTCCGCATGGTCAGCTGCCCGATGCGGTCGTCCGGGACGAACGCCGGCTCATGGCTGCGCTCCATGGACAGCTTCTCGGGGTGGTAGCTGAGGTTCGGGCCCTGCGTGTCGATCACGGAGTAGTCCTGGCCACGGCGGAGCCGCACCGTGACACTGCCGCTGATGGGGTAGCCGACCCAGCGCTGCAGGCTGTCGCGGAGCATGAGCGCCTGCGGGTCGAACCAGCGGCCCTCGTACAGCAACCGCCCGAGCCGGCGCCCCTCGTTGTGGTACATCGCGACGGTGTCCTCGTTGTGGATGGCGTTGAGCAGCCGCTCGTAGCACACGTGCAGCAGCGCCATGCCGGGAGCTTCGTACACACCGCGGCTCTTGGCCTCGATGATGCGGTTCTCGATCTGGTCCGACATCCCGAGCCCGTGGCGGCCGCCGATGCGATTGGCCTCCCGTACCAGCTCCACCGCGTCGGCGAACTCGCGCCCGTTGATCCGTACGGGCCGTCCGTGCGCGAACTCCACCGTGACGTCCTCGGTCTCGATATCGACCTCGGGGTCCCAGAAGGCCACGCCCATGATCGGCTTCACGGTCTCGAGGGAGGTGTCGAGGTACTCCAGGAGCTTGGCCTCGTGCGTGGCGCCCCAGATGTTCGCGTCGGTGGAGTACGCCTTCTCCGCCGAGTCGCGGTAGGGCAGGTCGCGTTCCGCGAGCCAGGCGGACATCTCGTGCCGGCCGCCCAGTTCCGCCACGAACCCGCGGTCCAGCCAGGGCTTGTAGATGCGCAGATTGGGGTTGGCCAACAGGCCGTAGCGGTAGAACCGCTCGATGTCGTTGCCCTTGTAGGTGGACCCGTCGCCCCAGATGGAGGTGTCGTCCTCATGCATCGCCCGCACCAGAAGGGTGCCCACCACGGCACGGCCGAGCGGAGTGGTGTTGAAGTAGACCTGGGCGGCCGACCGGATGTGGAAGGCACCGCACACCAGCGCGGCCAGGCCCTCCTCGACCAGCGCGGCACGGCAGTCGATGAGCCGCGCCCGCTCCGCTCCGTAGGCGAGACCGCGCTCCGGTACCTCCGCGAGATCCGGCTCGTCGTACTGTCCGATGTCGGCGGTGTACGCGTACGGGAAGGCGCCGCGCTCACGCATCCAAGCCACCGCGACCGAGGTGTCCAGTCCCCCGGAGAACGCGATTCCGATCCGTTCGCCGACCGGCAGCTTGCTCAAGACCTTCGACATGCTTGCACCTTAGCTTGTCATTTAACGACCGGCATCGAACGCGGCTCGAACTTGATCGGTGTTTCCGCAGTTCAGCGGACACGTAGGCGGCCTTCGTCTGATCCTGTGCTCCGTCACAGAGTGGATCAGCGCGAAGGCCGTGGTCGTGAGTTTGGTGCGTCAGGGTGTCCTGCGGGATGCGTTCGCGGAAGTGTCACACTTCCGGTCGGAGCTGTACGCGTGTCTGACTGCGCGGGGCGACGCGTTGTTCGAGTTATGCGACGCGCTGCTGTGCACGGACGGGCCGGTGCGGACGCTGGTCGGCCTCGCGCTCGCGCCCGAACACCGCCGTGGGCACGGGGCTCTGTACGGCGGACTGAACCAGGGCCGGATCGACGTCGCCCGGCTGCGTCGTGCCCTGGCTGGGCTGCCGTTGCCGAGGGCGGCGGACGGCCGGCTCGTGCTGGCGGTGGATGTCTCGCCGTGGCTGCGACCGGATGCCAGCACGTCTGCTGACCGGGCCTTTTGCCACACCTTCGGCCGGGGCGAGGGCAAGCATCAGATGGTGCCCGGCTGGCCGTACTCGGTGGTGGCCGCGCTGGAGACCGGCCGCACGTCCTGGACGGCAGTGCTGGACGCGGTCCGCCTAGAGCCCGGCGCCGACGTCGCCGCGGTGACCACCGTGCAGATCCGAGAGGTCGTCGAGCGGCTGGTCGCCGCCGGCCAGTGGCGGCCGGGCGACCAGGAGGTCCTGGTCGTGCTGGACGCCGGATACGACGCCCCGCGCATCGCTCACCTGCTGGGTGACCTGCCCGTCGAGGTCCTCGGCCGGCTCCGTTCAGATCGCGTGATGCGGCGTCCGACACCCTCCCGCCATGAGTTCCACCTGGCCAACCCCAAGGGCGGCCGGCCGCCCAAGCACGGCGGCGAGTTCGTCTTCGGCGACCCCACCACCTGGGGTGTCGAGCAGGCCGTGACGGTCACGGACACCCGGCTCTACGGGCAAGCGACCGCGCAGGCGTGGGACCGTCTGCACCCGCGGCTGACCCGCCGGGCCGCGTGGCTCGACCACGACGGGCCGTTGCCCATCATCGAGGGCACCGTCATCCGGCTGGTCGTGGAGAAGCTGCCCAGCGGCGGGGTGAACAAGCCGGTCTGGCTGTGGTGGTCGCGCGCCGGCGCCACCGAAGCGGACGTCGACCGCTGCTGGCAGTCATTCCTCCGCCGCTTCGACATCGAGCACACATTCCGCCTCTTCAAGCAGACCCTCGGCTGGACCAGGCCCCGGCTTCGCAGCTCGGAAGCGGCCGACCGATGGACCTGGCTCGTGATCGCCGCCTATGCCCAGCTCCGGCTCGCCCGACCGCTGGCCACTGACCTCCGCAGACCCTGGGAGAAGCCGGCTCCGCCGAACAAACTGACACCCGCCCGCGTCCGCAGAGGGTTCAGAAACCTCCACACCAAGACCGGCTCTCCGGCCGGTGCACCGAAACCGTCCCGGCCCGGCCCAGGCAGGCCGCCGGGCTCGAAGAACCGCCGCCCAGCCACCCGCCATGACGTGGGCAGAGTCCTCGCCACCGGCGAGGCATTCAGCCGCCCCACCCACCACAAAGTCGGCACAAAACCGCGCCGAACTGGTTAAAAAACAAGCTTAGAAGTTGTTTTCGAACTGGCGGAGACGAGGCTCGTATGTCGTAGCTACCTTCGTTGTTATGGAATAACAAGACGAAGATCGGTTGCAGCTCTGTTTTTCACCGCAGCTGCCGCATGAACTGGGCTCATCACCGCAATCCCTGCAGCAGCAGGTGGCATCGGTGTCATGGGTTCGCCTTCGTCTGAGAACGCCCGGCTGTTGACCTTCTGCTGGAACCAGTTCCACTCAAGCGAGTCCGGCTCCAGCACAGCGCGCTTCTGGAGCACCGCACTCATGCGCCCCGCGACCCTGAGCACGGACTGCAGACCGGCTCCACCACGTCGTCCAGGTCCCAGAACCACGAGCCGCATTCCTTCGGCGCGCGCGTCAGCATACCCATCGAACTTCCTTATCGCTTGGCAGCTCCTTCGCCCTTGGCTTGGAGTTCCGCGGGCTCCATCACTGCCTGGCGCTTCGGGGCCGTCACCGTGGCCCCCGTGTCGCGAGGTCGCAGGCGAGTCACGTGAATTCCTCCTACCGGCAGACGAGTGAAGCTCGGCTCAGTAGCTGTGTCAGAACTGCCGAGGAGGCGGGCACGGAGCATGCCCGGGGCGTTGGTCCAGGCATCGGCCAGGTCGGTGGCCGGGTCCTGGCCGCCGGGCAGGTCGCGGGGGCTGAACGCGGGCGCCGGTGCGGTGCAGCTCGCTGATCCGGCCCAGGCGGTAGGTGCGCCGGCCCGCGCGGTCCAGGTCGCAGCGAGCAGGTACCAGCATCGCCCGGAGGTCACCACCTGCTTGGGTTCGGCGTGGCGGCGGGAGGTCTGGCCGTCGGCGGGCGTGTGGGTGAAGCGGGCCGTCTCGCTGGTCATGCACGCGGCGGCGAGGTCGGCGAGCAGGCCCGGATCGGCGGCCGGTCCGGTGTGGGTCATGACGGTGGCGGCCCGGGACAGGGCGGCCACCCGGCGCCGCAGGCGGCGGTGCGCAGGCCGAGCGCGATGGCGACGGCCTCGTCGTCGTCCAGGAGCAGCGGGGGCATCGCCGACCCGGCGACCAGCCGGTATCCGCCGGTGTTGCCCTGGAAGATCGCACCCGGTATCGGCCACTACGCCTACTTCACCCACCTCGACAGCACTCCCGAGAAGGGCTCGATCCACTTCGGTTCATCCAGCGTGATCGCCCCACCCATGCCCGGCCAACGACGTACAGGTGATGTTCGCCCCGTCGTCGTGCCGGACGTCCGCTTCGAGAACGAGGTGCGCACCCTGGCCGCGCACGGCTTCACCCTGCGATCCGTCGAAAGCCCCTGCGAGCCGTGCCTGCCGAGAACGTACTGAACAGCGTGGGCGGCCCAACTGCCCACCATGCGTGCCGGGCCCGCATGCCCGGTGGACGTACCGGCCCTGCGCGCAGGTCCCGACCTCGCCGGTGAACACAGCCGACCGCTGAGTCCGCACCAAGCGGACGTTTCCCCGCGTCGCCCCATAGCACCCATCGCACGCCTACAGCGGCCGCCCCGTGATGAGGGCGGTCGCCGTGGCGCGCGGCGGGTGTCGGTTCCGCCGGTGCTTCCGAGGGCTCTACCAGCGGTAGCTGTCGTACCCGTGGTACTGAGGCGTTCCCCCTGAACCCTTCTGCACCCAGACCTTCAGCGAGAGCACGCTGCCGCTCGAGGGCTCCGGATGGAGGACCTGCTCAGGGCTGCAACTGCCGAATCCGTCCGCGGTACGCAGCCTGAGCACCTGACCCGAGGGGCCCCGGACTTCGGCCATAGCCCGCCTTCCGTCCGGGGCGTCGTCACACACCTTCCACGCACTCGCGCCGTAACGGTCGAAGTAGAGGGTGGCCGATCCGTTGGTCGTGCTGAGGCACACCTCGAAACCGCACATCGCCGGAGTCCGGGCCGCCTGGGCCGGCGCGGCCGCGACGCCCAGAGCCAGGGCCGTGCCACACGCCGCCCCCACGAGGGTTCTGTGCAAGCGCATCAGGCGTCTCCTCTCAGGGCCTGACGTTCCAGGAAAACGTTCCGGACCAGGTTGGTGCCGCTGGTACCCACGGTCCGCGCGGTGCTGCATGCGCATCAGTACCCCTCCGTGCATGCCACGTTGCCTGAGCGGGTGGTGACGCAGGCCCATGCCTGTGTGTTCCTGTCGTTGACCGATCCGGTCTTGGCGGTGGTGCTGCCACGGGCGACGGTCGCGGTCTTTGAGGCACCGAGGCGGTTCTTGACCTCGACCTGGTCTCCGGAAGAGGCGTGCCTGACCCGGCCCCATGCGGTGCGGCACGACGGGCTGTAGAGCAGTTCGACGAGCGGACCCGCCATGCCGCTGCTGCGGACCACCCGGGCGTCGCCGGGGGTGCACGCGTTGGCCGTCGGGGCGGGTGCCGCCACGGCGGTGGTGACAGTGGCGGGGAGCAGGCCGAGTGTGATGCCTGCCGCTGTGGCGAGCGCGGTGGCGACGGTGTTACGCAGATGCACGGAAACTCCTTCTGGTAGATCTAGCAGCGGGGTATCGAGCCGCTTGCGTCCTGGTACACGTACTCGCCGTAGACGAAGCCGGTCTTGCCGCTGCGGTGGTGGTGGACCTTGACCCACGGCAGGCCGCCCACGGTCGTGTCGCACTTCATCGTCACGGCGTCCCCGAAGTAGCCGAGCGCCAGCACCCGGCAGGCCGAACCGGTGCCCGCACAGGACCGGATGCGTGCGCCGTCCACGCTGATCCTTCCGGCGACGGACGCCGCCGCGGGTGCGGCGCCGACCGCGAGTGTGGTGGCCGCGACCAGTCCGGCCAGCACACCTCGTACCGTTCCTCGCATCACGTACTCCTCGCTCAGCAGATGGGGATGGTGCCGGGGCCCGACCTGCGGACATAACCGCCGTTGACGTAGCCGGACTTGCCGCTGCGCGCATGCCGGACGTGGAACCAGGGGTCACCAGGAGTACCGTCGAGGCAGTGGAGGGTGACCTTGTCGCCCCGGTTCGCGGTGGCCAGGACCCGGCAGTCGCCGCCGGTGGAGGGGCACGAGCGGATACGTACACCGTCACCGGTGATGACGCCGGGCGCGGAGGCGTGGGCCGGGCCCGCCGCCATGAGTCCGGCGGCGACCACGGCGACCACGGTCAGCGCCTTGCGGGTCTTTTTCATGACATGCCCCTTCGACTGCGGAACGGGTCAGAAGTACGTGACGTCCCAGTGGTTGCCCTCGTTGACGTACCAGTTGCCGCCACCGGAGATGTACCGCGGGTGGCCGTCGACCGAGCCGTAGCGCCGGTAGTGGGTCGTGACGTAGTCGGTGACGCAGGTGCCGCCGTCCCCTGCCTTCGTGGAAACGTCCAGCTTGTAGCCGTTCCAGTGACTCTTGTACTTGGTGTGGTTGTCCGGGTCAGACACGTTGCGCGGAGCGTGACCCCACTCGGTGCCGCCGGTGATCTGGATCTTGCATCCGCTCTTCTGGGCAAAGATCCTCATGCCGTCGACAGTCTTCTTGTTGACCTTTTCCAGGGAGGTGCAGTTGGTGACTCCCTTGGCCCGGGTCGTGCAGTTGCCCGTGGACCTCGGCTTGGGGAACTTGGAGGCCAGTCCCCCTTCCCGGAGCCGGGCGAGAGCCGCGGAGTGCGTGGCGAACTTCTCGGGCAGCGCCGCGACAGCGCCGGCGCCGGCGGAGGCGTTCACGGTGGTGCTGTTCGCGGCAGCCGTCGCGGTTGCCGACGCTTCGAATGCCGCGCCGGCGGCCAGAAGGGCGCCGACCAACGCGACCAGAGCGGACTTCCTCATCCTGCTTCCTCGATTCCTTGTCGGGCGAGCCGTTCGTTCCGTGAGCCGCCGCCTCCACGGCATGCGTTGGGTCGGCATGCCGCTGCGGCAGGTCGTGCCGACCATCGGCACCCTGCCCGAGCGCATGAAGTCCCCTTCGGCTCGATCTGTCCTACAGAGGGCTCGTGCGTGGGTCCACACTGAGGCCGGGGGCGGGTTGCCGTCTTGTACGAATGCGAAGTACAGGGAGGCAGATCATGGGGAGACGTGTGCAGCCGGGAGGAACGGTCGAGCTGGCCCTGAGGCCCGCGCCTGATTGGCTGAGGGCCCACGTGGTGAGCTACGCCGGGTACCGCCTGCACGGCGCACCTCCGCGGCGCAAGCTGTTCATCCCGGCGACGACCGTAAGCCTGCTGCTGTCCTGGGGTGACCCCATGCGGGTCGTCGCCAGCGGGAACGACGGTCTGGCGGGTACGCGTTGGGAGATGGCCCTGGTCGGCCTCCACACCACGGCCGTCACCACCGAGGTCGGTGGTACGGCTCAGGGGGTACAGCTCGAGCTGACGCCGCTGGGCGCATACGCAATGTTCGGCCTGCCGATGCGGCACCTGGCGGACATGATGGTGGATCCAGCCGCCGTGCTGGGCAGACCCTGGGTGGACCGACTCGTCGGCCGCCTGACCCAGACCTCGGACTGGGCCAGACGCTGGAAGGTGCTCGACGAGGCGGTCGCCGGACGGCTGGCCATGGGTCCGCAGCCCTCACCGGTCGTCACGGAAGCGTGGCAACGGCTGAGCGCTTCGGGCGGAACGATGACGATAGGTGACCTCGCCACGCTCACCGGTCGCTGCCGACGCCGGCTGGAGGCGCTGTTTCGTGAACAGATCGGGCTGCCGCCGAAACGGCTGGCGCGGATCCTGCGCTTCCAAAGAGTCATCACCATCCCGCACGCTCCCGACAGGAACTGGGCGGAGCTGGCCGCGCTGTGTGGCTACCATGACCAATCGCACCTGTCCCGCGAGTTCCGTGCACTCACCGGCCTGACGGCAAATCAGTTCCGTCGGCTCGCCAACACGCCCGGCGACACCACCGCCGTGCCTGTCTACGGACGGATCGTGACCGTCCGACCGCATTGACCCACGTGTGGGACCGGGTGCGGGCGCCGAGGCGGGCTCCCCCGGGACCCGGCCCGCTCGCGGCGATCCGCCCTTGCCCCTACCGGGTTGCCCTGGCGTCGATGTACTGCTTGATGAGTTCGTACGAGCGTATGCGGTCGCGGAGGTCGTAGACGGGGGTCGTCAGCATGAGTTCGTCTGCTCCGGTCTCACGGACCAGTTGCGTGAGCCGGTGCACGACGGCCTCGGGTGTCCCGACGGCCTGCTGCGCACGGAAGCCGTCCAGCGCCTGTCGCTCTTCCGCTGTGAAGAGGTGGGCGGCCGCGGCCTCCGGCGTGGGGAAGGGGATCTCGCTCCGGCCCTTGAGGAGTCCGGCTTTGACGACTTCCATCGGTCCGAGGCGCCGCGCGGCCTCTTCTTCCGTCTCGGCGCACACCGCCTCCACGCACACCAGCACCCGAGGTCGCTCGCACCAACGGGACGGGGTGAACTCCGCTCGGTAACGTTCCAGGGCCGCGAGGGTGTTCTGCGGCCGGATGTGGTGGGCGATGGCGATGGGCAGGCCGAGCTCGGCGGCCAGAGCGGCACCCGCGGTGCTGGATGCCAGCAGCCACGGCTCCGGAAGCGGGCCGAGTGCGACCTCGTCGACCAGAAGGGACAAGATCGCGGCTACGTCGCCTCGGTACTCCTCATCCGTCGCCGGTCCGGCTCCGCGGCGCAGCGCCCGAGCGGTGACCTCGTCGAAGGTTCCAGGGCCACGGCCGATTCCCAGGTCGATGCGGTCCTGGTGCAAGGCGGCCAGTGTTCCGAACTGCTCCGCCAGCGTGATGGGTGCGTGGTTGGGGGCCAGCACTCCGCCCGAACCGAGGCGGATGGATGAGGTCGAGGCGGCGGCGTGTGCGGTCAACACGACTGGCGGGAACGCGCCGATTGCGGGCGAGTGGTGATGCTCGGCGTACCAGATCCGGTGGTAGCCCAGCCGCTCCAGTCCCTGTGCGAAGGCCGCGGTGTCGCGCAGCGTGTCCACGGCTCGGGCGCCCGTTTGGACCAGCGCGACTTCCAAGGCTGACAGAGGTGTATTGATCATGTCGTCAGCATAGGGATCACGCCATCGGCCAGGATCTGTCCGACGCATCACATCCACCGCCGGTGAGGCCTACGCGTCGGATCCCGCTGCGTCTCGGGGAAGGGCTGCCGGCCGGCGTTCACCCAGTGCCGCTGCGCGCTCTCCGATCCGTGACAGCGGACCGGCGGCAGCCGGGCCCCGTCCCCGGGGATCGGCGGTGTGATTGGCTACGCCGTATGGGTCTCAGGCGAATATTCTCCGAGTGCACGTGTGTACAGCCGAGTTGTTCCGGCAAGCGTGCCGGACGGTATCCCGCTGTCCGGCCGGAGAGCGGGTCATGAGTGTCCGCCGTGCGCCGGCGGAGTCGACGTCGGAGTCCGGCCGTTTCCCGGCACCGAAGGCAGTACCCCCCTTCGACCCCGAACTGGGCGCCGTACTGGAGGCCTTGAGCGAGGAGTCGAGGGAGCCGGTCACACCGGAGAACCTTGCGGCCCGTCAGGAGCGGGACGCCGCGTCCCGGCCCAGGCCGACGGCCGGGGATCTGTGCGCCGACGGCCGTTTCGAGGTGACGGAGCTTTGTGTGCCGGGGCCCCCGGGCGGGCCGGACGTCACGCTCGTGAGCGCGCGGCCGTCCGGGCTCGCAGGCCCGCTGCCTCTGCTGTACTACATGCACGGCGGCGCGATGATCATGGGTAACGCATGGTCCGTGCTTCCGCGGATTCTGCGCGAGTGGGCCCTCCCGCTGGGGATGGCCGTCATCTCGGTCGAATACCGGTTGGCGCCGCGGACGCGGTACCCGGGACCGCTGGAGGACTGCTACGCCGGACTCGTCTGGGCGGCCGAACACGCGGCCGAACTCGACATCGACGCGGACCGCATCGTCATCGGAGGGAAGAGCGCCGGCGGCGGTCTCGCCGCGGCCCTCGCCCTGCTGACCCGTGACCGCGGCGGCCCCGAGCCACTGGGGCAGCTGCTGCTGTGCCCGATGCTCGACGATCGCGACAGCACCTTCTCCGCCCATCAGATGTCGGGCGTCGGCGTGTGGGACCGGATCTCCCACGCGACCGTGTGGAAGGCACTGCTGGGTGACCGCTACGGTGCTGCGGACCTGCCGCCCTACGCGGCCCCCTCCCGCGCCACGGACCTTTCCGGACTCCCTGCGGCCTACATCGACGTGGGGTCGGCCGAGATGTTCCGGGACGAGGACGTGGCCTACGCGAACGCGATCTGGCAGGCCGGCGGCCAGGCCGAACTGCATGTATGGCCCGGTGCCTACCACGGCTTCGACGGCATGGCCCCGCAGGCGGCCCTCAGCCACGACGCACGCAACGCCCGTACCCGCTGGCTCCGGCGCCTCCTCGCGCAGTCCGGCGCGAGGAGGCGCCCTGCCGGATGAACGGGCCCTTGATTTCCACAGGGTTCACCGTGCGCCGCGCGGCCGGTGCCTGGCAGCTGAAGGTCCGGTTCCGACACGGGACATGAGCCGCGGCGGAAATGGCTGGTTCGCGGTGTGGGCCTGTCTCCTGAGGCGACTGCGGCCACACGGAGCCCTAGAGTGCGTGGAACGCCAGCGACGTGCACGAAAGGGATATACCGATGACCATCGTGGTCACCACACCGACCGGACACGTGGGATCGCGCGTGGTGCGGCTGCTGCTCCAGGCCGGCGTCCGTCCCCGCGTTCTGGTCCGTGACCCGGCCCGCCTGGACGAGGCGACCCGCGCGCGGGTCGATGTGCGCCGGGGTGACCTGACGGACGCGGAGTTCGTCCGCGAGGCGGTGGCGGGAGTGCGGACGGTCTTTTGGGTCGATCCCACTCCCCACACGACGGCAGACCCGATCGAAGCCTCACTGCGGACCGCGGCACCGCTGGTCGAGGCCGCCCGTGTGGGTGATGTGGGGCGGGTGGTGCTGTTGAGCAGTGTCGGGGCGGAGAAGCGACACGGGGTCGGGCATATCGACGCCCTGGCCGGGATCGAGGAACAACTCGATGCCACCGGAGCGGATGTGCTGCATCTGCGGTGCGCGTACTTCTTCACCAACCTGCTGCTCGACCTCGAAGGACTCTCCCAGGGCATCCTGACCACGGCGTTCGACCCCGACCACCCGATGCCGTGGGTCGATCCGCGCGACATCGGCGACGTGGTCGCGGCCCGGCTGCTGAGCGATGCCTGGCGGGGCCGGGTCGTGCAGGCCGTCCACGGGCCGGAGGACCTCACCTTCCATCAGGTCGCGCGGATCCTCACCGAGGCGCTCGGGCGCCCGGTCCGGCTCAACCCCGTCAGCGACGACGCGACGCGGGACGCGCTGCGCGCGGCCGGGCTGCCCGCAGCGGCGGTGGAGGGCATCGTCGGGATGACCACCGGGTCGCGCGACCTGGTGCCCGAGCAGTCCCGTGACCTGCTCACCACCACCCCCACCCCGCTCAGCGGGTGGGCTCATGCCCAACTGCGTCCGCTGCTGGAAGGCTGAAGAACGCCGGCACTTTACGGGCGGTTGGCAAGAAGGACGGTGAAGGTGTTGTCCTCCGTCAGCAGGCCGGTCCCCTCGTCGCAGTGCTCGGTCAGCAGCCGCAGCGCCTTCCGTTCGAAGGCCTGCCACTGGTCCCCGAAGGCGGCCCGAGAGGCGAACGACGTCGAGGAGAGGCAGCCGATGACCTGGCGGGGCGTCCACTCCCGCTGCTCCTCGAAGCGGTACTCCCGCACATCGCCGAAGACCGATTCGGCAAGGACGTCGGCGTAGGGACGGCCCTGTGTGTCGCAGATATCGCCGGGGCCGGTGCACCGGTCGTCCCCGAGGAACGACTGGATCAGCAGCCGCAGCGCCTTGGCCCAGCCATGGTCGAGGGTCCACGGGCTTCTGTCGCCCATGACCGCGACCGTGGCCTGCGGAGTGGTCCAGGCGTCCAGCTGCCGCAGGACGGTGTCCCGGCCGACCCGGTGGAAGGCCCTGCAGATCGTCACCAGATCCGCGCGCCAGGTCCCGGACGGCGGGATGAAGTCTTCGGCCTTCACCTGGTGCAGGCGCACGGACTGCCCTGGTCCCCGCAGATACGGCAGGAGGCGCTCGGTCTCGGCGACCATGCCGGCATCGGGCTCGACCATGTCGGCCTGCGCGAACACCGCGTGCAGCGCCAGCGGCACCTGACCGGTACCGGAGCCGAGATCCAGCAGGACCGGCTCGGCCACGTCGGCGACCGAGCGGGCCAGCAGAGCGGCGGCCGGGGCCGGCGGCCCGGAGCGGTAGCGGCGGTAGAGGGCAGCGGTCCCTGCGAACGGTGACGGCGCAGGGGCAGGCGCCTGGACGGACTGGGGCCTTTCTCCGAGATCGCGTTCGGCGATGCGCGCCAGATGCCGGGCGAACACCTCGGCGGCATCGGGGGTGAGCCGGTTGAGGGCGACCATGCCGGTGGTGATCACATCGCACACTTCCGCCCGCACGTCGTCCCAGGTGTGGGAGAACCCCTTGCGCGGATTCTGCCCCAACGCGCCGATCACCGCCTCGGCGACCTCACCGGCCTCCTCGCTGATCTTCAGGGTCTGGAGAATCCGCCGCTGTTCGACCGGCAGCGTGCTGTGGTCGTCCAGCCGCTCGGTCAGGCGCCTGACCAACTCCCACGCGTCTTCCGTCACAAGGGTCCTTCGATGCTCCGGTGGTGGTCGGAAAGCTCCAGGAGCGCCTTGGAACAGAACGCGCTTGCGGGCCGCGTAGGTCGAGCCCCGCACCGCACCCCCGGCCTGCCGAGCGTAGCGAGGAGCACGCCTGCACGTTCGAGGATTCGGCACCATCAACCCGCTAAGGGCCGGCGTCGCTGCGGACACCTGCACCACGGAGGAACGGGCCCCAGCACCCATATACGATCTTGGTCCCATACAGGTGAGGAAACCGGGACTCTCTGCGAGTCACCGGGGGACAGAGGTATTTATGGTGACAACCAGGCTCACGCGTTCGGTGACCACGCTCGCAACCACTGTGGTGCTGGTGGCCGGCGGCGCGGTGAGCGCGTCCGCCCAGCAGGCCCCTGTCACGTCGGACGATTCCGCGGTGCGGGCCGCGCTGCAACGCGTCGTGGACTCGGGCGCACCGGGCGCGTTCGCGGTGATCCGCGACCACGGCAACCCCGGGCTCGACCGGTCGCTGGCCATCGGCAAGGCCGATCTGGACGGCACGCCCATGAACACCGACTGGCGGTTCAGAGTCGGCAGCAACAGCAAGATGTTCGCCTCCGTCCTCGTGATGCGCCTCGCCGAACAGGGCCGCATCGACCTGGACAAGCCGCTGCGCGACTATCTGCCGGAGGGGACTCTCCCGCAGAGCTGGCCCATCACCGCGCGCCAGGTGATGGAACACCGCGCCGGGGTGTACGACCACACCAACAACCTCCTCGAGCAGAGCGGTGAAGAAACCACCGACGCCTTCGAAAAGCGCATCCGCAACAACGTATACGAGCCCAAGGACCTCGTGGCCATGTCGGTCAAGCGCGGTCCGCAGTACGCCCCGGGTGGCGCGTATGCCTACTCGAACACGGGCTACGTGCTACTGGGCATGGCCGTCGAACACCTCACCGGGCGTCCCTACTCCGAGCTGCTGCGCGAGCAGATCTTCGAGCCGCTGAAGCTGCGACAGACTTCGTTCACCGTGCCGGAGAAGGGCATCGCCGGCCCGCGCATCACCGGTTACTTGACCAATGACGACCGCAGCAAGCCGCTGCTGGACTCGACCGAGCAGACTGCGTCCTGGATCTGGAGCGCGGGAGGCGTCGTCTCCTCCGCCTCCGACCTCGACCGCTTTCTGACCGCTCTGCTCGCCGGCAGCTCCGGAGGGCTGGTGTCCGACGACTCACTGCGGCAGATGGCGAGCGTGCTTCCCACCAACACGGCAAAGATCAGCTACGGACTGGGCCTGCGGGAGATCACCCTCTCCTGCGGCAAGGTCCTCGGCCACGGCGGAATCGTCCAGGGCTACCAGACGCAGACCTTCGCCACCCCCGACGGCAAGCGCACCGTCGTGCTCTTCGCCAACGCCTCCAACAACGGTGCCGTCACCCAGAGCCTGACGAACACCCTTGAGCCCGCGTTCTGCAGCAAGTCCACCACGGCGCCCGCGCCGCGCCGCTCCCTCAAGGGGAACAAGAGCAGCAGCCCCTTCGTCCCCGCAGTGGAGGACACGCGCATCTGACCAGCGTGCACACCACGGAGCCTTGAGCCCAGCACTCAAGGTCGAGAGCCGAGAGCCGAACGCGCAGGCTGAGGCAACTCGCTCCGTCCGCCGGGCCGTCACCCTCACGGGGACGGCCCGGCGATCGCGGCATCCGTTGACATCGGCGGCGCCCACGCGCCCGGGCATGGTCCCCTCCCGTGAGGGCCAGGAGGCGGCATCAGCCTCTGAGCCAGGTCTTCCAGACGTCGTGGTCTCCGGGAAGCGCGAGGGCCACTGCTGCGACGTCGGCTGCGACGAGGACGATGAGGGCCGTAGCCAGGAGCCACGTACGGGTCCGGTCGTGTTTCCGGCGCCCGCTCGCGGTGCGCGTGCCGTGCTGTGTGGCCGTCCGGCTTTGTGCGAGCGCTCTTGTGCCGACTCCCAGCAAGGTCGCGGGAATTACGGCCGCCAACCCGCGCAGGGCGATGGTCCGCAGGTCCTCCGCGAGGACCTCCGGAACGAACGGGACGGAACACTGGCGGACAGATGCGCCGAAGAGGCGCGTGCAGCCGGCCATCGCGAAGGCGAACGCGCGGCCGAGATCCGCTGCCAGCGCGGTCAGTGCTGTGCCGAGCAGGACGAGCGCGGGCCGGTGCCTTGGGACAGTGGCGGAGATCGACATGGCCACAGCGCCCTGGGCGACGCAGGCGAGGGCGATGTAGGTGTGCCAGTAGACGCCCGGGAACCCCATGTCCTGCTGCGTTCCGGGATAGTGCAGAACAGCGGGTGGCAGTGCGGCCCGCGCGAGAAACGGCAACGCCACGGCCGTGACGATCACTGATGCCCCTCCGGCCAGGCCCAGGAGCAGCGCCGTCCTGATCTGTGGCCGGACGTCCGCGTGGGTGCCGCTTGCCTTGCCCACGACCAGGAGCAAGGCGAGCGGTACGAGCCAGAGCAGCATCAGACCCACCAGGGCGAACGGGAGCCGCCCTTGCACGGTGAGCGGCTGCCATGTGAAGCCTGTCCACCGGCTGAGTGCCGTGTACCAGCCGATCGAGGAGCCGATGTCCGGGGCGTCCCCCAGCAGGGGCTGAAACCCGTTGCTCCGTCCGGTGCGCCGGACGGAGTACCAGACGGCGAACCACGGGGCGAAGGAGACGACGGACGTGGCCACCACCGCGTACAGGGCCCTGCGGCCACGGGCCCGGGGAAGCAGACCGCGCGCCACGGAGACGAGCCAGACCGTGGCACACACGGCACCGGCCAGCAGCACCGGCCCCGCCCTCAGCAGCCACCCGAAGCCCTGCCCCTCGAGTGTGGTGGCAGGCAGCTCGGTTCCGTCCGTGAGCAGAGGGAGGCTGGCTCCGGCGAGGTATCCCCCGACGAGCCCGGCGGGAAGCGCCAGCCATGCGGCCCTGGGAGGCCGAGGTTCCAGATCGGACGCCGCGACGGTGCGCCACACGGCTGCGGCGAGCACTCCCGTGAGTGCGGCGCCGATGGCACAGCCGACCGTCAGATCACCCATGCGGGTGTTGAGTTTGCCCCAGAGCAGGCGGAACAGCGTGTCCACCAGGTCGTCGGCACTGGCGGTGAAGACGCCTGCCACGACTCCGGCGCCCAGCAGCTCCCACACCGTCGGGCGGGTGAGCAGGGCCGGTTCGCGCAGGACGCGCTGCCGCTTCTCGGGCGTCGGCCAGTACCCCAGTCGGCGTGTGAGCCGGCCAAGGGCGACGCGTGCGGAACCGTGGCCTTGGCCTGCCGTGGCGGGGTCCAGCAGGGCGCGGGGGATCGCCGCCGCACCCTCGTACCCGCGCTGCGCCGCAGCCGTGGCATCGGCGTGCAACTCGCGAGCCCGCAGGACCGAGTTCCGGATGAGGTGGACGAGCACGGTGAGGGCGGCCATCAGCCCCACGGCATGCGGGACGTCCACCAGGTACCGCACGGCGCCGGGAGGGATCACGGGTGGCCCGCCGGACCATGCGCTGTGCAGGGTCAGTACTCCGAAGGGCATCACCGCGACGGTCAGGAAGGCCCACCAGATTCCGAAGGCCAGATAGGTCTTGTCCACGTCGCGGTTGCGCAGGTGTGCCAGCTCATGCGCGATCACGGCGCGGAACACGTCGCGATCGGTGCGAAAACACCTCACCAGCGGGGCGTCGATGATGACGCGCCGCCGCCAGGGCATCCCGAAGGCGAGCCCATTGGACGAACGTGCCAGGGCGTCCAGCATCCAGACGGGCGGGGGGTGCACGCCGACCGTGCGGCACTGCTGGTCGAGGTACTCCGCGATCTCCCGCCCGTCGGGGTCGTCCTTCGACGGAAATCGCGACAGCGGGCGCGAACGCAGGCTCGGCAGTGCTGGGAATCTCTCGCACCTGCTGCGGGTCACCCACCAGGGGTGGGAAAGGTAGCAGGCCAACGACACGCCGCACAGCAGCAAGAAGCCGATGCCGACCCACTGCGCTTGGTGGACGAAAGCGGGCTGCTGACAGGCCGACATCAGGCGCCGCGCTTCCTCGAAGGCATGGCTGCTCTGCTGCGGGAACCCGATCCGAGGGTCCTGGAAGCACCGGCTGAACGTGCCGAAGAAGAAGTCCGCGTTCTGTGGGACGAGGAAGTATGTCTGAAGGAACACATACAGCCCGCCCGCACCCACTGCCGCGATCAGGAGGACGAGCCGGCTGGTGGTACCACCGGGAAGGCCTGGTGATGCGCGGTGTCCGTTACGCCGCCCGGTGAAAGCTTCCCTGATCGCGGTCATCGCGGTGCCGCGGTGCTAGCTGGTCGGCCGTGGAGTCCGGCACCGGCCTATGATCGCGTCGGCTATCAGACGGGCACTTTCCGGAGCGGTCCCGCACTCATGGAGGGTGGCTTCCACCACCTGCCTGAGCCGTTCGATGTCTTCCTGCCGCAATTCGACGGCGACGGCTCCGGAGGGTGTCCTCTGATCAGCATCATCGGGTACCGGGGTGCCGGGGGAACGATGCCCGACCCGGAAGATCCGTCGCAGGGCCGCGGTGGTGCCTTCTCCCGGGGTGCGCTCGAGGATGGTTTCGGCCAGGCACTCGACGGCCTTGGCTGTGGCGGCCAGCACGATGGGCGTCAAGATGAGTTCGACCATCCCGGATCCGAAGCCGAGCGGCGCCTGCCGTGACCCTCTCCCGGAGATCGCCCGTTGTGGATCGGCGAAGTATGCCTGGCTGGCCGCCGAGAACATCGGCATTTCTTCCCGGGCTATCCCCTCGATCACATCCTTGGCAATTTCTGTGATCAATGCTCGATCGGGTGCGTCTTCGCGTGCTCGCTTGCGTGCCACCGTTTCTCCCCCGTCCGTGCCCGCCCATGGCGTTACGTCAGTATCAAGGCCAGCGCCGCTGACCGAAACAGATCGCCTCACATCTCTGGGCGCACGGCGGCATTGTGGGGGCGCATTGCGCGCATACGGGGGCGCAGGAGGGGTAGTGAATTGAGGTGGTCGACAATGACCGCATGGATGTCCCTGAGTTGCTCGAATCGGTTTCCCTGTTGGTGCCGGAAGAGATCGCCACCGAGAACGACATCACGGTGGGAGACATCTGGGACTACCTCGTCCACGACGAGTGGGAGATCGCCCTCGGCCTGCTGGAGGAACTCGGGGACGGTCATCCACTCCCCCTCCCGTTCTGGGAGAAACTCGCCGACGCAGCTGACCAGCTCCGGCTCGAGCGAAGCGCGGCCTGGTGCCATTGGCGGTGCTCCGAGATCCGCAACGGCGTGATCCGGGCGGACCTGACGCTCCGTCCTGCCGCCGAGGCACGACGCACCACGCCGATCCCCAGCCCCGGAGTTCTCCGGCCCATGTGGGACATCGGGCACCTGTCACCCACCGGTGAACCGGCGGTCGACATCGCCGGGCTCTGGGTGGAGGACATGCCGTATCTGGAGCCCGGCGGGCGGGCCACGGTTCGCCTCGTGCCCCTCACACCCTCCCAGTGGAAGCACGTCCGGCCCGGTGAGCGGATCACCATGCACGAGGATCGAACGGTCGCGGGCACCGCGGTCATCCTGGAGGTTCATCTTCAGACCGCGGTCCGTTCCACGGGGATCCACAGT
Organism: Streptomyces syringium; assembly: GCF_017876625.1. Lineage (NCBI taxonomy): Bacteria > Bacillati > Actinomycetota > Actinomycetes > Kitasatosporales > Streptomycetaceae > Streptomyces > Streptomyces syringium. The sequence goes on from NZ_JAGIOH010000001.1 coordinate 66,852, forward strand.
TCCGCGTCAGCCTGAGTCCCGTCCTGCGACAACTGGGTGCGCAGGATCTCGGGCCCCGGCCGGCTCCGGTAGGGGTTGGACGGGAACCACTGGGTGAACACGTCCCGCCACAGATACTGGAGCGCCTGCGGAAACGGTCCGGAGCTCTCGAAGACGGCCCACGTCCCGGCCTGGACGGTGAGCTCGTCCAGGTCCTCGGGCACGGCGGCGCCGGTCACCACCCCGTGGTAGTAATCGAGTTCGGTTCCCTCGGCTCGGCTGTCGTCCAGTTGGTCACTCACGGAGACGATTCCCTTCGGCTCCTGATCGGACAGGCTCCGTATGCGGCGCAGCGTGTCCTGGCCGATGTCCCGGATGAAGGCGGCGATGGCCGGGTTCACCCCCTCGTGCACGAGGGGGACGCGTGCCTTCCTGCCCACCACTCGAAATTCATCCTTCTCCACAATCCGGTACCGCATGCTGCTGCTCCCTTCGACGGTGAGTCGGAAGGACAACCGCGGCTGGCACTGCAGTCGCGCACCGGACCGCCTGGCCTCGCCGGGACCGACGCCGTGCAGGGCGCGGAACGCCCGTGCGAACGCCTCCCCCGAGGTGTAGCCGTACCGCACCGCGATCTCCAGCAGCGTCCGGTCCCCGGCCAGCACCTCGGCTCCCGCGACGGTGAGCCGCCTGCGCCGGATGTACTCCGACAGGGGAACCCCTGCCAACGCGGAGAACAACCGCCGGAAGTGGTACTCCGACGTCATCGCGATCCGCGCCAGGTCAGCCGCCTCGATCCGCTGATCGAGGCGGCCCTCGATGTGCTCCATGGCCTGGTTCAGTGACTCCAGCACCGCGGCCTCCTTCCCTTTCGATCACTCACGTTAGGAGGAACCCACCCTGCCGGACCCGACATCCTGTGCCCGGTCCTGTCGGGTCCGGCAGCGGCCGGCAGCCCGCACCTGGCCCGCCCGGATCAGTCATCATCGGCACCTTCCAACCATGGAAAACACGATCACCTCCCTGTAGTCTCGCCACCGTTGATCTTGACCAACACCACCAGGGGGAACACCATATGAGCCGTCGGATCGCTCTGACTGTCGCCGCGTGCGTAGCAGCCGGCACCTCGCTCATCGCCGCGCCCGCCCACGCATCCGTGCGTGAGGCGTCGACTCAGGCGTCAGCGCCGGCGTCGGCACCGGCCGCGGCGTCGGGGAGCGACAGGGTCAAGTGCACGAGCATGAGCAACGGACAGCTCTGCATTTCGCTCAACACCAGCCCCTCCCGCATCGAGGTCTTCTACACCAAGAAGGCCGGCTCGACCATCCAGGCGCGCCTCGGGTTCCGCACCAACAGCGCGGACTGGGGCCCGTGGAAGACCATCAGCACCGGCGAGCGGGCCAACACGACCTGGAACATGAGCTACCCCTGCAACAAGAAGTACGTGGGGCTGCTCCAGGCCAACGGTCAGACCTTCGAGACTCCGCCGGCCGGCCCCACCTGCTGATGACCGGTAGGTCCTGACAAGCAGTCAGGGGTGCGCCGACGAGGGCGGGTGTGACAGCCGATTCCGGCTCTCACACCCGCCCTCGGACGTCATACCGACGCGCTCTCACACGGCCCAACCCCGCGCGCCCCGGTCATGCCCCTGCACCGCTACCGCTACTGTCCGTGGCCATGACGACCTCTCGGCGCTCGCTCCTCGGAGCTGCGGCAACGGCCGGCACGGCCATGCTGCTGACGCCCGGTAACGGGTCCGCTGCCGGCACCGACGGTGGCCGCAGGCGGAAGGGCCCCGTACTGCCCTCCGTACGGCCCGGGTTCGAGAATCTGGCCGCCGACGGCTACCGGATGCTGGAGGGACAGCGGGTCGGGGTGCTGACGAACATGTCAGGCGTCACCCGTGACTGCCGTTCGATCGTGGACGTCATGCATGCGGACGACCGGGTGAAGGTGACGGCCATCTTCACCGGGGAGCACGGCTACCGGGGCACCCCGCAGGCCGGCAAGTCGGAGGGTGACACCGTCGACCGGTCCTCCGGGCTCCCCGTCTTCGACACCTACCTCAGGAGCGGCAAGGCCCTCGCGGAGGTGATCGACCGCTCCGCGGTGGACACCATCGTCCATGACTTCCAGGACTGCGGGGCCCGCTTCTACACCTGCAACTGGACCCTCTACGACGCGATGGTCGCCGCCGCCATGGCCCGTCGGCGGTTCGTCGTCCTGGACCGGCCCAACCCCGTCGGCGGACGCCAGGCCCTCGGCCCGGTCCTGGACAAGAAGTACGCCAGCTTCGTGGGCCGCGAGCCGATCGCCCAGGCCCACGGGATGACGCCCGGCGAGCTCGCTCTCCTCTTCAACGACCGGTTCCTCCCCGCCGCGGCCGGCCGCCGGGTCGATCTGGAGGTCGTTCCCGTCGCAGGCTGGCGTCGCGGCGACTTCTACGACGCGACCGGCCTGCCGTGGGTTCCGCCGAGCCCCAACATGGCCACCCCCGCGACGGCCCTGGTCTACTCCGGGACCTGCCTCTTCGAGGGCACCAACATGTCGGAGGGCCGCGGCACCGTCCACCCCTTCGAGATGCTGGGCGCCCCCGGCGTCGACGGCGCCTGGGCCGACGCCGTGAACGGCCTCGGCCTGCCGGGCGCCCACTTCCGCGAGGCGTATTACACGCCGACGTTCTCCAGGTACGCGGGCAAGGTCGTCGGCGGTCTCCAGATCCACGTCCACGACCGCGCCGCATACGACCCCGTCCGCACCGCCGTGGCGCTGCTGCTCACCGCGAGGAAGACCTGGAAGGGCTTCGCCTGGCGCACCGATCACTTCATCGACAAGCTCGCCGGATCCGACCGCCTGCGCACCATGACCGACGCCGGGGCCGGCCTCGACGACATCACCGCGTCCTGGCACGACGAACTCGCCGCCTTCGACGCCGACCGCCGCGCCCACCTCCTCTACGGATGACGCCGTCGGCGCCCGGGAAGCCGGCCGAGGAGACCCGTTTGCCGATGCGGCGGCGAGCGCGTTTGATGGAAGGAGAGCCTCGGTCGGGTTGCAGGCCGGAAGGAGATGCCATCGTGGATCTCGTACTGCGCCCCGGAAGGGCGGATGACGCTACGGAGTGCGGCAGGATCTGCTTCGAGGCGTTTTCCGGGATCGCCCGTGAGCATGGATTCGCTTCCGACTTTCCCGGTGCGGACGTGGCCGCGGGAGTGTGCGGAACGCTGATCGGCCACCCCGGTTTCTACAGCGTCGTCGCCGAACTCGACGGCCGGATCGTGGGCAGCAATTTCCTCGACGAGCGGTCGCCCGTCGTCGGTGTCGGGCCGATCACCGTGGACCCGGCCACCCAGAATGGCGGCATCGGGCGCCGTCTCATGCACGACGTCATGCGACGGGCGGCCGAGCGGCAGGCACCCGGAATCCGGCTGCTGCAGAGCGGCTATCACGCACGGTCGTTCGCGCTCTATGCCGGCCTCGGTTTCGAGTTCCGCGAAACCCTGGCGTGTCTGCAGGGGCAGCCGATCGGAGGAAGCGTGCCCGGCTACGGAGTGCGGGCGGCGACCGATGCGGACCTGGCAGCCTGCGACGAAGTGTGCCGGAAGGTCCACGGGGCCGATCGCAGCGATGAGGTCAGCGACGCGATCGCCATGGGCACGGCCCGTGTGACCGAGCACGACGGGCGCATCACCGGCTACGCCACGGACCTGTCGTTCTTCGCCCACGCGGTCGGTGAGAGCACCGACGACATCAGAGCGCTCATCGCCGCGGCTCCCGCCTTCGGCGGCCCCGGCATCCTCGTCCCCGCGCGGAACAGCGCCCTGCTCCAGTGGTGTCTGCGGCGCGGCCTGAAAGTCCAGCAGCTCATGAGCCTGATGACCATCGGGCTCTACAACGAGCCCGCCGGAGCGTATCTGCCCTCCATCCTCTACTGAGAACCCTCTCCTGCGAACCGCTGCTCATACGGCGTCCGGAGAGCGGGAGAGGAAAGCGAGTGCTTCTTCCTGTGTGCCCAGATGGAGGGGCAAGTCGGCGACCCACGCGCAGACGGTCCCGACGAAATCGGGTGACACGGGCCGCACAGCCCAATTGACGATCCGGGTCAGCAGCCTCGCCCGGGTGGCCGGCCCCGGCGTCACCACCGTCGGTCGTGGAACGAGCACTCCCACCACCGGTGTGCGCTGGACGAGCCCAGCCGTCCGCGACGGGTGGCTGAGCAGGGGCGCACCGTCCGGGCCGGGCTCCAGACAGGCGAAAGGATCGGGGGCAAGTCGCCAACCGGCTCTCGCCAGGGAGGAGTTGTGTTCCACCAGATACGACATCCAGTTTCTGGGAAAGAGCAGAGCCCGCTCTCCCTCGGTCCGCGTGAGCGCCCCGCACATCAGCCGCACCTGCCGGGGCCCGGGAGGCCCGAACCCGGCGACGATACGTCTCAGGGCGTCCAGTGTCTCGTTCTCGCTGCGGGAGCGGGCTGCCAGCTCACCACCGCGGAACACCAACCACAGGTTTCCGGGACGTTCCACGAGCAGGGTGATCGGTACGTATCCCCGTACGGTGTTGCTTGCGGGGGTGTCCTCCGCCGCGAGCGTGGCCATCCGCACTGCCCCCTCGCCCCGCGCGGCGATCCCGACCGCCCTCGCACCGGCCCGCGCGATGACCAATGCGTCCACGGGCGCACCGTTCACTCCGACCGAGCAGGAAGTCGGTACTTCGCAGATCACCCGGCCCGGTTCCGAGCCGCTGAGCTCGACCAGGGCAGCGGTCACCGCTTCGAATCCGCGCACCGCCCGGTGGGGACCGCCGGGTGACAGCCGGACCGCGGCAGGGGTGCCCAGCCGCCCCAGCTCCGCGTACGTCGCGGCCAGCTCGTCGGCGCGGTCCGATTCCAGTGCGGCACCCCACGTCAGGGGACTGCCCTCGCCCAGGAGGAGCACCGACGCACCTCGGTGGATCAGAGTGTGCCGGTTGGCGTCCAGATCAGACCGTAGTTGTCGGCAGTAGCCGCAGTCGGGAGAGGACGCCACCACCAGTACCGGGTGGGATGCGCTCATGCGGCCGGGTCCCGCCCCCTCCCGGCCCGCGGGGTTCTCCGCGAGAGCCGGATCGTCTCGAAGGCCCTGGCCCCTGACGAGGCCTGCCGACCGCCATGTCTCCAGACACCGCGCGTAGTCGGCCGTGTGCTCAGGCGGCACAGGGAGACCACGTGCCCAGTCCAGCGCGGCAGGAGATACCCAGGCGGCTGCGGGAACGTCGCAGCGCAGCAGTATGGCGCCGCCGTCGACTTCCACCAACCGGGCGTCAGGGCTCAGCTGAACGGTCACCGCTCTTCCTCCCGCGCCGGTCACCCGTGGCAGTGGGCCCTGAGCTCCCCCGCGGCGGTGAAGCAGAATCCCGAGCAACAGACGTCGATGCCGGGTAGGCATTCGGCCCCCTCCGGCAGGCAGAACGCCACGGGAGCGGGTGCCGTACAGGCGGACGGAGCGATGTACAGGTCCGTGAATGCGTCCTCGATCTCGGCGGCGGCGTCGGCGCTCAGCTCTGCGAACGCGTCGACTTGACTCTGGTGAGCCCGGTCGCGGCGGGCTGGAATCGTGTCCATACCACCATTGGGCCCGCCCTTTCGCCCGACGTCACCGGCGCGCACAGCGCAGTGCCACCGCGTGTGGAGGCACTGCATCCGAAAAGTCATGTCATCCGATCGACCACCTGGGCCCGACAGTCGCCGGGCGGCGGTCTCATGTCAGGACCAGCAGGGCCGCGAGCGCGGGGCCCAGGGCTCCGCCCAGTTGATAGCAGAGCACGAACAGCCCGATGGCCGTGGGGCGTTGGTGGTCCGGGGCGTCCTTGGTGGCCCGGATGGACAGGACGGCGTTGCTGCCGGTGGAGACGAGAACGGCTGCTGTGGCAGCGAGCAGGAGCAGCGGCCCCCAGGTGGCGAAAGCCGCGGTGAGGGGGGCGAGTGCGCCGAGGGTGATCAGGGCGGTGAGGACAGTGCGGGGTGCCAGACGTCCGGAGGAGGCGGAGAGCAGCCAGGACAGGGCCGAGCCGAGGAGCAGGGCGATGAGCTGCCCGGTGCCGATGGCGTCCGTGGTCCACGGTGTGCGTTGTGCGATCAGCCTCGGCAGGCTGAAGAGGAGGGCGAAGTACGAGGTCGAGAACGCACAGGCAAGGAGCGCGGATCCGATGAAGGCGGGTGAGCGCAGGAGGGCGGCGGGGACGAACCCGTCGGGGCGGCGCCTCGCGTGGACCGTCAGGGGGACAGCGATGGCCAGGGCGGCGAGTGCGGCGGCGAGCGGCGCGGTGGGGATGAGGATGAGTGCCGAGGCCAGGGCCACCACGAGACCGGCTCCCCTGGCGTCGAAGGAGGTGGCGGCGGGTGGTGTCCGATGCGTGTGACGCCAGACCGCGGGTATCGCGAGGAGTGAGACCGCGGACAGCGCGAGGGCCAGGCGCCAGGAGACGGCGCTCGCGAGGACCGAGCCGAGCAGCGGCCCCGAGGCGCCCAGGATCCCGAATCCGGCGGTGATGACGCCCATGCGCCGGGTGGACCCGGTGAGGTTCATGGCCACGGCCACGAGGCCCGCGCCTCCGATGGCCTGGACGGCGCGCCCGGTGAGGGCAAGGGGCAGCCAGGGCGCGGTGGTGACGAGCGTGGTGCCGACGGCGACGGCTGTCCCGCTCAGAAGGAGGGCCGGTCGCAGCCCCCGTTGCCTGATCAGTCCCGCGCACAGCGGGGTGCCGATGGTCATCGCCCAGGCGAAGACCGTGACCAGCCAGGTCGCGGTGGCGGTGGGGACCGAGAGGGAGCGGGCCATGGCGGGCAGGATCAGTACGGGCGCGTTGGCCCCCATGGCCATGGGGGCCGCGAGGAGGGCCAGCCACAGGGCCGGCACTTGCCCGGACGGCGCCTTGCCGGTGAGCGGGGACGCGGAGGCGGTGGCGGGCTCGGCCACCAACTGGTCGGACATGAGAACTCCTGGGCGGGGCAGGCGAAGGCGGGCGTCAGACGGTGGTGACGGCCTGGCCGTAGGCCAGGCGCGGGGCGCGCGGGTACCAGGCGTTCTCGCCGGGCCTGCCGATGTTGATCACCATCAGGTCGTAGTCCGCCTGGATCTGCTCGTCCGTCACCGGCTCGGTGGAGAAGGCATTCGCGGTGCGGGCCTCGCGGAAGAGCAGGCTCTGGGCGTCGGCATCGAGGACGAGGGGGCACGTGGACACGGTGGTCTCCGTTTGCTCAAGGTTGATTGTTTCAACGTTGAGATAAAAACATCATGATCGTTCAACGTCAAGTGTTTCAACGTTGAGATACCATCGGCGGTGACATACGGGGGGCACCGGACCGGCTGAGGGAGAGCGATGAGCGGCGACGCAGTGGACGAGATCATCGAGCAGTGGGTCGCGGAGCGCCCCGACCTGGCCGACGACCTGTGGCCGGTGGAGGTGTTCGGCCGGCTGCAGCGGCTCGGCACGGCACTGGAGAAGAGGCTCCGGACCTTCGCCGCCGAACGCGACCTGGAGCTCGGCGAGTTCGACGTCCTGTCCACACTCCAGCGCTCGGGCCCGCCGTACGAGCTGACCGCCGGCGCCTTCCGCAAGGCCTCCATGGTGACCTCGGGCGCCATCACCAACCGCCTCGACCGCATGGAGGCCAAGGGCCTGGTCGAACGGGTGCGGGACACCGCGGACCGGCGCTCCGTGAAGATCAGGCTCACCGACCGGGGACACGAGATCACCCGCGCCTATATGACCGACCACCTCGTGCACGAGGCCGGCATGCTGGAACCCTTCGACCGCGCGGAGTGCGAAGAACTCGCGGAGATGCTGCGCCGGCTCCTCGTCTCCTTCGGGGACACCACCATCACGTGACCGCTCCCCCGCTCACCGCCGCAGGTCCGTTCGCCGCGTTGTCAGTGGCCGCGTCGAGGTTCCTCGTATGAGTTCCTCACTGAGCCTTCGGCTACGCGTACAAGCGGCTGTGCTCCCTGACCGGGTCCTTCCTCGACAACTCCTGCTTCTGCCCGTACCAGGGCGAGTGGCTGTCGATCTTTGATCAAGGGCTGACGGCCTTGGGAAGCACCACGGTCTCCGTGGAGAGCCGACCCGGCTTCGGCATCATCGGGTTCTCCTTCTGATACCCGCCGCCGACGCCGGGCCGTGACGGATACCTCGTCAGGCGGACGCGAAGGCTCACTGCTCCGTCACGGCCGGGGTGACCGCGCCGGCATCAGCCGTCGTCACCCCTCGGTCCTTCGGCTCGGCATCCAAGTGTCTCAGCGCCGGAAGCACGGCCACCGCGAGGGCCACCGCGGCCCACCCGACGGCAAGGAGTGCCCCGGTCTGCCGCAGCCCGATCCACTCGACCAACAGGCCGGCGCCCAAGGTGCCCAGCGGAACCGCCGTCATCGACACCGCGTTCTGCAATCCCAGCACCCGGCCGCGCACCTCTTCCGGAATCCTTTCGGTGACCAGGACGAGGAACAGGGCGGGCAGCGGGCCGGCCCCGATCCCGGCGAGGACGGCGGCCCCCAGCATCACGGGGACCGGTGGGAGCAGGGCGAGGCCGGCGATGCCGACCGTGGACATGACCTGCGCCGCGAGGAAGACCGAACGCCGCGGCCAGCGGGACCCGATGGCCGCGTAGAGCCCCGCGCCGCCGATCCCGCCCACCGCCAGCAAGGACACCACCAAGCCGAAGCCGCCGGGCGAGCCCTTGTCCACGAGGTACACCGGTAGTACGAGGTTCTGCAAGGGCGCCAGAACGACCACGCTCGCCGCCGACACCAGCGTGATGCAAGCCAGCACACGGTCACCGATGAGCACACTGAATCCTCGCGCGACGTCCGCCCGGAGCCCGCCTGCCGCAGACGGGGCGACAGGCCGCGCTCCGATCGACCGCGGCAGTGTGAGCGTGGTGAGCGCCGCGAGAGCCGAGCAGGCCGCGGTGAGCCACAGCACCGTCGTCGGGTCGACGAGCATGATGAGCCCGCCGGCCATTGCGGGACCCAGCATCACGACGCCACCGCCGATACTCTCCCGCAGCCCGGCCAGGCGTTCCATGCCGATTCCCGCGGCGGACGCGACATCGGGCGCGAGCGCTTCCCTGGCAGTCATACCCGGCACGTCGAAGAGGGCGCCGGCGATCCCGAGCACGACGAACCAGGCGACCGTGAGACCGGAGACGCTGTCGATGACCGGCAGCGCCGCGACACATGCCGCGGATGCCAGATCCGCACCGATGGACAGCCGGCGTCGGCCGACCCGGTCTATGAGCACTCCTCCGCCCACCGCGGACACCAGCATCGGCAGCGCACTGGCGGCGGCGACCAGGCCGACCGCCGCGGCGTCGCCCGTGCGCAACAGCACCAGCCAGGGGAGGGCGATGGTTGCCACGGTGTTTCCCAGTAAGGACAAGCCATGGGAGAGGAGGTATCGGGTCAGCACAGGGGCAGTGTGGCAGAGCCGTTGCGTGACGCAGCCGCGTAGCTGGCGCGATCTCTTTGGCGTGAAAAGGAGTTGTTCCCGGCAAGAGGTGGTACGCGCAGTGTTCCAGGACCTCGGTTCCGTCTCAAATGCGTTCATCCTCACCGAAGGCATACCGGGAGATGTGGCCTACCCGCCGGAGCAGCGGCAGCCGTGAGAGGACCTCGGTGTCGAATGCGAGCCGGAGCCGCAGCACGAGCGGCAGGTGCCGGAGATCGGCGTCGGCCGCGGTGGCATAGGCGCTGGCGGCCTTGACCAGCCGAAGCCCCGGAACGTCACGCTCCAGTTCACGGGGGTCGTCCACACCCCACGCCAGCCGGGCGCCGGTCTGCCGGAACAGCGCCATCGAGCGGGTGGACCGCACGGCGAACCGGGCGTAGGTGTCGAACACCATCTCCCCTCGGGCCAGGTGCTTCACCAGGCTCCGCAACATGCGCGGTCCTTCGTCAGCGGCGAGGTACATGGTCAGGCCCTCGGCGACCACCAGTACCGGTCGGCCGGTGGGTACGCGTGCCAGCCATTTGGGGTCGGTGACGGATGCGGCGACGGTCTCGCTGTGGGGCCGGGGCGGGTAGAGCTGCTCGCGCAGCTCGATGACGTCCGGCTGGTCCACGTCGAACCAGCGCACGTCCGGTCCCGGTGCGATGCGCTGGAGTCGGCTGTCCAGACCGCATCCCAGGTGCAGCACGGTGGCTTCCGGGTGTGCGGCGAGGAACTCCCGTACACGCTGGTCGAAGTACCGAGCCCGGAGGGCGACACCGATGGCACTGGACTGCCGCATCCCCAGCCGGCTGAAGTCGTAGTCGAGCTTCGCCAGGAGCTCCTCCGCGACCGGGTCGGCGAGCAGCGGACGGGGAGAACGGGCGTCCAGGGCCCGCGCGTAGAGGGGAGCGAGCAGCGTCTCCGCCGCACCGGTCAGGGAAACCTTCATATCCGGCTCCGTCGGCCGGCAGTGGCCGGACTCGTTCGGCGTGACGGCAGGAAGGGATCAAGGCCGGATGGTGGCTGCTGTCCGGCCCGGCCAGGCCTGTGCCGCCGGGGGCCGGTCACACCAAGGACCAGGTCAGGCACGATGATCGCCTTTCTTCACGGGGGACAGGAAGTGGCGGAAATGCCTTCGAGAACTCGGGGCCCCTTTTTCCGGGAGTGCCCTCATCAAGCCGTGGAACACTAGAAGATCTCTTTTGACTCCGCAAGGTCTTCGACGGCCGTTCACGCCCGTCGGCAACCCGGCCGAGAAGGCCGTCAGTGTGCAGGTGACCTGTGCGATCGCCGTGCTCTCGGGGCGCCCGATGACTGCCCTGCCGGGCGATCTCCGCTCGGCACGCCCCTGACAGGATGACGCTGCTTTCTCGCCAACATTTGCATGGCCTTGACAGAAATTGCACGTAGAACCACTCTGGATGAGGTCTTCGCAACTCCGGTCCGGAGAGAGGTGGTTCCGTGCCCGATGTGGGAAGCACCGCTCTGGTGTCAATGCCGTGGAACAGCGTGCTGCGTCCGTCGATTCAGGTGGGCACGTTGCGGTCGGTGGCCGAGGCCGAGGGATGGCACGTCGACGCGCATTACGCCTATCTCGATTTCTATGGCCTTGCCCAGCGGATGCTGGGATTGACGCAGGACGAGTGGGCGGATGCTTACGAGCTGGTGTCCGAGAAGCTCTACCATCTGGCGGTCGGCGACTGGATCTTCGCCTGCCGGAGCGGAGATTCCGCGCGGCGTGACGCGTATTTCGCCGAGTTGCGTGCCAGGCGCGTCGACGAAGCGGCCATCTCCCTGATCGACGCATTGCGTGAGGTGGCCGACCGGCACGTTCAGGAAACGTCCGCTGCCCTGCTGGCTTCCGGACCCGACGTCATCGGATTCACTTCGATGTTCAGTCAGAACGGGCCGACGTTGGCGGTGGCCGAACGGTTGCGGTCCGGTGGATACACAGGCGTCATCGTGCTGGGAGGCAGCAACTGCGAGGGTCCGATGGGCCGGGCACTGCTGGCCAACTACCCCGCCGTCGACGCCGTGGTGGACGGCCCCGGCGAGGACGCCTTCGTCGCACTGCTGCGCCAGGTCCAGGCAGGTGAGCCGGTTCGCTCCCAGGGCCGGCTGATCACCCGGACCGCGCCCCCGCAAGGACAGGAGGCCGGGCGCGCGCCGGAGGAGTCCCTCCAGGTGCCGATGCCCAATTACGACGGGTTCTTCGAACAGTTACGGGCCGCCGGGCTGCACAAACTGGAGCCCGACATCACCCTCCCCGTCGAATTCTCCCGGGGCTGCTGGTGGGGAGCGAAGACCCACTGCACCTTCTGCGGCCTCAACGGCGCCACCATGAAATACCGCAGCAAACACCCCGACGCGGTCGCCGACGAACTCCGGTACATGATGGACCGCTACGGCGTCCTCGACTTCTTCGCCGTCGACAACATCCTCGACCTCAAATACCTCGACACAGCCCTCCCCCTGGTCGAGAAACTCAACACCGACCACTCCCTGTTCTTCGAAGTCAAAGCGAACATGGAATGGGCGGACATCAGGGGCATGCGCCGCGCCGGAGTCCGTTCCGTCCAGCCGGGAATCGAGAGCCTGAGCACCGAAGGGCTCCGCCTGCTGAAGAAGGGCGCAACCGCTTTCCAGAACGTACGCTTCCTCCTCGGCTGCGCCGAATACGGCGTCCGGGCGGACTGGAACATTCTCACCGGCTACCCGAACGAGACACCCGAATCGATTACCGCGCAACTCGACCTCGTCGCTTCGCTGACACACTTGACGCCGCCACATATCACCCTGATCCGGTTCGACCGTTTCAGTCCGTACGTGGAAAATCCCGAGTCGTACGGCCTCGCGCTGTCACGCCCGCTCCCGGGCTACCAATATGTCTACGCCGGTCTGTCACCGGAAGATCTGTGGGACATCGCCTACCACTTCGAGGGCGACTTCACCGACGACAGCCGCAACACCGACATCCGGCGACGCCTGGCAGCCCGCGTACGACTGTGGCGGACCCACCACGACCGGGCGAGCTTCACCTACCGCCTCGGCTTCGACTCCGTCGCCCTCCACGACCACCGCCCCGGACTCCCCCCACGCGAAGTCGTCCTCCGCGGCGACGACGCCCGGCTCTTCCGCGCCGTCATCGGCGGAACCCGGCACCGCGATCTTCAGGGGCAAGAGTGGACAGGGGAACGCTGGGACCAAGCCCTCACCACACTGCACAACTGGCAGCGCAACCGGTGGGTCTACACCGAAGGCACAAAGATCATCGCCCTCGCGGTACGCGAGAAACCCTCCGCCTACCGCACCCCACCCGCCAAGGGCACCCCCCGGCTGGCCCGCACCCCCATACCACTCACGCTCACCGTCCGACAGTAGGGAGGTCGCTCTCACCGCGGCGGGGCACCGCGCAGGACGTCACCAGACCGACCGGCAAACAGACGAAAGGATCACAGCAATGGGACCCGTAGTCGTATTCGACTGCATGACGGCGGACTTCCTCAACGACGATCCCAACAACGCGGAACTGAGCGCCCTCGAGATGGAGGAGCTCGAGTCGTGGGGTGCCTGGTCCGACACCGACCCGACCACCTGAGGTCCGGGTTCTGACCAGACACCGGGCATGAAGTCGGTGAGACGGGTTCGCCGGGAAGAAGGGGACCATGCTCAAGGCATCGGCGGTGGACTGCGCCCTGCGCGAGGTCGCCTACGCATCGTTTCGATCGGATCGAACGGTGACGGTGCGGTGCACGGTGCATCCGGTATCGGGCACCACATCGGCCGAGGGCTACGGCACCGCGGCGACCGAGGCCGTCGCACGGAAGAAGGCGCTGTCCGAAGCCGTGGAACGGCTCCTGGCGTGCACCCCCTTCGCCCTGGTCGCCCGTCCACCGACGACGACGGCGGGCCGGGATGAGGATCCCGCCCGTCGGCCCGACGGGGTACGCACCGCGCCCGAAGGCTGCTCGGCGCGCCACTACCGGTCGCTGACGGGAGAACGACCGCGGCGGGTACCCCTTTTCTGGTCGTCGCCCTGGCTCGCCGGCCGTGAACTGCGGTCGGCGAAGCTCACCGCGCAGGCAGCCCGGCTGTCCAGCACGGTCGGCTGGGCTGTCGGGCCGTCCCCCTCCGCGGCCCTGCAAGGCGCCCTGTTCGAGCTGACCGAGCTGCTGAACTACGGCGCCTTCCTCTACCGGAATCTGACGCATTCACCGCATCACGCGTCCGGCGACCGGGAGGACAGCGGACCCCCGGTGCTGAGGCTGCTTCTCGAAGGCGCCACCCGGACACCGACCGTCCTCGCCGTGTCGAGGGGCGGCGGTCGGCTGATGCCGGCCACTGGACTGGGCTGCGGCACCACACGCGCCGAGGCCACCGACCGCGCGCTGCTTGAACTCGCCCAGGCCGAGACGCTCTGGCGGTCGAACCCGACCGCCGTGTCAGCCGAGCGGTTCTTCCTGCGCCGCTTCGAAAGATGGCCTCCGCTGAAACGCTGCGTCACCTTGGACTTCGATCTGAGCACCTATGACGCGCCGCCCGACGACCGGCCGTGCCCCTCTCCCCTCGAAGAGCTGGCAGCCAACGGCATCGCGGCATGGGCCGATTCCGGCGCCGTAGACATCTCGGGCCCGGACATCGCGAGGACCCGCCTCTACTTCGCACATGTGGTGTCGGATCCGCAGCCGCTCCTGGGCCTTGTCCGTGCAGGCATACCCGTGTTCGACACGGGGGAAGTGAGGAAGATCCTTGACCCGTCCCGCCGAGAACGACCTGCTGACTGTTGCCCTTCTGGACGGAACGCTCAAGGATGACGTCCCACCCGAGCGTGAGACCCCCATCGGAGAGGCCCTGGGCGCCGTCGGCGACTGGCTCGCCTCGGAGCGGCTCACGGCCGACATCCGCAAGTACGGAATCGACTCCGCACCCACGTACGAGGTGCGGTTGGAGGACGCCGACGGGGTGCTGTGCTCGCGCAGCTCCGGCAAAGGACTGGGGCACCGCAGCATGGCCAGCGCGCTCTTCGAGAGCGCCGAGCACTACCACCTCGACTGGCGGCGCGACCCCCGCGCCTCGGAGTCGGTCTTCCTCCGCGGGGGCGAGATCGCCCGGCAGCCCACGGCGCGGCGGTCCGCGCTGCTCCAGCGCCTCGGCGCCATCGCGGCCGACTCGCCCTTCCTCACCCGTGAGTACCGGCCGGTGGCCGCCGCGCTGGAAGAGACGCCGGCAGGAGCGGCCCCGCACCGTCAGCCGGTGTTCCTCCGCGACGGCGGATACCGGAACTGGCCGCACCCCTCCGATGGCGGAGCGTTCACGTCACTCTGGCACTACACCTCCAGCGCCGGCTACGCGGCCGGGGCCACGCTCCACGAGGCGCTCGTCCACGCGGTCAACGAACTGATCGAACGGGACGCCTGGTCGCTGCAGCTCGCCCGGTCGTACTTCGGTCTGGCCGACGGCGGCCCGGGCTTGCGGGTCATCGACCACGACACCCTGACCTCCGAGCTGAAGGAACTGGTCGGCACGGTCGAGGCGGTGACCGGAGTCCGGGCTCTCATCGTCTCCATCGACTGCGACACCGGTGTGCCCGCCTACGTGGTCTGCGATGCCGAGAGCCGGGAGGACGTCCGGCTGATCGGCAGCGGCGCGTCGCCCGTACAGACCTACGCGGTACAACGGGCGCTCCTGGAGTATCTCCAGGTCCGCACCATGTTCGAGCACGGACCTGTCGACGCGGACCGGGAGGCGCGGCAGATCACCACCGCACTGGCCCGCTATCCCCGTCACCTGGCCGCCGCCCGCTTCGACGTCCACCGGCTGCCGCACGAGAAACAGCCGTTCCGTCCGGACGACGGGCTGCCCGCCACCGCGACGCCCGAGGAACTGCTGCGGCATCTCGTCGACCGGCTGCGGAAAGTGGGTGTCGATCTCCACTACCGCGTCCTGACCCGGCCCGGCGCCGTCACCGTCGTCGATGTCGTCGCCCCTGGTCTGGAGATGCTGGACAAGGCACGCGCGGGCTACCCGGTGCTGCCGACCGGACGGCTGGGCGAGCGGCTGCCGTCCCGGAGGAGTGAAGCGAAGTGAAGCTCGTCCTGGTCGCGCCGCCGTGGAACAACCTCTACCGGCCGTCGATCCAGGTCGCCACCCTCGCGGCACTGGCCTCGGAAGGGCATGGCGATCCGATCACACCGGTGTACGCGTACCTGGACTGGTTCGAATTCGCCGTCGGGTCGCTGGGGTGCTCCCCGGAGGAGTTCGTCACCGTGTACGACACGATCGGTGAGGAGCTGTACGGGCTCGGCGTCGGTGACTGGATCTTCGGTGGCGCCCTCGCGGCCTCCGGTGCCCAGGGCGAGGAGGCCGCCCGTGCCGAGTACGCGGCGTTCCTGCGCGAGCACGGGGTGGCCGAGGAGCTGGTGACCCGTGTGCTCGGCCTCCGGGAGGTGGCTCCCCGGTTCGCCGCGGAGCTCGCCGGCCGGCTGGTCGCCACGGGGGCCGACTGTTTCGGATTCACCACGTCGTTCAGCCAGTTGGTGCCCGCCCTGGCCGTCGGAAAAGCCATCAAGGACCGTGCGCCCGACCGGCTGGTGCTGCTCGGCGGGGCGAACTGCGACCGCCCCATGGGTCAGGCCGTGATGCACGCCTATCCGTTCGTCGACGCCGTGGTGCAAGGTGAGGGCGAAGGGGCGGTGGCAGCTGTGTCCGCCGCCGGAAGCGTGGCTGACCTGACGGCCGCCCCGGGGTTGGTCCTGCGGCACGAGGGGGCCCTGCGGGTCTCCCTGCCGACGGTCCAGCCGGCCACGTCGGCCCCCGTGCCCCGGTATGACGGGTACTTCGAGCGGTTGCGCGCCCTGCCGTGGAGCGAGCTGATCACCCCGCAGGTGGCGCTGCCGTTCCAGATGTCCCGGGGTTGCTGGTGGGGCGAGAAGATGCAGTGCACGTTCTGCGGCGAGAACGGCAGCGGCATGGTCTACCGCAGCAAGCCGGGCCGGCAGCTCACCGAAACCCTCCGGACGCTGACGGAAAGGCACGGCGTGTTCGACACGTACGCCGTCGACACGATTCTCGCCAGGAACGACAACGGCCTGTCGGCGCTCGCCGACGCGGAGGTCGACATCACCACGTTCTTCGAAGTGAAGGCGAACCTGGGCCCCAAAGAGCTGGGCGAAATGCGGGCGGCTGGCGTCACCATGGTGCAGCCGGGGATCGAGAGCCTCAGCAGCGGTGCGTTGAAGCTGCTGCGCAAGGGCGCGACGAGCCTGCACAATCTGCGCTTCCTCGTGATCTGCCAGGAGCTGGGCATCGACGCCCAGTGGAATCTGCTCTCGGCGATGCCCGAGGAGTCGCCCGGCATGCTGGAGGAGCAGCTCCGGCTGATTCCCTTCATCACCCACCTGGCGCCGCCGTCGACGGTCAGCAAGGTGCGGGTCGACCGCTACAGCCCGTACTTCGAGAAGCCCGACGACTTCGGCATCGCGCTGCGCGGGCCCGAGAAGAAGTACCAGTACATCCACTCCGGCCGAGATGTCGACCGGAGTGCGCTCGCCTACTCCTTCGAGCACGAGCAGACGGTCCGGCAGGCGGACGACGCGGAGATGCTCGCCCTGCGCCGTCGGCTGGGCGCGCGCGTCGGACTGTGGAAGAAGCTGCACGGGCAGTCCCGCTTCTCCTTCCGGTTCGGGCCGGAAGTCACCGTCCTGCACGATTACCGCCCGCATGTGGGCACCGGTCGGTATGTGCTGAGGGCAGGAGACGACCAGCTGTTCCGCTCCCTCGTCCACGGCGGACGCCTCATGCAGGCGGTCGGTCAGGTCAGCGAGATGACGGGAACGACGGAGGAGCAGGTGCACGAGACGCTGCGCACGTGGGCCAAGCGCGGTTGGATCCATCTGGAAGGCAAGCGCGGACTGGTGCTGGCCCTGCGCGACGGCATGCGGGACGAGTTGGGGCGGGCCCTCGAGCTAAGGGGAGAGAGTGCGCAGCGGTAACGGCCACAGCGGATGGGATGCCTTTGCCGTCTCCTCCGCGGACGGCACGGTGATCCGCGGGATCAGCAGGCCCGGATCCGGCGAGACGCTCGTCCTGGTGCACGGCGTGGCCATGGACAGCCGCGTCTGGGGTGACTCGGGATTCCTCGACGGGCTCCCGGACGCTCCTGTCGTCGCCGTCGACCTGCGGGGCCGTGGGGCGAGCAGCCATGTCGGCACTGCCGCGGGGCACGCTCTCGACCGCTACGTCGAGGACGTCCGCGCGGTCCTCGACCGCTTCGGCCGCGAACGGTACATCGTCTTCGGCCTCTACTTCGGGGGACGGATCGCCTTGCAGGTCGCGGGGGCCGACACCCGGGTGGTACGGGCGATTTCGTTCTGCGCGCACGGCGAGGAGGTGGAGATCCCCGCGGACGCCGTCGAGGAAGAGGCACGGGCGGTCGAAGGCCCGGGGGGCCACACGTATCTGCGGGACCACTTCACCGCGAAGGGCGCGCCCGCGTGGATGGTCGAGGCATGCGGCCGGGTCGACGGGGGCCAGCTCGGGGCGGCGACCCGGGGCTTGCTCCACGGCTCCCACCGGCGGACCGAGCGCGGCCACCCGGATCAGGACCTGGTGCTGATCACGGCGGCGGGCGATGCCGACATGGCGACTTTCCACGCCGGGGAGAAGCGGCTCGGCGCCCGGCTGTGGCTCGTCGACAGCCCGACACGGGTGCAGGCGGCCGCCCGTCTCGCGGAGGTCGGGCACCGCGTGGCGGGGCTGCTGGAGGCGGCGCCCGACAGTGCCCGTGCGGCCGGGACGGGGGCAGGATGACCGGGCCCGAGGACGCCATGTGGCGTCACCGTAGGGGTCTGCTGCCGGACGGCGACCGGCTGGTCACCGCCTTGCAGGAGCTGGCGGACCGTAGCCGCACCCATGTCTTCCGCGCGGTCGCGTGGATCGACGCGGTCACCGGCGAGGCGGCGGCACCGCGGGATCTGGAGGTCGTCGACGGGAGAATCGTCGGCTGGGGTCCGACGCCGCCCGTCGGCGGCCGGGACGCGCCGTGCGACTGGTACGTCGTTCCGGGCTTCGTCGACGCCCACGCGCACGTCTCGTCGGTGTCCGACCTCGTCGGCCTCCTGGTCCACGGAGTGACCGCCTACCGGCAGATGTGGGGGGAGCCCGCGCATCTCTACTCGGCGGGCGTGCACCGGGCCCGGCACGCCGTCCTGCCCCGGCCGTGGGTCACGGCCGGCGTCGTTGACGGCCCGGCTTCCCGTATCCCTCACGCGGCCACCGTCGTGGACGGTGAGCGGGCGGTCCGGCAGGTCGTGGAGGACGTGCTGGCGTTCGGCTTCGACGGCATCAAGGTGTACGACGACCTCGAGCGACCGGTGTTCGACTTCCTGGCGCGGGAGGCGGAACGGGCGGGCATTCCCGTCGTGGGGCACGTACCGGAGTCGGTGCCGATCGACGTGGCGTACCGGACCATGAGGTCGATCGAGCACCTCTACGGCATCGTGCCCAATGTGTTCCGGCTGCCGCCGTCCCATCGCTGGGATGCCCTGGCCGACGCGCTGGGGCGCGGTCGGCAGGGGCGCCGGGGCGTCGGGGCGGGTGCGGCGGGCTGCTTCGTGTGCCCGACGTTGGTCGCCTGGCGGGCGCGGAGCGGGGAGCGCCGTTTCACCCGCCCGTCGAGGACGGCGCTGCAGGCGGCGACGCCGAGCCGCAGGCGGTCGTGGCAGGCCACGGCCCGGGACGCGCTGCGGCTCGACCCCGCCGAGGCGCAGCGGCGCAGCGGCCTGATCGACCGGCTCGGCGGCATCACCCGGGAGCTGGCCGACGAGGGCGCCAGGCTGCTGGTGGGAACCGACTGCGGAAACCCGTTCGTCCTCGCGGGGCCCTCCTACCACAAGGAGGTCGCCGAGCTCTCCCGGTCCGGACTGGACTTCGCCACCCTTCTCGGCGCGATGACCACCAACGCGTACGAGGTCATGGGGTGGCGTGGGGAGCCGGGTGCCCGCGGCGCGAATCTCGTCTTCTACCGGCAGCCTCCCGACGGCAAGGCCGCCGCCCTGGCCCGGCCCGACGCTCTGCTGGTGGACGGTGTTTTTCTCGACGGTGACGACCTCGACCGGCTCTGGAGCCTGCGCCTCGCGGTGGCGGGGCTCGACGCCTCCGCCTGGGCGCGGGGTGATCTCGATCCGCCGGTGGCCGGCGACCGACTGACTAAGGAGACCGCTCGTGCAGGCTGACCGTTGTCCCGGAGCCCCGGGTCCGTCGGACAGGGGCCCCGTGGAGTTCGACTTCTTCAACGGCCCTTCGGAGTACCGGAGGGTGGCGGCGGAGCACGCTCACGGGGGTGCCTTCTACAGCAGCCGGGGGCCGGGGTTCTGGGTACTGACCACCTATGAGGGTATCTGCGAGGCGTTCAAGGACGAGGACGCGTTCACCGTCGGACGGGTCAGCGCGGCCGAGGGCGCCGAGGAGGAACGCTGGGTCCCGCTGACCGTCGAGGGCAGCGAGCACACCGAGTGGCGTCGCCGGCTGGCCGGATGGTTCACCCCGCAGCGGATACGCGAGCTGACTCCGCGGATCCGCCGCAACGCCCGGCGCCGGATCGAAGACTTCGTCGGTCGGGGCGATGTGTCGTTCAACGAGGACTTCGCCCGACCGTATGTGCTGGAGAATCTGATGACCGCCGTGGGCTGGCCCCTGGACGGGCTCGACCATCTGCTGGCCATCGACCGGGCCATGATCGACTCGCGGTCCGCGCCGGACCCCCGTGAGGCGGCCTATGCCGATCTCGGCCTCCCGGCGCTGGAGAAGTACGCCCGCCGGCACATCGAGCTCCGGCGGGCCGAGCCCGCCGACGATCTCACCACGGCCAGCTTCGACTGGGAGATCGGCGGCTCCCCCGTGACCGATGACGACCGGGCCTCGCTGCTGTGTGTGCTCTTCCTGGCCGGGGTCGACTCCACGGTGAACCACATGGCCAACGCCATCCAGCATCTCGCGTGTCACGAGGAGGCCAGGGCACGGTTCCTGGCCGAACGGGGTATCAGATCGGCGGCCGTGGAGGAGTTCCTGCGGGCCAATTCGTGCATGTATCCGGGGCGGATGGCCGCCGATGACGGCGTCGGCGGCATCGCCGAGCGGGGACAGCCGGTGCTGTTGCCCCTGGCCCTCGCGAATTACGACCCCGAGGTGTTCCCCCATCCGGAACGGATCGACTTCGACCGGGAGGCGAACCCGCACATCGCTTTCGGCACCGGTCCGCATCAATGCCTCGGCGCGGCTTTCGCGCGGGCGCAGATCCTCACGGCCCTGGAGGAGTGGCACGAGCTCATCCCCCACTACGGACTGCCGCCGGGGCAGGACACCGGGGAACCGCCGTTCCTCCGCAACGCCTACGACCTGAGGCTGGTCTGGTGAGGGCGCCATGAGCGGCCCCGGGCGAGTGACGCTCGTCGCGATGCCGTGGAACAACGTGCTGCGTCCGTCGATTCAGGTGGGCACGTTGCGGTCGGTGGCCGAGGCCGAGGGATGGCACGTCGACGCGCATTACGCCTATCTCGATTTCTACGGCCTTGCCCAGCGGATGCTGGGACTGAGCCGGAACGCATGGGCGGATGCCTATGAGATGGTGTCCGAGAAGCTCTACCATCTGGCGGTCGGGGACTGGATCTTCGCCTGCCGGCACGTGGACACCACGCGACGCGACGCGTATTTCGCCGAGTTGCGTGCCGGCGGAATCGATGAGGCAGCGATCTCCTTGATCGAAGCGTTGCGCGAGGTGGCCGACCGGCACGTGGAGGAGACGGCCGCGGCGCTCTTGGCCTCTGCCTCCGACATCATCGGATTCACCAGCACCTTCAGTCAGAACGGGCCGACGTTGGCGGTGGCCGAACGGTTGCGGTCCGGTGGATACACAGGCGTCATCGTGCTGGGAGGCAGCAACTGCGAGGGTCCGATGGGCCGGGCACTGCTGGCCAACTACCCCGCCGTCGACGCCGTGGTGGACGGCCCCGGCGAGGACGCCTTCGTCGCACTGCTGCGCCAGGTCCAGGCAGGTGAGCCGGTTCGCTCCCAGGGCCGGCTGATCACCCGGACCGCGCCCCCGCAAGGACAGGAGGCCGGGCGCGCGCCGGAGGAGTCCCTCCAGGTGCCGATGCCCAATTACGACGGGTTCTTCGAACAGTTACGGGCCGCCGGGCTGCACAAACTGGAGCCCGACATCACCCTCCCCGTCGAATTCTCCCGGGGCTGCTGGTGGGGAGCGAAGACCCACTGCACCTTCTGCGGCCTCAACGGCGCCACCATGAAATACCGCAGCAAACACCCCGACGCGGTCGCCGACGAACTCCGGTACATGATGGACCGCTACGGCGTCCTCGACTTCTTCGCCGTCGACAACATCCTCGACCTCAAATACCTCGACACAGCCCTCCCCCTGGTCGAGAAACTCAACACCGACCACTCCCTGTTCTTCGAAGTCAAAGCGAACATGGAATGGGCGGACATCAGGGGCATGCGCCGCGCCGGAGTCCGTTCCGTCCAGCCGGGAATCGAGAGCCTGAGCACCGAAGGGCTCCGCCTGCTGAAGAAGGGCGCAACCGCTTTCCAGAACGTACGCTTCCTCCTCGGCTGCGCCGAATACGGCGTCCTGCCCGTATGGAATATTCTTACCGGCTACCCGAACGAGACACCCGAGTCGATGCTGACCCAGATCGAGCTGCTGCCGTCGCTCAGCCATCTGGAACCACCGGACAATGACATTCTGACCGTGCACTTCGACCGCTTCAGTCCGTATGTGGAGCATCCCGAGTCGTACGGTCTTGTGCTGTCTCGCCCGCTGCCGGGCTATCAGTACGTGTACGCCGGTCTGTCACCGGAAGATCTGTGGGACATCGCCTACCACTTCGAGGGCGACTTCACCGACGACAGCCGCAACACCGACATCCGGCGACGCCTGGCAGCCCGCGTACGACTGTGGCGGACCCACCACGACAAGGCGAGCTTCACCTACCGCCTCGGCTTCGACTCCGTCGCCCTCCACGACCACCGCCCCGGACTCCCCCCACGCGAAGTCGTCCTCCGCGGCGACGACGCCCGGCTCTTCCGCGCCGTCATCGGCGGAACCCGGCACCGCGATCTTCAGGGGCAAGAGTGGACAGGGGAACGCTGGGACCAAGCCCTCACCACACTGCACAACTGGCAGCGCAACCGGTGGGTCTACACCGAAGGCACAAAGATCATCGCCCTCGCGGTACGCGAGAAACCCTCCGCCTACCGCACCCCACCCACCAAGGGCACACCCCGGCTGGCCCGCACCCCCATACCACTGACGCTCGGCGCTCCACCCCTGTCCCGGCGGACAGGCTGAAATGTGCCGCTTCGCTGGATAACGCTTTCACCGAAGCCTGGGATCGCGGTACTTGTAGTGGACCTGTGGATCTGTGGCAGCGGATGCGTGGCACGTGAGCCCGTTTCACGTGGATCGTGGCATTGGACCTGGGCCACGCAGCCGACGGCCTCGGCGCCCCGAACGACAACCGGAAGATGGACATCATGAACACGGCTCCCGCTGAGGACCATCCGCCCTCCTGTCGAGACCTGGTCGGCATCCTCGCGCAAAGCGACCGGCGCGCCGCTTATGCGGCCCTCGCGCTCGGGGCGACCTCCGTCGCGGAAGTCGCCGACCTGGCGAAACTCCGTCCGCCGGCCGCCGCCGCGGCGCTGCGGAAGCTGACGGACGGGCGGATCGCCGCCTACGACAGTGAGAAGCACACCTACAGACTGCTGGACGACACCTTCCGGCTGGCGGTCCAAGCGGAGGTCAAAATCTCCGGCCGGGGCGACGGCGACGGCGCGGGGTCCTACTTCCGGCGCGGCCGGCTGACCTCCATCCCCGGCAACGCGGAGGTACGCCATCGTGTGCTGACCGTGGTGACCGACTCGTTCGAGCCCGGTGTGGCCTACAGCGAGGCGAAAGTCAACGCGATCTGCGGCGAATGGCTCGACGACTGGGTGAGTTTGCGCCGCGCCCTCGTGGATGAGGGGCTGCTGACCAGGAACAGGTCCGGCACGGCGTACGAACGCGTCTGACCGTGGTCCGCGTTGCGGCCGGTGACGCCGGCACACCGGCGGACGTCACCGCCCGGCCCTGGCATACGGGGGCGTCCGCGAGCTCATTCTGCCGACGCCGTGGGTTTACGGCCCGACTGGGTCAGGTGGTCGCCGAACCGTCCCCCGACGGCCGCTCGATCGTCCTCAACGTCGGCCTGGGCCCGGCCCGCTCAGCCACGGCCGGCGCCTTCCGCCGTGCGGCCGTGGCAGCGGTGCGCGCGGCGGGCCCGGCGCGCACGCTCCGACTCGATCTCGCCCTGCCGGACGACAGTGGCGTCCCGGCCGCCGACCGGGCCCGCGCCGTCACGGAGGGGGCCGTGCTCGGTCTGTACCGTTACGACGACTTCCGGTCGCAGAAGTCGGCGAGCCCTCTGCGCGAAGTGACCGTGGCGACGTCCGAGCACGGTGCCGTCGCCGAGGCGCTGGCCGTCTGCGACGGCACCTGCTTGGCCCGCGACCTCGTCAACTGCCCGGCCGACGCCCTGACGCCCACGGCGTTCGCCCACCGCGTCCAGCACCTGGCGGATACCGTCGGGCTGTCCTGCACGCTGCATGAGGGGCAGGCTCTGACGGATCTGGGGCTCGCCGGCCTGGCCGCCGTCAGCCGGGGCTCCCACGCGTCAGCGGGATACGTGGAGGTGGACTACACGCCACCGGCCGGGCCGCCCGCTCTCACGGTCGGTCTGGTCGGCAAGGGCGTCACCTTCGATTCCGGCGGACTGTCCCTGAAGCCGCCGGGCGAGATGCACGCGATGAAGGCCGACATGGGCGGTGCGGCCGCGGTCGTCGGGGTGTTCGCCGCCCTGCCCCGGCTGGGTCTTCCCATACAGGTCCGTGGGTACCTGCCGCTGGCGGAGAACATGCCGGGCGGCGGGGCTCTGCGCGTGGGTGACGTCGTACGGCACCTCGACGGGACGACCACCGAGATCACCAACACCGACAACGAGGGGCGTGTGATCCTGGCCGACGTCCTCGTGCGCGCCACCCGCCCCGGGCCCGGCCGCGTCGATCTCGTGATCGACGTGGCCACCCTCACCTCGGCCGCGGTCCATGCGCTCGGTACCCGGACCGGGGCCCTCTTCTCCCCCGACGGCTCGCTCGCCGACACGATCCTGACGGCGGCGCGCCGGGCGGGTGAATCGCTCTGCCGACTGCCGCTCCTCGCTCATGAACGCCGGCATCTGCGCTCCACGGTGGCCGACCGCGTGAACTGCTCCCACCGGCACGGCGACACGGTTCAGGCCGCCTTGTTCCTCCAGGACTTCATCACCCCCGGGACTCCCTGGGCGCATCTCGACATCGCGGCACCCGCGTACAACGACGAGACTCCGTACGACGAGGTGCCGCATGGCGGCACGGGCTTCGCCGTGCGCACACTGATCGAGACGCTGAGGCTCCTGTCGGCGCAGCACCATGGACGCTGAGACGGTCAGGCCGTGGTACCGAGGCGGCCCGGGGCGGCGTCCAGAGACGGGCGGGGATGCGGGATCACGGCCTCCCCGCTCTGCTCCAGGGAGACGGTTCGTGCCGGAGCGGGGATCCGGATGCCCTCGCTGCGGTACCGCTGGTGCAGGCGCTTGATGAACTCGTGCTTGATGCGGTACTTGTCGCTGTACTCGCCGACCCCGAGGATGACGGTGAAGCCGATACGGGAGTCCCCGAAGGTGTGGAACCGGACGGCAGCCTCGTGGTCGGACACGGCTCCGGTGATGTCCTTCATCACGCCGTCGACGACCTCGTTGGTGACCCGTTCGACGTGCTCCAGGTCGCTGTCGTAGCCGACGCCCACCTGCACCGTGACGGTCAGCTGCTGTTCGGGCCGGCTGAAGTTGGTCATGTTCGTGCCAGCGAGCTGGGCGTTCGGGATGATGACCAGGTTGTTGGAGAGATCCTCCACCACGGTGTTACGCCAGTTGATGTCGCGGACGTAGCCCTCCTCGCCACTGCTGAGCCGGATGTAGTCGCCGGGCTGGACCGTCTTCGAGACGAGGATGTGGACGCCCGCGAAGAGGTTGGCCAGCGTGTCCCGCAGCGCGAGGGCGATCGCCAGGCCGCCCACGCCGAGGGCGGTGAGCAGTGGGGCGATGGACACGCCGAGGGTTTCCAGGATGATGAGGAAGCCCATCGCCAGGACCACGACGCGGGTGATGTTGACGAATATCGTGGCCGATCCGGCCACGCCGGATCTCGACTGCGCCACGGACCGCGCCAGCCCGCTGATCACTCGGGCGGCGGTGAGCGTCGCGGTCAGCATGACGAGGGCCGTCAGCGTCTGGCTGACGATGTGTCCGACCTGCCGGGTCAGCGGGAGGGCGGCCGCTGCCGCCGCCACGCCCGCGGCCACCGCGGACCAGGGGACCAGTGTGCGCAGCACGTCGACGATGATGTCGTCCCCGGTCCATCGGGTCCTGCGGGCCCGTTCGCCGAGCCAGCGCAGGATGACCCGCAGCACGAGCGCCAGGGCCAGGCCGGCGGCCACCGCGATGCCCGCGGCGATGACGTCGTGCAGTGTCAGAGCCCGGTTCATCGGCGTGCGCCCTCCGTTCCGTGGAGCGGAGCGACGGGGTCGCTCGCTGCCGTGAGCCCGGAGTGATGTTTCGTCACCTTGTAGTCCCTGCCTGTCCCGACGGTTCGAACACGCGCCGGGCCGTGAGGTGGGCCGGCGCGAGAAGTCATCCTGCACCACCTCCGTTCCCCCCTCGCACGCCCGGGTACCTGAAGGGGGCTCAGCGCAGGGCCGGATGTCAGTGGTCGGTGGCAGACTGCGGCCATGACTGAAAACGTGAAGGGTCCCGCCAGCTACTTTCCGTCGATCGAGAAGAAGTACGGCAGGCCGATAGCCGAGTGGAAGAACCTCATCCGCACTTCGCCCCTGACCAAGCACATGGAGCTGGTCGGCTGGCTCAAGGCCGAGCACGGCCTGGGGCACGGCCACGCGAGCGCCCTCGTCGCCCACACGCTCGCGGAGGCCGACGGCGGTAAGTAGCACACCCCTGCTGCCGTGAGGAATGAACGCGGCACCGACTCCGGACTACGTCAGGTAGCCGGCCAGGGCGTCGCGGCTCCGTCGGAGCTCGTCGATACGTTCGTCCGTGGCCGCCAGCTCCCGTCCCAGGACGGCTCGCAGGTCCACGCACATGTCGAGCTCCGGCCGCTCGCCCCGGGCGCACGGCAACACCGAACGAATCACCTCGGTGGACAGCCCGGCATTCAGCAGGGCGCGCACCTGCCGCACGGTGACCACGGATTCCTCGTCGTAGTCGCGGTAACCGTTCGCACCACGACTGGCGTCGAGCAGTCCCTGCTCTTCGTAGTACCGCAGCATCCGCGGCCTGACCCCGGTTCGCCGGGACAACTCCCCGATCAGCACGTATTCCACCCCGTCCGAGGTTGACCTTCCCATTGGTGTGAAGCCTTAACGTCGCCCCAGGAGCAAACATTCCGTGCACGCGGACCGTGCCCGGGCGGCCTGTTCCTGCCTCCTCTCGATTCCTACCGCGGAGCGACAGCGTGACCTCTTTTGTTGTGCAACGTAACGGCCGGGCGGCGACCACCGAGGAGTTGGCGCCGCTCGCCTTCGCGGGCTACGCCCACTTCACGGCCATGCAGGTGCGTGGGGGCCGGGGCAGGGGCCTCGATCTCCACCTGGAGCGATTGCGGTCGGCCTCGGTGGAGTTGTTCGGTCAGGCACGGCCCGACGATCAGGTGCGGGCCTTCCTGCGGGCCGCGCTGGAGGACGGTCCGGCCGACGTCTCGCTGACGGCCACCGTCTACTCGCCGACGGGAGAGTTCACCGCGGGTGAGGCCGGTGCGCAGCCGGAGGTGCTGGTCCGCACCGGCCCGGCCGCGTCCGGCCCCCAGGGACCGCTGGCACTGGCGACGGTCGAGTACGAACGGGTCCTCCCCGCCGTGAAGCACGTCGGGGAGGTGGCCAAGACGTACTTCCTCCGGCAGGCCGTCGGGCAGGGCTTCGACGACGCCGCCTTCGTCGACCGCCGGGGCCGGCTCAGCGAGGGGACGATCTGGAATCTGGCCTTCTGGGACGGCGCCGCGGTGGTGTGGCCCGAGGCCGACATGCTGGGCGGGACGACCATGGGCATCGTCCGCCGGCAGCTGGACCGTCTCGGCGTCCCCCAACGCGTCCAGGAAGTCACGCGCGCCGACCTGCCGGCGTTGGCCGGGGCTGTGGTCATGAACTCGTGGACGCCGGGGGTGGCGGTGCACCGGATCGGCTCGGTGCCCCTACCTGAGGCACCGTCCTTCCTGGAACTGCTTCACCGGGCCTACCGGGCCGAGCCGCTCACCTCGCTGTGAAGGCCGGTCGGGCCGAGTCCCGGTACTGAACGCGCGAGGGCCCCTCGGCCGGTGGTACGAGCGCTTCCCGGTCAACGGGCCCCGGTCGTGGTGTACTCCACTCCGCCACGGCCCACGAGTACCCTGGCGACGTGACCAAGCACAAGACCGTCGACGTGAGCGTTGACGCGATGCTCGACGACCTCAGGACACTCGTCGAAATCGAGTCCCCGTCGCGCGACCCCGAGGCCTTGGCGGCATCGGCCAAGGCTGTCGCCGCTGTCATCGAGAACCGTCTCGGCGGGCGGGCCACCCTCGTGGAGAGCGAAGCGGGACCGCACGTCCACTGGTCCGCCGGTGGTGAACCCAAAGTCCTGCTCCTCGGTCACCACGACACGGTGTTCCCGCTCGGCACCCTGGAACGCCGCCCGTTCATGGTCGCGGACGGGCATGCGACCGGCCCCGGGGTCTTTGACATGCTCGGCGGTCTGGTGCAGGCCGTGCACGGCCTGGCGACGCTCGATGACCCGTCGGGCGTCGAGATCCTGGTGACCGCCGACGAGGAGGTCGGCTCCCGTTCTTCTCGCGCTCTCATCGAAGAACGAGCCCTTGCCTGCGGCGCCGTGCTGGTGGTCGAGGGCGCCGCTGACGGCGGAGGCGTGAAGACCGGCCGCAAAGGCTGCGGCACGTTCCACGTCTCCATCGCGGGCCGGGCCTCGCACGCGGGCCTTGAGCCCGCGGCCGGGGTCAACGCCCTGATCGAAGCTTCACACCAGGTACTGGACATCGCGGCGCTCGGCCGGCCCGATGTCGGCACGACGGTGACCCCGACCGTCGCGTCCGCCGGGACCCTGGACAATGTCGTTCCCGCGGCGGCGACCGTTGTCGTCGACGTCCGGGTCGAGTCGGCCGACGAGAAGGAGCGCATCGAATCCGCGTTCGCGGCACTGGCTCCGCATCTCGATGAGGCGACGATCACGGTTCGGGGATCCATCAGCCGGCCCCCGATGCCCGAGTCGGCTTCGGTCGAGCTCTTCGCCGTGGCACGGCGCCTGCTTCCCGGCCTCGAAGGCAAGGCAGTCGGCGGCGGCAGCGACGGCAACTTCACGGCCGCCCTGGGCGTGCCGACACTCGACGGCCTGGGAGCGGTCGGGGGTGGTGCCCACGCCGACCACGAGTTCCTGGTGATCGACGCCATGGCCGAGCGGGCGAACCTCGTCGCCGGACTGGTGCACGCGGTGCAGCACGCATAGCAGGTCCCGGGCCGCGTGAGGAGCTCCGACGGTGGCGTCCCGCGCCGGGAATCGCGCGCGGTCACGTCATACCGCGTTGCTCCCGGCCGCTCGGCTAGGGTCGGATCCGAAGACGGATCGTGGCGGTGAACCGGCCGGGGTGGACCGGCCGGTGGGCCGGCGGCGGGCCGAGTGGTGCGACGGTGCCCGTGCTGTGGCCCGGGCGAGCGTGCCGTGCCTCCGGACGAGGATGAGGAGCGAGTCCCGTGCGCATCGTGGTCACGGAGTTCATGAGCCTGGACGGCGTCGTGCAGGCACCGGGCGGGCCCAAGGAGGACACGGACGGTGGCTTCGCCCATGGCGGCTGGTCGCACCCGTTCTTCGATCCGGAGGTGATGGGCGGCGTCTTCGACGACGCGCTGGCCAAGGCCGGGGCGCTGCTGTTCGGGCGTCGGACGTGGCAGACGATGGCCGCGGCCTGGCCCGGGCGAGCCGGTGACCCGTTCGCCGACCGGATGAACGCCATTCCGAAGTACGTCGTGTCCCGGACGCTGGGCGACGACACGCTGACGTGGGACAACACCACACGCATTCCCGGCGACGAGGCCGTCGCCCGCATCAGGGAGCTGCGCGCGAGGGACGACGGCGACCTGTTGGTCATGGGGAGCCCCACGCTCGTGCGCGCCCTCCTGAGCGAGGGTCTGGTCGACGAGCTCCGGCTCATGGTCGAGCCGGTGATCCTCGGCGGTGGAAAGACCATCTTCCCCGACGACGGTGTGCTGCGCGCGTTCGAGCTGGTCTCCACGGTCACCAGCGGTACGGGCGTGAATGTGTGCACCTACCGGCCGGTCGCCGAGCGGTAGGCCGGTCCGGCGGCGTCGTGCGGCCTGCCCCTGAAGGTGCTCCGTGAGGGACGCGGCCGCGCGCGCCCACCGGGGCCGGCCCGGGGCGCGCGTGCTTCTCCGCGACGCCGCCGGTCAGTTCGCCCGGCTCTACCGCCCCGACAGCCCACGGCCCTTGTCCGCTCCGGCGTGAACACGGCGAGCGGACAGCGTCATCGGGAGGCGTCGAGGCCGTCGATCAAGCGGTCGAGGAAGCGGGTGAAGGTGGCTTCGGGGGCCGTGGGGCGCCCGGGTGCGGAGAGGGCTTCGGCGAGCTCCGGGTGGTGTCCGTCGGCGGCGACGGTGGCGAGGTAGCGGGCTTCGGCCGCGGCCCGGTCGGGCTGGTCCGCGGCCGCGGACTGAGCGATCTCGAAGCCGACGTGTCCGGTGACGAAGCCGGTGAGCTGGCTGAAGATCTCCAGCTTCGCGGTGCCGTCCAGCCCGGTGGGCCGCAGGGCGGCGAGCGCGCGCTCCAGGAACGCCAGCGTGTTGGGGCCGAGCGTTCGGCGGGTGGACAGCGCGGCGGGGAGCCAGGGATGGCGGAGCATGAGGGCGCGCTGGAGATGCCCGATGGCCTTCAGGTCGGTGCGCCAGTCGCCGGTGAGGGGATCCGTCACCGGGAGTTCGCCACTGACGTGATCGACCATCAGCTCCAGCAGCGTCTCCTTGTCGGGGGCGTAGCTGTAGAGCGACATGACGCCGGCCCCGACCTCGGAGGCGACTTTGCGCATGGTGACCGCCTCCAGCCCCTCGGCATCCGCCAGGGCGACGGCCGCGGACGTGATCGCCTCACGGCTGAAGGTGGGCTTGCGGCCCCTGCCGGGCCGGCCGGGGCTCAGCCAGAGCTGCTGGGGATCGATGCCGGTGGCGCCGGTCCCATCACGACGGGTCATGTTCTTCTCTTCCCTCTCCCGATCGCCGGGGGTTGCGGAGGCCATCCAAGCATCCGCTATTCTCGTACAACGTACGGGAATGACGGAGGAGAATCCACATGCCCACACACGCGCACGACGTCGTGTCGAAGCCCGCCTGGACCGCACCGACGGGGAAGCCGCCGTTGAGCTCGCGGATGATGAGGGCGACGTGGCGCGGCCTTCCGGCGAAACAGCACGACATCGGGTGGGAGCCCGGGCTCGTGGTACCGGCCGCCGACGGCAGTCCCTTGGTCACGGACCACTACTTCCCCCGCACCGAGGGCGACTTCCCCACCCTTGTCGTGCGCTCCCCTTACGGCAGGGGCCTGCCGTGGTCACCCCTGTACGGCGTGCTCTTCGCCGAACAGGGCTTCCACGTGGTCCTGCAGAGCTGCCGCGGCACCGGCGGTTCGGGCGGCGAGTTCAGCCTGTGGCGCAACCAGGCCGCCGACGGCCGGGCCACGGTGTCCTGGCTGCGTGCGCAGCCCTGGTTCAACGGAACCCTGGGCACCATCGGCCCCAGCTACCTGGGCTATACGCAGTGGGCCCTCGCCCAGGATCCGCCACCGGAGCTCAAGGCGATGGTGGTACAGGTCGGTATGCACGATCCCCATGCCTATTTCCACGCGGGCGGTGCGCTCAACCTGGAGAACGTCCTCGTCTCCGGCGCCGGTATGACGTTCCAGCACCAGGGGATGGCACCCATGCTGAAGGCGACCCTGCGCCTGCAGCGCCGCCTGCGCGAGATCACCACCGCGCAGCCGCTGCGCGGGGCCCACGCGTCCGCCCTCGGTGAAGTGCCGTGGCTGGACGAGGCGATGACCAACACCGACGCCGACGATCCGTACTGGCGCGGCACGTCCATGGGAGAGGCAGCCGAGCGACTGGCCGTGCCCACCGCTTTGATCACCGGGTGGCACGACGTACTGCTCGACCAGACCCTCGAGCAGTACGGCCGACTGCGTCGGGCCGGGTGCGAGACGGCCCTGCTCGTCGGCCCCTGGACCCATACCTCCGCGCTCCAGAAGGGCTGGCCCGAGGTGTTCACCGAGAGCCTCGCATGGCTGCGCGCGCACCTGTGCGACGACCCTTCCGGCCTGCGCGCCACCGGAGTGCGCGTGCACGTCGGCGGCGGGGAGACCTGGCGGGACCTCGCCGAATGGCCGCAGTCCCCGGGCACGGTTTCCTGGTTCCCCACCCCGGACGGGCATCTCACCCGGCAGCCGCCTACGGACTCCACACCGCTGACGACCTTCCGCTACGACCCGGCCGATCCCACCCCTTCCGTGGGCGGGCCCCTGCTCTCCCGCGGTGCCGGTCCCCGCGACAACAGGGCCCTGGAGGCACGGGAGGACGTCCTGACCTTCACCGGCCCGCCGCTGACCGAGCCGATGGATGTCCTCGGACCGGTCACCGCGCAACTGCGGATCTCGACGGACACCGGATACGCCGATGTCTTCGCCCGCCTTTGCGACGTCGACGCACAAGGCCGTTCCACCAATGTCTGCGACGGGCTGACCCGGCTGCGGTCCACCGGTCAGGTTGCCTCGGACGTCACCGTGGCGATGAGCTCCACCGCGTACCGCTTCGCCGCCGGTCACCGCATACGGCTGCAGATCAGCGGGGGCGCCCATCCGCGCTATGCCCGTAATCCCGGCACCGGGGAACCGGCGGCCGATGCCACCAGCTTCGTGCCGGTGCACATCACGCTGCACACGGACTCGGCGTTGGACCTGCCGCAGGGCGCCTAAGGGGCCGGGCCCCGTACCGATGGCCGCTCACCGGTGGCGCGCGGCGCCGGGCGATAATGCGGTCATGAGTTCCACCGCCCACGATCCACTCCCCGCCGGGGCCCCGGCCCCGCATCCCGTTCCCGATGCGGTGGCCTATCTGGGCGGGCAGTGGGCGGTCGACCGTACGCTCCTCGATCTGGCCACCGGTACCGAGGGGGCGTTCCGCGGCACGGCCGCGTTCCGGGCGTCCGGCGACCCCGCGTACGTCCTGCACGTCGAGGACGGCGAACTGACCTGGAACGGCACCGTCAACCGGGCGGGCCGGACGCTCCGGCTGTACCCCGGGCCGGACGGTACCGCCGAGGTGACCTTCACCGACGGCCGCTTCTTTCACTCCCTGGATCTGCGCACGGGCCGCTGGAACGTCCGCCACCCGTGCGCCGACGACCTCTATGAGGGGACGTTCACCGTCGTCTCCCGGGACGAATGGCATCTGCGCTGGCGCACCACCGGCCCGGCCAAGGACCAGCTGCACCGCTCGGTGTACCGGCGGCGGTAGAGGCCACGGCAACGGGTGGCGTGGGGTTCAGTCGAGAGCGTCGAGCAGTTCGCGCTCGCGCCGGGCACTGAGGCCCGCACGCCTTTCGCGGCCGAGGCCCTGCCCGCGTTCCCAGAGCAGCGTGTCGGCCAGCACGTCCGACCGGGGGCGATGCCGCAGCCCTGTGGCACGCGCCGCGGAACCGTTGCGGGCCGACCAGCCTTCCCAGCCCGGCTCGACCGCCCACATCGGCAGCGACTCGGGGCCCGCGAACTCGGCCACGCCGTGCGCGAGCAGCCATGCCGCGTCGACGGTGGCCACCGGGCCGGTGTGCCCGCCGATGGTGCGGGACAGCGCGATCCACTCCTCGAAGGGAACGATGGGGCCGACGGCGTTGTACGTGCCGACGGTCCCCGCCTCCGCGGCGTCGAGCAGCCAGGCGGCGAGGTCCCGGACGTCGACCACCTGGGTCGGCATGGCGGGGGCGTCCGGCACCAGCATGGGACCCCGCGGATCCCGTGCGGCCCGAGCCACCCAGTAGCCGGAGCGGCCGCTGTGATCGCCGGGGCCGCCGATGAGGCCGGCCCGTGCGACGAGGAGCCGGTCGCCGACGGCCTCCGTCGACGCCTGCTCGCAGGCGGCCTTCGCCTCGCCGTACAACTCGCGGCCGACCTCGCTCCGATCGGTCGGGGGCAGGAGCGCCGCCGACTCGTCCGCGTCCGGTTCGGCATGGGAGGCATAGGCGCTGACGGAGGAGATGTAGGCCCAGTGCCGTGCCCTGTCGCCCAACGCGTCGAGGGCTCCACGAACGAAGCCGGGCTGCCATGACACCTCGACAACGGCATCCCACATGCGGTCGAGCAGCGGCTCGTACGCGGAAGGGTCGCGCCGGTCGGCGGGCACCAGCACCGCTCCGTCCGCCACTTCTCCGCTTTCGCCGCGCGCGAGGCACGTCACCCGGTGACCACGCTCGACCGCCTGCCGCGACAACTCGCGGCCCACCCATGCCGTACCACCCAGAACAAGGATCTCCATGCCCGCACTCAAGCACCGCACACAGCGGGCACCAATAGGGTTCGCCACGAGCGGATCCACGGGCGGGCGGTGGGTCAGACGCCGACGGCTTCTTCCATCTCTTCCTCGGTGTCGGCGGCGACCGTGGTCGTGGCCGGGGTCCGCCGCCGGGCTTCGGTTGCCCACGCGAGGCCGGTCACCGCCAGGCCGGCGAGCAGCCACAGGGCCAGTGTCCCTACGTGCCGGCTCAAGCCGGCGTCGTTGAAGTAGGCGAGGCCGCGGGTGCCCTCGACGAAGGCGGCACCGTTCCAGAACCCGTGCAGGGAGGCGAAGAAGCCGTTCTGCAGCTCGGGGCGGAAAATGCCCCCGGAGCTGGTGAAGTTGAGCATCACGAACAGCACCATCATCGTCAGCGTCGTCCACCGCTTGAGGAAGGTGTGCAGCCCGGTGCCGATCAACAGGACACCGGCGGAGTAGAGCCAGGCCATCCCCCACAGTCCGCCCAGCCCGTGGTCGACGAGGTGGAAGACGGGCCCGGCCAGGAGCACGCCGATCACGCTGACCACCACGGAGGTCGCCACGGCCAGCAGCGCCCGTATCCGCATGGGCAGGACCGCACCGGCGCCGCCGATCACCGCGACGGACGCGTACGAGCCGATGCTGACGGCGACCAGCAGGAAGAAGATGCCCTGCCCGGTCGGGTCGTCCTTGGCGGGCGGCGCGATGTCGGTGACCTTCAGCGGGGCGCCCTGGCGGGCGGCCACGGGCGTGAACACCTTCTGCACGACGGTGGCGGTGGTGTCCGATCCGGCCGAGGCGACCAGCAGCTCGGGGCTCTTCCCGTCGGGGACGAACGCGCCGAAGATCTCCTGGTGGCGCAGCTGGTCCTCCGCCTGCGCCCGGTCGTCGACGGTGTGGACGACGAGGGCGTCACCCGCCTTGCCGGCGAGGGTCCGCGCGAGGTCCTGGGCGCCGGCGCCGGATCCCACCACGGCGACCGGCAGGTCGTGCGGTGCGGGATCGGCGAACGCGCCGAGGTAGGCCAAGCCCATGCCGACACACATGAGCAGCGGGGTGAGCAGATGGGTGAGGACATGGCGCAGCGCGCCGCCCGTCGCGGATTTCATGGTGGTTCCTCGACTCCCCCGAAGGGAATGGTTGGCATCTACAACTACTTAATCCGGTTGTACTGTACATCTAGATAGGGAAGAGAGGCCACCGTGTCCGACCGCGACGATTCCGTCGAGACCATCCAGCGCGAGCTGACGGCTTTCGCCCGGCGCTCCCGGGCCGCCGCCGCCCGGATGCACCCCGAGCTGTCACTGGTCTCCTTCGCCCTCCTCGCCCACCTGGAGGACCAGCGCGGCTGCCGGGCCACCGACCTCGCGGACCAGTTCCTGCTCAACAAGTCCACCGTCAGCCGACAGGTCGCCGATCTCGAACGTCTCGGCCTCGTGGAACGCCGCCCCGACCCGCACGACCAGCGGGCGCAGATGCTGCATCTGACCGCCCGCGGCACCGCCGCCCTGACGCAGGTCGGCGGCCATCGCCGCGCGGCCTTCCGGGAGCGCCTCGCCGACTGGGACGAGACCGACCTCGCCCGCTTCGCCGCCTACCTGCTGCGCTACAACACGTCCTGAACCGGCTGCCGGCAAGAGCCCGCGGCGGGAGGTGCGGCTCCGCCTCCGGGCCGGCCCTTCCCTCGCGTCACGACCAGACGCCGGGGCCCCCGCCCTGCCAGTCGATCAGCGCCGCGTCCTCGAGTCGCACGTCGTCCTTCGGGACCCCGGCCCGGCGCATGAACTCGTAGAGGTCGATCACCCCGTACGCCGTGCCCAGGACCTCCCGGCCGACCGTCACCTGCCGGCCACCCGACGGAGACGGCGGGTGGACGACGATCCGCACATGTCCTGGCATGGTTCCAGCGTCCGTCCGCCGGGGCCCGGACGCATCCCGGGAGCGACCTCCGGGACCGGCGCCGGTGCTCCCACTCACACGGGTCCGGCGCGACGGGCGGGTCATGGGCCCGTCGGGGCCCGGACACGGTTCAATGCATAAACCGCAAGATACGGCCCATGCGTACATGAACGCCCCAGGAGCCCCAGCGCCTGGATCCCCGACCCACCGGCAGGTGACCGTGAGCGCCGATCGCAAGAAGACCCCGAAGGCCGGGCGCACCGCCCCCTCGCGCGGTGGCGCGGTGGCCACCGACCGCATGCTCCGCACCCTGCTGCGGCGCCGCAAGAAACAGCTGAGCATCGAGGACGTCACGGTCACCGACCGCCCCGAGGTCCGCCGCGCGGTGCTGGCCGCAGCGCTGGGCAACATGATGGAGTGGTTCGACTTCGGCGTGTACGCCTATATGGCGGTCACCCTGGGCAAGGTCTTCTTCCCTTCCAGCTCCTCCGGCGCGCAGGTCATCGCCGCCTTCGCCACCTTCGCGGCCGCCTTCCTCGTCCGGCCTCTCGGAGGCCTTGTCTTCGGTCCGCTGGGTGACCGCATCGGACGCCAGCGGGTGCTCGCCGCCACGATGATCATGATGGCGGTGAGCACGTTCGCCGTCGGTTTCCTGCCGGGCTACGCGACGGCCGGATTCGTCGCGCCCGTGCTGCTGCTCGTCTGCCGTCTGGTGCAGGGCTTCTCCACCGGCGGTGAGTACGCCGGAGCCACCACCTACATCGCCGAGTACGCACCCGACACCCGCCGTGGGTTCCTGGGCAGTTGGCTCGACTTCGGGACGTTCGTCGGCTACGCGCTCGGGTCGGGGCTGGTGACGGTACTCACCGCGGTCCTCGGTACCGACGGCATGACCGACTGGGGCTGGCGTCTGCCCTTCCTGATCGCCGGGCCCCTCGGCCTGATCGGTCTGTACATGCGGATGCGGCTCGAGGAGACGCCCGCCTTCCGCGCGGAGACCGAGGCGGCCCGGGCGCGGACATCGGGCGCCGTGGGCTCCCATGAGGAAGAGGTCGAGCAGGCACGCCAGTCCGGCCACGGACGGCTGAAGGAAATCTTCACCCGGCACTGGGAGGCCGTGCTGATCTGCATGGGGCTGGTGGTCGTCTACAACGTCACCAGCTACATGGTCACCTCCTACCTGCCGACGTACATGACCGAAACCCTCGGCAAGAACGCCACGACCGCCCATCTGCTGATCCTCGGCACCATGGTGCTGGTGGCTCTGACCATCACCGTCGTGGGACGCTCCTCCGACGTCTGGGGGCGCAGGCCGATGTTCATGGCGGGCAGCGCCGCCCTGATCGCTCTCGCCGTCCCCTCGATGCTCCTGGTCCGCGCCGACGGGGCCCTGCTTCCGGCGTTCGGCTGCCTGGTCCTCGGGCTGCTGCTGGTGTGTTTCGCGGGCACCGCGGCCGCGACGCTGCCGGCGCTCTTCCCGACCCGGATGCGCTACGGGGCGCTGTCCGTCTCGTACAACATCTCCGTCTCGCTCTTCGGCGGCACCACTCCCCTGGTGGTGTCCGCGCTCCTCGAAACGACCGACAACGCCATGATCCCCGCGTATTACCTGATGGCCGCGGGCGCGATCGGACTCGTTTCGGCGTTCTTCCTCCATGAGACGGCGGGCAAGCCGCTGCGCGGCTCGGGGCCGATGGTGGAAACACCGGAGCAGGCCCGGCTGCTGGTCGCCGACAGCCGGACCGAGGCCGGCCGTCACGCCAGGGACATCTGGACGCGCCTGCGCCACCCGGGCCACAGCCATGACGAAGAGCGCTGAGCGGGGACGGCCGTTCCCCCGCACCGGCGTCCGGGGGAAGAGCCCCGTGGGTCAGTCCTGCCGCTCGAAGGTGACGACGCACCCGTCCGGGGTGGTGACGGTGAACCGGCCGCCGACGACCTCGACCGGATAGCTGACGAGTTCGTCGCTGGAGGTGCTCATCACCAGCGTCGACTCGTCCGGCATCTGGGCCGTGCCCACGTCCCACACCGGCAGCCCCTGGTCGGGGTCGCGGGTGGCGAGGTACCGGGTCCCCGGACCGATGGTGAGTGCGGCCGGGTATCTCCGAGCGCACTCGGAGTCGGAGACGCGACGCCAGCGGCCCGAGACGAGCCGCGGTTCTGAAGCGCCCGGATCCGTCATAGTGCGGTCAATTATAGGCGGCTTCGCCTGGCCGGGGCCGACCGCCGCTCGCCATGTTGCCGCGCTTCCTCTCGGGGCGCAGGCTGAGTTGGGAGAAGTCTCTGCCGTGTCCGGCCCGTGCGTCCGGGGCCGAGGGGGGCGGGGACCGGTGCGGACAGGGACAGGGCACGGACCGTGTCCCCCCTGCGTATCGGCCCGTATCGACC
The DNA here is from genome assembly GCF_017876625.1 of Streptomyces syringium. NCBI lineage: Bacteria > Bacillati > Actinomycetota > Actinomycetes > Kitasatosporales > Streptomycetaceae > Streptomyces > Streptomyces syringium. The sequence continues at coordinate 105,309 of NZ_JAGIOH010000001.1, forward strand.
CCAGGAGGACTTCATGTGTGACCGCGCACGACAGACTTCCGACGTCGACGAACACCTGTCGCCCAACAGCGCGGACGTGGTTCCTCCCGGGGTCCCGGTCGCCGTCCCGCTCACGGTCGAGGACGAGTCACCGGCGGCACCGGGCACCTCCGCAGCGAACGCCGACGCGCCCGCCCCGCAGCCGTCCTCTCCGCTGAGGCCGTGCCGACCGGACTTCCGCGACGGCTGCTACCAGATCACGATCCGCCCGACCCTGGGCTCCTTCCAGAGCATCGTCGGAACGTTGCGGGTCGACCGGGAGGCACCGGCCGCCGGGCCGGACGGCGTCATCATCAGCGGCGACCTGTACCGGCAGCCGCCACCCGTGGCGCAACCGGTCGGGGACGCCCCGGGGTCGTCGTCCCTGTCCGGTGCCGTGCTCGACGAGGACACGCCGGTGGTCCCGGGCGCCCCCGGCGAGTCCGTCGCCGCCGCGGCCAGCCGGGCGGACGGGCCGCTCCCCTTCCCGCGACGGCGTATCCCGATCTTCCCCCGGGACCAGTACCGCTCCTATCTCAAGGGCACGCGCCTGGTGGTACCGAGCGCCTCCCTGCCGGGACAACCGTGTCAGGTCACCCTCGACGTGGACGAGTTCGCCTACACGCAGCCGTCGGCCGGTTCGTTCCAGGGGTCGTTCCCGGACGCGCCCAGCCGGTCGCTGAGATGCGTGCTGAACCAGGTGCCGGGCACCTCCCCCTCCCCGCTCTTCTCCGGACCGAGGTTCGAGGGCCGCATCCTCGAAGGCGGCATCGACCGGGGCTCGGTGACCCTCACCTGGGTGTCGAGCTTCCTGCGCCGCGCCGTCCTGGAGATCGACACGCTCAACGGGGCCGTCCCGCCCGAGCCGGTCCCGAGCCCGTCCGGCACCGGAACGGAGTTCTTCGACACCGTCTATGCGACGGCCCGCTGGCAGCTGACCATCGACCGCGCCGAAGGGCAGACCGACATCCCGGCACCCGCGGGCGTCGACCCCAACGCCTGCTGGTCGACGGCCGACCTGCACGCCCTCATGGCGAGCGTACGCAAGGCCGGCACCAACCTGGACACCGAGTGGCGCACCCACCTGGTGGTCGTCCCGGCGACCATGGGCTGCTCCCGCGGAGTGATGTACGACCAGATCGGGGCCCCGCGCGAGGGGTCGGCCAGCTTCAGCGACGACGGCTACCCGAGCAGCAGCTCCCCGAACTTCGGCACCGCGGCCGACCAGCGGCAACGGGACGTACTGCGTGCCTACCTCCGGTCGGCGACGCACGAGGTGACCCACGCCTTCAACCAGATCCACCAGGAGACCGAGACCGCCGCGGACAACTCGATCATGACCACGACGCCGAGCGTGGCCGATGTCCTGGGCGGCCCCACGACCGGTGCGCCCGGGGTGTTCCCCGACCAGATCAGCCTCGGCTTCAACACCACGGTGCGCAACCATCTGGCGCACATGCCGGATCCGGTGGTGCGCCCCGGCGGCTGGCCGTTCGGCGGCTGGTTCCCCGCCGGTGCCCCGCAGGCGTCCGACCGCAACCTCTTCTACGCGAGCGAGCTGAAGTTCGAGGTCAGTGCCGAGACCGATCGCGCGCCCCTGGGCGCACCCGTCACCGTCTCGTGGAAGCTGACCAACACCTCCGACGCCGACCTGCTGGTCCCCAACGACCTCCGGATGGAGGCGCTGTACACCACCATGTCGAGCCTCGACGAGAGCGGCGAGGAGAGGCCGGTCCGCCCCTTCGTCATCACCTGTGAGGAAGCGAAGCTGGCCCCGCTGGAGCCGGGCGGCACCCTGGAAGGCAGCTACCGCGTGTTCTGGAGCTCCGACGGGTTCCCGCTCGAACGACCGGGCCGGCACACGGTGACGGTGACGGTCGCGTGGTCGGCCGGCGGCCTGCCGGTCGGGGTGACCGGCAACTGCGACATCTGGGTGGACCGTCCCACGTCCGACGCCGAGAACCGGGACGCCGCCCTGGCCATGCATCCGGACGTCGGCAAGTGGGTCGTGCTCGGAGGCGGGGCCTACCACCTGAAGGAGGCGGTCTCCCGGCTGCGCACGCTGGACGGCGGCGGCACACGGAGCACGAACGAGGACGCGGGCGGACGGTCGCGGGTCGCGGACACCTTCAGCGATCTCGAACTGATGCCGGACGGCCGGACGGCATGACCGGGCCGGGTGCGCCCCGGTACGGACGCGTCCGCCGGACAGTTCCTAGGCGTAGCGGTACTTGAGGGACTCCTCCTCGGCGCGCCGGACGTCCTCGACGGTGATGCCCGGCATGCGCAACTGGGCGAGCGTCACTTCCGCGGAGGACGGCTGCGCATCGGGGGCGAGCCACTCGTCGGGCTTCCAGGCCGAGCCGCGCAACAGGGCCTTGGGACAGTGCGGGTACACCTCGTCGATCTCCACCACCAGCGCGCTGACCGGCCGCTTGCCCACCGCGGTGAGTTGGTCGAGAAGCTCGGGCCGGGCGGAGACACACGCCCGGCCGTTCACCCGGAGCGTGGACGTACGGCCGGGAATGACGAAGAGCAGGCCGACGTGGCCGTTCTCCAGCACGTTCAGCATGCTGTCGAGGCGCTTGTTGCCGGTGGCGTCGGGGATGACGAGGGTCCGCTCGTCGAGCACGGTCACAAAGCCGGCCGGCCCGCCGCGCGGGGTCGAGTCGCAGCGGCCGTCCGCGTCGGCGGTGGCGACGAAGACAAGGGAGGAGAGGCCCACCAACTCGCGTGTCTTGTCGGTGAGGTGTCCCATCTCCTTGCGGACGGCGGCGGCGCCCGGCATCTCGTACAGCGAACGCAGCCCCGCGACGTCTCGTACGGAATCCTTGCGCAGCTCGTCGAACAGGCTGGTGGTGACGGCGTCAGTCATGAAGCGCACCCTAAAACATGCCTTCGGGTCTGCCCAGTTACGGCCGGGCGGGACCGGGCTCCGGCCTCGGGCCCGGCCCCGCAGCGAGCGCCGGGCGGTCACTCCCGGGCAGCACGCGATCTCGGTGGGCGCGTCACGTCGCGAGGTCCACGATGCGCTGGATCAGGTCGGGGTAGGTCCACTCGGCCCCGGACGCCGCCAGCGGCAGCAGGCTCGTCGCCGTCAGGCCCGGGAGCGTGTTCACTTCCAGGCACATCGGTTCGCCGTCGGCGTCGCAGCGGAAGTCGGTGCGCGAGTACGCGTCATCGCCGAACCCCAGCGCCTCGTGCGCGCGCAGGGCCAGCTCCTGCAGGCGGGAGGCGAAGTCGGCGGGGACCCGCGCCGGGCACACTTCACTGACGGCCCCGGGCTGGTACTTGGCCGTGTAGTCGAACATCGGCGTCGTCAGCTCGATCTCGACCACGGGGAGCACCTGGCCGCCGACCACGGCCACGGTGAATTCCCGGCCCGGGAGGAAGGGCTCCACCAGCAGCTCGGCATCACCGGAGTGCACCTCGGCCGCGACCTGTGCCAGCTGTGACAGCGAGTCGACCCGGTGGACCGACACACTCGAACCGTCCGCGACCGGCTTGGCCACCACCGGGCCGGCCGCCACCAGCCGCCGCACCTCCTGGGGCACGTCACTCACCCCGGGCCGCCACAGCACCCGCTCGGCCACCGGCACCCCTGCCGCACCCAGCACCGCCTGGGCCCGGCCCTTGTGCCACGCCGCCGCACAGACCGCGCTGTCCGCACCGGTGAACCGCACACCGGCCATCTCCAGCAGCCCCTGCACATGCCCGTCCTCGCCCCAGCCGCCGTGCAGCGCCAGGAACACCAGCTCAGCGTCACGCAGCAGTTCCAGGACCGGGCCGCCGGTCAGGGCGGCGTGCATGCGCCCCCGCAACAGGTGCCGCTCCGCCGGGGACGGCGGCTCCTTGCCGACCGCGACCGCGTCGACCACATCACCGGGGCGCAGCGGCCCGGCCAGGACCGGCTCCGCGGCGGCCGGGTCGACCAGCACCGCCTCGTGTCCCCGCTCGAGCAGGGCCCGGGCGACCGACCAGCCCGAGGCCAGGGAGACATCTCGCTCCGGGCTCTCTCCACCGCACAAGATCACAATTCGCATACTGGGATTCTGCCGCACTCCCCCTCCGGACCTCGCTCGCCACCTCCCCCGGGGCGGGCCGGGGCAGCCGCGGGCCGGAGAGCGCCCGGCGCGGCCGGGGCCGTACGGTGGCGGGGTGACTGACACCGTCGAGGCCATCGAGGCCGCTCTGCGCCAGCGGGAATGGGTCCCGACCGGGAACGAACAGGATCTCGGCGGGGAATTCCTCCTCCGCCGCGGTGAGCTGCAGAAGCACCCGCGTCCGGCGATGCCCGTACGGCCGGAGCCGTGGGGCCCGTGGACGACGCAGTACCTGGCCTGGCTCACGGACCTGGTGGGCATGGCGGACGCTCTCGTCGACCAGTGGCGGTCCCGGTGTCCGTCCGGGAGCCCCATAGTGACGCTCCTGCGGTCGTACGTCGCCCCGGCGCGGCCCTTCGGCCCGCTCGCCCACCACATGGAGCGGGCATGGCTGGCCGACCCGCCCGTCCTGCCCACGGCGGACGAGGTCGTGCACCACGCCGAGCGGCACGGATGCTCCCGGATGGAGGCCGAGCGGACCCTGGGCGACCGCGCGGTCAAGGCATGGGAGGACGGCTGCCTGCCGGTCGCCGCACGGAGGCAGATCGACGACGTCACCCGCAGCATGATCAACACGGGGTCCGTGCTCGCCACGGCCGTCATCGGTGACGCGGGCCGCTGACGGTTCCTCCCGCCCCCGCTCCCCGCCCGTGAAGGGCCCGGCGTTCCGTCGGGCCCTTCACTGTCTTCACGTCCGTCGCGAGCTGGTCGGGCCCGTTGGGACGCGTTTTCCGGCCGGGGCACACGCCCGGATCACGGGGTGGTTCCGTCAGCCGCGGAGGGGGCCTTCGCAGGTGAAGTCCGCCGAGCCCGCGGGACGGTCGGCCCAGAGGTCGATCTTGCCGAAGGAGCAGTTCATGTCGGCGAAGTTGTTGGTGCCCTTCTTCGTCCGGTCGAGAATGAAGTAGTCGACTGTTTCGGACATGTCCTTGAAGACCAGATCGGCGTTGCCCGGGCTGCTGAGGTTGGCGGTGATGCGGCCCGTGCAGACGAAGCGGGGGCGCTGCGGGTCGTCGTTGCTGCGGCAGTCGGGCCTGGTGCCGGTCGTGGCGGCGAAGGACGCGCGGACCGTGGCGGGGTGGCCGGCGTCCAGCCCGCCGACGGGCGTGTACGTGGTGTTCGGCACGTACAGGTCCTTGACCTTGGCGATCTGCTGGTTCAGGAACGTGTCGTACGCGCGCTGCAGGTTGGCGTCCCTGCCGAGACGGTTGCGCCAGGCGTCAAAGCCGGCCGGGTCGTTGGCCCGCGTGTAGCCGTACATCTCCTTGAGCAGCGACGGTCGTTCGGACCAGAGGAACTCGAAGAACGTTCCGGCGTAGGAGTAGAAGCGGAAGCCGTCCCGGTCGTACTCCGCGTGCAGCAGCTGGTCGACGCTCATGCGCGGCTTGCCGCCGGCCGTGTCGTTGATGATGCTCTGCACCAGCGACTTGCGGACCTTGATGCCGTCGTCGCGGGTGGCGCCGTCGAAGAACTCCGCCGTGCCCTCGTCCATCGCGGTGGTGCGGTCGCCCTGGTACCACGGGCCCTCGCCGAAGAAGCCCGGCACCGCCCAGCGGCCGTTGAGGTAGTGCGTGTACTCGTGGCGGAACAGCTCCTCCAGCGTGAGGGTCGAGTCCTGCGGGACCCGGCGCTCGTAGGTGTAGAAGGTGGCGCCCTTCTCGATGTAGATGCCGCCGTTGTTGGTGCTCATGCCCGTCAGCAGCGGGTGGTAGATCTCGTAGTCGGAGCGCGAGGCGTACAGCACGATGTTCAGGCTGGTGTTGGTGTCGCCCGCCAGCGGCTGTTCGGTGCCCAGGACGCGGTGGAACTGTGCCTTGACCTGCTTGCTCGCGTAGTACAGCCGGTCGACGGTGGTCCGGGCGAGTGCGGTGCGGACCTTGATGGCGCCGTTGTCGTAGGTGTAGGTGTGCGGGAAGATGCGGCGCTCGATGTCCGTCTTGCACACCCCGTACTGCTTGCACGCCTCGAACTCGTTGAGCCAGGTGACGACCTTGCCCCACGGCTCGCTGCCTTCGCCGAAGTTGCGCACGGTGGTGCTCAGCAGCCCGCCGAGGGCGGAGGTGATCTCGCTCTTGAGTGCGCCGACCTGGCCGAGCCTGCCGTATTCGCTGACGCCGTCGCGGGCCACCCAGGCGTTGGCCGTGCCCTTGAGGTGGGTGTGGTCGGCGAAGGCCTTGAGGGCCGCCCGGTAGGAGGGGTCGGCCGTCACCGCGGCGTGGAAGGCGCTGTCGTGGTTGCCCGGGTAGACGCCCAGGTAGTTGAGGGAGAGGGCGGCGAGGGCGGCACCTGCCCAGGAGGTGTCCCGTGAGGTCGCGGGGTGGGCCGCGTCCATGGTGGCCAGGACGCGCTTCATCAGGGGGAGCTGGTGCTGGCGCAGGCCGGGCGCGCTCGCCGCGTAGAGGGCCTCGCGCAGGGACTCGGCGTTGGTGCGGGTGACGTCGAAGGTACGGGCGGCCGAGCCGAAGGAGTACACCGCGCGGCGCATGGCGTCCACGGTCGGTGCGTCGGTGACGTCGATCTCGTCGCGCGAGAAGTCGTGGTAGGCGACCGCGTGGAGGTAGGTGAACATCTCCAGCAGGTGAGTGCCGTTCTTCCCGTCGTGCGCGGCGGCCAGGCTCTCGATCCGGCGGGAGACGGCCTGCACGTGCGCCTTCGACATGACGGGGACCAGCCGCTGGTCCCAGGTCCACAGGATGTCGCGCAGACAGCCGTCGGCGGTGACGGCCCGGTCGGCGAGGAAGTCGGCGAACTGCTCGGGACCGAGCCTGGTGATGCCGTCGAGCGTGCAGGGGACCGCGGTCCTCCCGACGGTGGCGGTGGGGGCGGGGGACGCGGGCTTCCCCTTGCCCTGATCGGCCTTGCCCTTGCCGGTCTTCGGCTTGTCGGCGCGCAGGCCCGGCACGCGCCCGTCGGTGAGGCCGCCCGGCGCGGTCGGTGACTGGATGGCGGGCCGGGGGGCCTCGGCCAGTCGGGTGACCTCGTCGAAGGGGTTCGGGGTGGGCGTGTCCGGGCGCGCGGTCGCCGCGGGAGCCGCCGCGGATGAGGAAGCGGGCGAGGACGCGGGCGAGGAGGAGTCCGCGTAGCCGGTTTGGACGGCGGTGGCGCAGAGCGTCGCCGCTATCGCGGCGGTGAGCAGGGATCTGCGCAGGGTTGTGGACTGGTACACCGATGACTCCTGTGTGGGAGGTGTGGAGTGAGCCGCACGCGAAGGGACGGCGTGCGGGCCGATGACGGCGCAGCGGTGCTTCAGCCGCCTCCGAACAGGCGGTACGTGGGGGACCACTGCGGCGCCATGTGATGTGTAACGTAGTAATGTGAAATGTTACTGACAAGCCCTCAGGGGACTTGAGTTCGGTAAAACACCAAGCGGATGACTGAACTCCGCAAGTCCTGTCAGTCGGTCAACCGGGCCGACATCGGGTGGTGTGCGCGCCACCGCGCATACGCCGGACTGGCCGTGCAGGTGGACAGGTACCCCTCCCCCACCCTGCGGACGATCTCGTCGCCGTGCGGGGCGAGCGGCCCCTCGCGATGCCAGGCCAGCACGTGCCGGTACCAGAGCGGATTGCCGGACAGCGGGCGGACCGCGGTGCCCGGGGCCTCGGCGAAGGTGGCCTGGCAGAGGCTCACGGCCAGGCCCGACCGGACGAGTTCCACCAGTTGCCGCCCCTCCGCCTCGTAGGGCGCACGGGGTTGGCGTCCCGTCAGTGCGAAGGCGGCGGACCAGTACTCCCGGGTCCGGTCGCCGTCGGACCGGGGTACGGCCCAGTCCTCCTCGATGAGACGGTTCAGGCCCACCTCCTCCCGCGCGGCCAGCGGGTGGGAGGACGGCAGCAGGGCGAAGACCGGTTCGGTGACCAGCGGGCGCAGCTCGACGGCGCGGTCGCACGTCAGCTCCCGGCCGGGGTTGTCGCCGAGGACCGCGGCTTCCAGACGTTCCGCGGCGAGGTCGTCGAGGAGCGGCACCGGGGAGTTCCGGCACCGTGCGGTCACTTCCGCCCCGGGCAGCGTCTCGCGGACCGCCAGGACCAGATGACCGAGCAGCGGGGCGCCCACCGAGCCGACGCGGACCCGGTCCGGCGCGGCCCGGCGGCGGGTGGCGCGGGCCGTGTCGGCCAGCAGGCCGTCGACACCCGGCAGGATGGACCGGGCCCGCGCGAGCACCAGTTCACCGAAACCCGTGGCCACCACGCCGGTGTGCAGACGGTCGAAGAGGGCCCCGCCGAGCATGGTCTCGATGCGCCGCAGCTGGGCGCTGAGCGCCGGCTGGGACATCCGCAGTGCCGACGCGGCACGGGTCAGGCTGCCGGCGTCCTCGATCGCGCACACCACCCGCAAGTGCCGTAGCTCAAGCTCCATGGCGCGGATGTTATGGAGCGGCGTGAGCTTCCGGACAGCCCCAGGCCGCAGCACTCTTATGCGAAGGATCACAGGGCCGTGCGAACGATCACGGGCCCCACGACGGAGGGTGTGCGCAGCCATGAGAAGAATGCTTCCTTCGAGGCCGGTGGTGCCGGCCCTGCTGTCGACGGTGTTCACCGTCGTGCTGCTCCTTTGCACGCCGCCCGCCTGGGCGGGAAACAGTGCGGGGGTACGGGACAGGCCGCTCGCGTGCGCCCTGCCCGGCGCCACCGGCTGGACGGACGCGGGCCATGACACCGACTACTCCGTCTTCAAACGCCCCACCGGTGTCATCAGGATCGCCATGATCTTCGTGGACTTCCCCGACGCGCCCGCCACCGAGTCCCCGGCCTCCGACAGCGCCCGGATCACCCCCGGCGCGGACTGGGTGAGGCAGGCCTCCTACGGCAGGGCACGACTGTCCATCGCCGAGCACCGGCGATGGGCGCGCATGCCGCAGCGCTCCACGGACTACGGCTTCGCCCGCGGGCTCAGCCACGAGACGCACGAGGCCTGTCTCAAGGACGCCGTGACCGCGGCCGACCCGTACGTGGACTTCTCCCGCTACGACATGGTGTACGTGGTCCCCACCCGCAACGCGTCGGCCATCTCCTTCACTCCGACCTATATCCACGAGCCGGGCACGGCGGGCGTGGTCGCCGACGGCCGACGCCCGGCATGGGCGGTGACCTTCGGTCAGGACATGTGGCACTGGGACCACCGGCTGGTGGGCCACGAGAGTGCGCACGCCTTCGGCCTCCCCGATCTCTACGCCTTCGACGCGGGCGGCGACACCCACCGCTTCACCGGCGGCTGGGACGTGATGGGTCTGATCGGCGGGGCAGGCTCGCAGTACTTCGCGTGGCAGTCGTGGAAGCTCGGCTGGACGCACGACAGCCAGGTCGTGTGCCGGGCGTCGCGGGGCCGCGACACGGTCCGTCTGACCGCGGTCGAGTACGGCGGCGGCACGAAGATGGCCGTGATACGCACCGGCCCGACGACCGCCTACGTCGTCGAGTCACGGCGGGCGGTACGGGCGGACGCCCGGGCCTGCGCGACCGGCGCCCTGGTCTACAAGGTGGACTCGTCCGTGCCGACCGGCAAGGGACCGATCCGGGTCGTGGACGCCGAGCCCGACGCCACCCCGGCGAGCGGCTGCCGGCCGCTGGACGACGCCCCCTACCGGGCGGGCCGTTCGTTCACCGACTCCGCCGCCGGCGTCCGCATCGATGTCCTGAGCTCCCATCGCCACGGCGAGACGGTCCGCGTCACCAGGTCATGACCGACGAGGACGGGTGACGCCGGTGGCACGGGCAACGGGTGCGTGGGCTGCCGCTATCGAGGGGCGATCGCCTTGACCCAGTCCTCGACGGTGACCACATCCGCCCACTGCGGGAACAGCCGATCGAGGAGGACCCGGTGCAGCTCCGGGTCCGTGTCCAGACAGGCGTCGGAGAGGACGGTGAGGCCGAAGTCCTGGTCGTTCGCCTGGCACAGGGTGGACAGCACCACGGCGCTGGTGGCGATCCCGGTGAGTACGAGGCTGTCGATGCCCCGTGCCCGCAACACGACGTCGAGATCGCTGCCCGAGAACGCGCTCGCCCGTCTCTTGGTGACCACCACGTCACCCGGCCGGGGCGCGACCTCGGGGTGGATCTCGGTGCCTGGTGCGCCCTCGACGAAGAGGCCGGCCTGTGCGATGGCAGTGAGAGCCCTGTTGCGCGTGCCGACTTCCGGGAAGCCGGGACGCAGCGCGATGACCACGTAGATCACGGGTATGTCCGCCGCCCGGGCCCCGTCGATCGCCCTGCGCACGCGTGACAGATATCCGGAGTCGCCGCCGACGAGGTCCACGATGGCCCGTTGGACGTCCATCACGAGAAGGGCGCTGCTCATGTCGCCTCCAGAACGAGGCCAGGCCGGCCTCGAAAGGGCCCGAGTTCCGATCTTCGAATCCTACGCGGCCTCGGGCACGACGTAACGGGCACAAGCACTCAGGCCGTTCCCACAGCCATCAGCATCTCGCCCGGGGCGTCTCAGGCGCTGCCGAGGATGTCCTCGCGCCGGGCCAGCGCCCACGCGCGTTCCTCCTCGATGTCCGGGACGAAGTCCTGCCGCAGGAACGCCGCCCAGGGGTCCGCGCCGAGCGGGCCCAGACGCGCTATCCGCTCGGTCTCCGCGCGCTGCAACCGCGCCAGCGCGTCCAGCACGTCGGCCGGGTCCGTGCCGTAGGCGTCGCACAGCAGCCGCAGCCGTCGCGCCAACGGCGCGCCGGACTCGCCGTAGCCGACGCTGCGCTGACGGTCGGGAAACCGTAGGGGCACGCAGTACCAGGCCAGTTGTGCGACGTCGTCCAGTGCCTCGCCGGGGATGGCCAGGTCCCAGTCGATGACGCCCACCAGGCGATCGTCCGCCCACACCGTGTTCCAGCTCGTGAGGTCGCCGTGGCGCATGATCAGCCCGGGACGCCAGCGGGCGTCCGGATCGCACCAGACGGCCTGCGACGACGGCCGGAAGTCGCGTACGGCCTCGTGGTAGTCGCGCAGCCACCGCCCGAGCGCGGTGATGCCCTCGTCCGCGAGGAGCGCCCGGGGCCACGGGTACAGCCCCACCTCGCCGCGCAGCAGCGACACCGCCTCGTGGCCGTCCACCGGACCGTCACCCAGGGCGCGCGGCGCGCCGGTGAATCCCACCTGCTCCAGATAGCGCAGCAGTTCCCGCACCGCGGGGGTCCACACACGCCAGGGCCTGAGAACGGTCTCGCCCTCACGGCGCACCGTCGACAGCCCGCCGCGCATCGATTCACCGTCCTGGATCATGGTGCAATCCTAGTGAGCGGCGGAATCCCGGGCCCGGGCGCCGTCGCGGTGATCGACCGTACGCCGGAGCGGTCCGCTCGCCTGCCTCGGACAAGCGGACCGCTCCGGCCCCGCACGGGTCAGGGCGCCGGACACCCCACCACGTCGGGCCCAAGAGGCCCGTGAGGGGGCGACATGCCGCACGTCACCCGTTCGTGACCCCCCGAAGCCTCATGACGATCTCAGGGTTCCTCGGGGAAGTGGCAGGCCACCTCCCGCGCCTCCCCCGGTACCGCGACCCGCAAGAGCGGGGCCTCGCTCCGGCAGATCTCCCGCGCCTTGGGGCAGCGCGGATGAAAGGTGCAGCCGGGCGGGGGTGCGGCCGGGCTCGGCGGGTCGCCGAGCAGCGTGATCCGCTCCCGTCGGCGTTCGGCGGCCGGGTCGGGCAGCGGAACGGCGGAGAGCAGGGCCCGCGTGTAGGGATGGGCCGGGGCCGCGTACACCCGTTCCTTGTCGCCGACTTCGACGATCCGCCCCAGGTACATCACGGCCACCCGGTCGCAGACCCGCTTGACCACCGACAGGTCGTGGGCGATGAAGAGGTAGGCGAGCCCGAGCTCCCGCTGGAGCCGTTCCATCAGATTGACGATCTGGGCCTGTACGGAGACGTCGAGGGCCGAGACCGGCTCGTCGGCGACGATCAGGCGGGGGCCGGTGGCGAGGGAGCGGGCGATGCCGATGCGCTGCGCCTGCCCGCCGGAGAACTCGTGCGGGTAGCGGTCGATGTGCTCGGGGATGAGGCCCACGAGTGCCATCAGCTCCGCCGCCCGTTCGCGTGCCTCGGTCGCCGAATGCCCCTGTACCAGCAGCGGGTCGGCGATGATCCGGGCCACGGTCTGGCGGGGGTTGAGGGAGGAGTGCGGGTCCTGGAAGACCATCTGCAGGTCCCGGCGGAGCGGTTTGAGTTCGCGCTGCCGGAGTCGGCTGATGTCGCGGCCGTCGTAGGTGATCGACCCGGTGGTCGGTTCCAGGAGCCTCACGATCATGCGGCCGGTGGTGGACTTTCCGCAGCCGGACTCGCCGACCAGCCCCAGGGTCTCGCCCGCCGCCACGTCGAAGGAGACGCCGTCGACGGCCCGTACCGGGGCCGATCGGCCCCGCTTGCCCGGGAAGGTCATGGTCACGTCGCGGACGGAGAGCAGGGGTTCGGCCGGCGCGGTCATCGGGTGCCTCCGCACGGGTGGGCAGTGGTGTGCAGGGACAGGTGGCAGGCGACCAGGTGGCCGTGGGAGGGGGTGAGCTCGGGCCTGGTCGCCGTGCAGCGGGCACGGTCGGCCGGCGGCGCGGCCGCCGCGCGCGGGCAGCGTGGCGCGAAGGCACACCCGGGGGTGGGTGTGAGCAGGGAGGGCGGGCTGCCCGGAATGGCCCGCAGCAGCTGGTCGTCGCCGTCGTCGAGGCGGGGCAGGGAGTCGAGCAGGCCCCGGGTGTAGGGGTGGGCCGGTTCGGCGAACAGGTCGTCCACCGGGGCCTGTTCGGCCGCCCGGCCGCCGTACATCACCAGCACGTCCTGGGCGACGCGGGCGACGACGCCCAGATCGTGCGTGATCATGACGACGGCGAGTCCGCGCTCCTGCTGCAGACGGGCGATCAGCTCCAGGATCTGGGCCTGGACGGTGACGTCGAGAGCGGTGGTCGGCTCGTCGGCGATGAGCAGCTCGGGTTCGCAGGCGAGCGCCATGGCGATCATGACGCGCTGGCGCATGCCGCCGGAGAACTGGTGCGGATACTCCCCCGCCCGGCGCGCGGGCTCCGGGATGCCGACCTCGCCGAGCATCTCGACGGCCCGTCTGCGGGCCACCGCACGACGGGAGCCGAAGTGGACGCGGTGGTGTTCGGCGATCTGCTCGCCGACGGTGTAGTAGGGGTGGAGGCTGGAGAGCGGGTCCTGGAAGATCATCGCCATCCGGCGGCCGCGCAGTCGGCGCAGTTCGCGTTCGGGGAGGCCCACGAGGTCCCGGCCGTCGAGGGCGATGGAGCCGGTGACCTCGGCGTCGGTGTGCAGGCCCATGACCGCCATGGAGGTGACGGACTTTCCGGAGCCGGATTCGCCGACGATGCCGAGGGTCCGGCCGCGGTGCACCGTCAGGGCCAGGGAGTCCACGACCCGAGCGGGTCCGTGCTTCGTGGGGAAGGTGACGGTGAGGTCCCGCACCTGGAGCAGGGGCGGCTGTTCGGCGGTCATCAGTACCTCACTCGCGGGTCGACGACGGCGTAGAGCAGGTCGACGGCCAGATTGGCGACGACGATGAAGGCGGCGGCCAGCAGGGTGACGCCGAGGATGACGGGCTGGTCGCCGGTGGACAGCGCCCCGTAGAAGAGCCGTCCGATGCCCGGGAGCCCGAAGATGGACTCGGTGATGACCGCACCGGCGAGCAGTCCGCCGAGGTCCATGCCGAAGAGGGTGAGGATCGGGGTCATGCCCGCCCGCAGGCCGTGTTTGACGACGACGGTGCGGCGCGGCAGACCCTTGGCGCGGGCGGTGCGGATGTAGGGCTCCGCCATGGTCTCGATCATCGAATTGCGGCTCTGGCGCGCGTACATCGCGGCGTACAGCACGGCCAGCGCCAGCCAGGGCAGGAGCAGGTTCGACGCCCAGTCCAGCGGGTCGTGGCCGAAGGGGACGTAACTGGGGTACGGCAGCAGTCCGGCCACCCGGATGAGGCCGTAGATGAGCATCATCGAGGTGAAGTAGACCGGCAGGGAGGCGGCGGCGACGGCGCCGACCATCAGGGCGCGGTCGGTGAGGGAGTCCTTGTTCAGCGCCGCGGTGACCCCGGCCGTGAGTCCCAGCAGCAGCCAGAGCACGGCTGCCCCCAGCGCGAGGGACGCCGAGACCGGCAGGCGGTCCATGAGCAGGTCCCAGACGGCCTGGGAGTTCTCGTACGAGTAGCCGAGGCAGGGGAAGTCGCAGTGCAGGGCGTACTGGCCGCTGCCCACGGTCCGGCCGGTGAAGATGCCGGTGACGAAGTCCGCGAACTGCCGCCACAGCGGCTGGTCGAGGCCCATGTGGGCGCGGATCGCGGTCAGCCGTTCCGCGCTGCACGACTTGCCGCAGGCGGCTGCCGCGGGGTCGGAGGGCAGCACGTAGAAGATGGTGAAGGTGACGGCGGCGATGGCGATGAGCACCCCGATGACGCCGAGGAGCCGGCGGCCGATGTAGAGGATCATGCGCGGCCGCTCCTGGGGTCGAGGACGTCGCGCAGCGCGTCGCCGAGCAGGGTGAAGGCGAGCACCGTCAGGAACAGACAGGTGCTCGGGATGACGAAGTACATGGGGTCGGTGTCGTAGAAGGCGACGCTCTCGGCGATCATCTGCCCCCAGGAGGGGGTGGGCGGCCGGACGCCGACGCCCAGATAACTCAGGGCCGCCTCGGTGGCGATCATGCCGGGGATGATGAGGGTGGTGTACGCGATGACGGGCCCGAGGACGCCGGGGAGGATGTCGCGGGTGAGGATGCGCCAGGGCCCCGAGCCGCTGACGCGGGCGGCGTCGACGTACTCGCGGTGCTTGAGGGAGAGGGTCTGGCCGCGGACGACGCGGGCGATGCCGGGCCAGCCGAACAGCCCGATGACGGCGGTCATCAGCACGATCCTGTTGACGTCCTTCGCCACCGACATCATCGCGATCATGAAGATGAGGGAGGGGAAGGACATGGTGAGGTCCATCAGGCGGGAGAGGACGGTGTCGGTGCGGCCGCCGAAGTAGCCCGCCGCGATGCCGGCCGCCGTTCCGGCGACGACGACGATCGCCGTGGCGGTCAGGGCGATCAGGAGCGATACCTGGGCGCCGTGGACGACCCGGGCGAAGAGGTCGCGGCCGGTGACGGGTTCGACGCCGAGCCAGTGGTCGGCGGAGATGCCGCCGAGCGGGCCGAGGGGCTGGCCGCCGAGGTAGGGGTCGACGGCGCTCTTGTCGAACTCCTCGGGCGTCCAGCCGGCGAGCGAGCTCAGCAGCGGGGCGCCCGCGGCCATGAGCAGGAAGAGCGCGACGACGAGGAGCGAGATCCGTACGGAGGCGCGACGGCCCAGTTCGGCGCGGGCGAGCCGCCAGGGGCCGCTGCCCGAGGGGGCGCCTGCTGCGGGGGGTGCGGTGGTGGTCATGGGGGTACCGGTCCTCAGCCCTGGCTCTTGGCGGGGTCCTTGAGGCCGACCGTGGCGTAGTCGATCTGGCCGCCGAAGGACGTGTGCCCGTAGGCGCCGGCGATGTTGGTGCCGAGGACCAGCGGCCACCGGCGGATCAGCACCGGTACGGTCGGGGCCTTGGCGAGGATCTCGCCGTCCAGCCGCTGCCAGGCCCGGCCGGCCTCCGTGGCGTCCGTCATGGCCGCGATCCGGTCCATCTGCTTCATGGCCGCGTCGTCGCGGAAGAGCGAGTGGTTGCCGGAGTTGCCCTTCTCCTTGATGAAGCGGGCGTCGAAGACGAAGGGCAGGAAGGTGGAGCCGGAGGGGTAGTCGGGGCACCAGCCGGTGTACACCATGTCGGTGCGGTTCTTGGTGTCGCCGATGGTGGCGTAGAACGCGGACGGGTCGACCGTCTCGATGGTGACCTTGATGCCGGCCCGGCCCAGGGACTGCTGGATCGCCTCGGCCCGGCCCTTGTCACCCGACGAGACCGTGATCTTGGTGGAGAGGCCGTCCGGTTTCCCGGCCTCCTTCAGCAGCTGTTTCGCCTTCGCCGTGTCGCCCGTGGCGGGGATCTTCAGGGTGTCGGGCTGCTTGCCGCCGAACAGCGCGGCCGGCATGTACGCGGTCGACAGGTCGTTGAAGGCGGGGCCGCCGGAGGAGGTCAGGACGGCGTCCCGGTCGAGGGCGTACTGCACGGCCTGACGTACTTTCACGTCGTTGAACGGGGCGCGGCCGGTGTGCATCTGGACCATGTCGGTGCAGTTGGTGGATTCGGCCAGGAGCCGCTTTCGCACATCGGCCCTGGGCAGCACCTTGGCGGCGCTCTCCGGCCGCAGGGCACCCCAGGAGACGGCGGAGGCGTCGGGGCCCTGGCTCGCTATGAGCCGGTCGTCGATCTGGTTGGCCTTGAGCCCCATGACGACGACCAGCTTGTCCGGGTACGCCTTGCGTACCTCATCGGTCTTCGGGTCCCACTTGTCGTTGCGGACGAGGACGAGCTTCTTGCCCCGGTCGTAGGACTCGATCTTGTAGGGCCCCGAGGAGAAGGGCCGGTTGTCGTAGCGCGGGCCCTTGTCCTGGCCCTGCGGTACGGGCGCGAAGGTCGGCATCACCGTGGCGTTGGGGAACTCTGCGAAGGGCTTGTTCAGCTCGAAGACGATGGTGTGGTCGTCCGGGGTCTTGATGGAGTCGAGGTGTTTGCCCTGGGCGGGGCCCTGGTAGCCCTCGGCGCCGGCGAGGTAGCGGGCCGCGTAGTCGGCGCCGCCGGGAAGATCCGGGGAGAAGGACCGTTCCACGTTGTATTTGACGTCCCGCGCGGTGACGGGCGAGCCGTCCTCGTACGTCACCCCGCGCTTGAGGCGGAACGTCCACGTCCTGGCTCCGTTGGACGGGGTGCCCAGGTCGGTGGCCAGATCGGGGACCAGTTGATTGCCCTGTGTCCCGGGGGCCGACTTGTACGTCACCAGGGTCCGGTAGAGCAGCCGGGTCCCGAAGTCCATGTCGTTCATGACCCAGTTGCGGGCCGGGTCGAGGTGTGTGAAGTCCTGGTTGGACAGCACGGTGAGCGTGCCGCCCTTCTGCGGGGTGCCGCCGACCACGGAACCCTCGCTGGCGGCGGGGTTCTTGCCGTTCCTGCCGTCGCCTCCCGCCTGCTTCCCGCCGGAACAACCGGCCGCGGCGAGTGCGAGGGGGGCCGCCAGCACGGCGGCGAGGACGGTATGGGTGCGCTTGTTCATCAGTGGTCACTCCGTGAACAGTCGAACAGTCGAAAGGAAGACTGAAATGTGACCCGTAACATAGTAATGTGAAATTGCACTGACAAGGCGTTAGCCTCTCCGTTATCCACCTGTGTCCGAGGAGGAGTCCCCATGAACGAACCAGCGGTCGCCGCACCCCGCACGGTAAGTCACGACCTGCCCGTTTCACCGGAGTTGGCGGCCTTCATGGCCGACGGCTGGGCGGCGAGCCCGCTGCCCGGCGACATCCGGCTGCCCGTCGCGGACGTCACCGCCGTACGCCGGGAGCGGCTTTCGGCCCTCTTTCCGGGCGAGCGGCTGATCGTCCCCGCGGGGGAACTGAAGGTCCGCTCCAATGACTGCGACCACCGCTTCCGTCCGCACAGCGCCTACGCGTGGCTGACCGGCCTGACCGGCGAGGAGCAGGCCGGTCATGTGCTCGTCCTGGAACCGGACGGCCCGCACCGGCACGAGCCGGTGCTCTACGTGCGGCCGCGCTCCCCGCGTGACGGTGCGGAGTTCTACCGCGACCGGCGCTACGGCGAGTTCTGGGTCGGCCCGCGCCCCGACCTCGGCGAGGCCGAGCGCATGACCGGCATTCGCTGCGCCCACCAGGACACCTATGCGCAACTGCCGCCCGGGCGCGACGCGTCCCGCGACCCCGAGCTCGCCACCGCCCTGAGCGAGCTGCGGCTGATCAAGGACGCGTGGGAGGTCGAACAGCTGCAACTGGCCGTGGACCACACCACCGCCGGCTTCACGGACGTCGTGCGGGCGCTGCCCCGCGCGCTGGCACACCCGCGCGGCGAGCGGTGGATCGAGGGCGTCTTCGCCCTGCGCGCCCGCACGGAGGGCAACGGCACCGGCTACGAGACCATCGCCGCCTCGGGCGCACACGCGTGCGTGCTGCACTGGATACGCAACGACGGGCGGCTGGACCCCAGCGAACTGCTGCTCCTGGACGCCGGCGTGGAGACCGACACCCTCTACACCGCCGACATCACCCGCACCCTGCCGCTGTCCGGGCGCTTCTCACCCGTCCAGCGCCAGGTCTACGAACTCGTCCTCGCCGCCCAGGAGGCGGGCATCGCCGCGCTCAAGCCGGGGGCGAGCTTCCGCGACTTCCACCGGGCCGGCATGCGGGTGATCGCGGAGGGCCTCGCCGAGTGGGGCGTGCTGCGCAGCGCCGAAGGCGACCTCCACCGCCGCTACACCCTGTGCAGCAGCGGGCACATGCTCGGCCTCGACGTCCACGACTGCGCCCAGGCCAGAGCGAACACCTACCTCGACGGCGTCCTGGAGGAGGGGCAGGTGCTCACCGTCGAACCCGGGCTCTACCTCCAGAGCGACGACGAGACACTGCCGGCCGCGCTGCGCGGGATCGGGGTGCGCATCGAGGACGACCTGGTGATCACCGCCGACGGGGCGCGGCTGATGTCCGGGGCACTGCCCCGGACCCCGGACGCGATCGAGTCGTGGATGGGCGAACTGATGGAAGGCTGAGAAGAGTTATCCGAGGACGGCCCTTGGCAGCCGTAGTGCAATGTGAAATATTACTGCTGTGTCCACCAGAAACTCCTCGGACGTCATCGTCGTCGGAGCGGGCGTGGTCGGTGCCGCCTGCGCCTACTACGCCGCCCGCTCCGGCCTCTCCGTCACCGTGATCGACCGTGGCCCCGTCGCGGGCGGGACCACGGGGGCCGGCGAGGGCAACCTGCTGGTCTCCGACAAGGCGCCCGGCCCCGAGCTCGATCTGGCCCTGCTCTCCACACGCTTGTGGCGGGAGCTGGCCGAAGAGCTGCCGGCCCGCATCGAGTTCGAGGCGAAGGGCGGCCTGGTCGTCGCCTCCGACGACTCGGGGACGGCCGCGCTGCGGGACTTCGCGGCGGCGCAGACGAAGGCGGGCGTCCGGGCCGACGAGGTGTCGGCCGCCCTGCTGCGCGAGCTGGAACCGCACCTCTCCCCCGCCCTCGCGGGCGGCTTCCACTACCCGCAGGACGCGCAGGTCCAGCCCGCCCTCGCCGCCGCCCATCTGCTGCGCGCCTCGGGCGCCCTCGTCCGCACCGGCGAGGAGGTCACCGTGATCCTCACCGGACCGGGCGGCGAGGTGCGGGGCGTACGGACGCCGGCCGGTGACGTGCACGCGCCGTACGTGGTGAACGCGGCCGGCACCTGGGGCGGCGAACTGGCCCGGCTCGCCGACTCGTTCCTGCCCGTCCTGCCGCGCCGGGGCTTCGTGCTCGTCACGGAACCGCTGCCGCGTGTCGTGCGGCACAAGGTGTACGCGGCGGACTACGTCGCCGATGTGGCGAGCGGGTCGGCGGCCCTGCAGACCTCGGCCGTGGTCGAGGGCACCCCGGCGGGGCCGGTACTGATCGGCGCCAGCCGGGAACGGGTCGGCTTCGACCGCAGCCTGTCGGTGGAGGTGCTCCGGCGCCTCGCCGAGGGGGCCACCGCCCTGTTCCCGGTGCTGGCGAAGGCGCGGGTGATACGGACCTACGCGGGGTTCCGTCCGTACCTGCCCGACCATCTGCCCGCGATCGGAGCCGACCCCGGCGTGCCCGGGCTGCTGCACGCCTGCGGCCACGAAGGCGCGGGGATCGGCCTGGCCCCCGCCACCGGCCTGATCGTCGCCCGGCTGATGACGGGCGAGCGACCGCCGATGGACATACGACCGTTCCTTCCCGGCCGGTTCACGTCCGCCGCCTGAACCCCCTGTTCCCTTCTGTTCCCGTCCCGTACCGAGAGGAGGCCCGCAGTGGCCCGTACCCCCGCCGGCCTGGTCAGGGCGGAGCCCGGTCCGCCGTTCGAGATCACCTTCGACGGCCGTACGGTCCCCGCCCTGCCCGGCCAGTCCATCGCCGCCGCGCTGTGGGGGGCCGGCATCCTCGCCTGGCGCACCACGCGTGAAGGCAACCGCCCGCGCGGGGCGTTCTGCGGCATCGGACAGTGCTACGACTGCCTCGCCACCGTCAACGGGGAGCCCAACCGAAGGGCCTGCCTGGTGCCCGCCCGGCCCGGCGACGCGATCACCACCCAGGAAGGACACGGCCATGCCGAGCTCAGCGTCTGAGCCGTACGACCTCGCGGTGATCGGTGCGGGGGCGGCCGGTCTCGCGAGCGCCGCGGCCGCCGCCCGCCACGGCTTGTCCGTCGCGCTCCTGGACGCCTCCGGGCAACCCGGCGGCCAGTACTTCCGCCACCCCGCCCCGGCCGCGGGCGCCCGGCGGCCACAGGCACTGCACCACGACTGGTCCGCCTTCGCCCGGCTGCGCCGGGGCCTGACGGCCGACGGCATCGACCACCTCACCTTCCACCACGTCTGGAGCGTGACCCGGGACAGCGACGGCCTGTGGAGCGCGCACGCCCTGACCGGGACCGACGGTGACGGCGACCGCCCGGCCCGCGTGCGGGCCCGCGCGATCCTGCTCGCGACCGGCGCCGTCGAGCGGCAGCTGCCCTTCCCCGGCTGGACACTGCCCGGCGTCGTGGGCGCCGGAGGTGCCCAGGCGATGCTCAAGTCGGGTCTCGTCCTGCCCGGCAGACGGATCGTCGTCGCGGGCAGCGGACCGCTGCTGCTCGCCGTCGCCTCCTCGCTCGCGGGGGCGGGCGCGGACGTCCCCGTCGTCGTCGAGGCGTCCGGCTATCTCGGCTACGCCCGGCATCCGCGAGCCCTGGCCACCAATCCGCACAAGCTCCTCGAAGCCGCCGTGCACGGCTCGGCGCTGCTGCGTCACCGGGTCGCCCTGCGGACCCGCAGCGCGGTCACCGAGGTGCACGGCACCGACCGGGTGGAAGCCGTCACGGTCTCCCGCCTCGACCGCCACTGGCGGCCGGTGCCGGGGGCGGGCCGCCGGATCGCCTGCGACGCGCTGGCCGTGGGGCACGGGCTGATACCGCAGACCGAGCTCGTCACCGGGCTCGGCTGCGCGATGCGCCGCACACCGGACGGAACATACGCCCTCGCCCTGGACGACCTCCAGGAGACCTCGGTCGCGGGCCTGTGGGCCGCCGGGGAGACCGGCGGGATCGGCGGCTGGCAACTGGCCTGCACCGAAGGCGAGTTGGCGGGCATCGCCGTGGCCGCCCGGCTGCGCGGCGAGCCGGCGCTCACCGGCACCACCCGTGTGCGGAAGCTGCGCCGCCGCCGCGGCCGCATGCGCGCCTTCGCCGCCGCCATGGCCGCCGCCCACTCCCCCGCAGCCGGCTGGAGCGACTGGCTCACCGACGACACGGACGTCTGCCGATGCGAAGAGGTGACCGTGGGAAGGATCCACGAAGCCGTCACCTGCTTCGGCGCCCACGACGCGCGCACCGTCAAGCTCCTCACCCGCGCGGGCATGGGCTGGTGCCAGGGCCGGATGTGCGCGACAGCCGTGGCCTGCCTCGCCGCCGGGGGTACGGCGCGGGGGACAGTACCGCCGTCGGCCGAGCGCAGGCCGCTCGCCGTGCCCGTTCCCCTCGGGGTGCTGAGCGCGCTCGACGACCCGCCGTCCACCGAAGAGAGCACCGACTGACCCTTGCCACACCGCTTTTGACTGCTTCCGCGTGACATGAGACGTCCCCCCATCAGAAGGGTTACCGGCATGACCGCCACCTCCTGGAACACCGACCGCCCCTGGCGCGGCATCATGGTCGCCACCGCGCTCCCGCTGCGCGAGGATCTCTCCGTCGATTACGACGCCTACGCCGCGCACGTCCGATGGCTCCTGGACAGCGGCTGCGACGGTGTCGTCCCCAACGGTTCCCTCGGCGAGTACCAGACCCTCACCGCCGAGGAGCGGGCCCGCGTGGTCCGCACCGCGGTCGAGGCGGCGGGCGACGGCGCCCGGGTGATGCCCGGCGTCGCCGCCTACGGCAGCGCCGAGGCGCGCCGCTGGGCCGACCAGGCCGCCGAGGCGGGCTGCGGTTCCGTCCTGCTGCTGCCGCCGAACGCCTACCGCGCCGACGAGCACGCCGTACGCGCGCACTACGCCGAGGTCGCGGCGGCAGGGGTGCCGGTCGTGGCGTACAACAACCCCATCGACACCAAGACCGACCTGACCCCCGCCCTCCTCGCCGGGCTGCACCGGGAGGGCAGCATCGTGGCGGTCAAGGAGTTCAGCGGCGACGTGCGGCGTGCCTATGAGATATCCGAACTCGCCCCGGAACTCGACCTGCTCATCGGCGCGGACGACGTCCTGCACGAGCTCGCCACCGCCGGGGCCGTCGGCTGGATCGCCGGCTACCCCAATGCCTTCCCCACCACCTGTGCCGAGCTCTACCACGCCGCCGTCGCCGGGGACCTGGAGACGTCCCTGCCGCTCTACAGGTCGCTGCACCCGCTGCTGCGCTGGGACTCCAAGACCGAGTTCGTTCAGTCCATCAAGCTCTCGATGGACATCGTCGGCCGCCACGGCGGGCCCACCCGGCCGCCGCGCTTCCCGCTCACCGGGGAGACCGAGGCGCAGGTCCGCGCCGCCACCGAGAAGGCCGTCGCCGACGGTCACCGCTGACGGCCGACCTGCCGCCGACCGCCGAAAGGCCCCCTGCCGAAAGGACGCTCGTGCGTACCCGTCATGTCTTCCATGCCGTCGACTCGCACACCGAGGGCATGCCCACCCGCGTCATCACCGGCGGCGTCGGGGTGATACCCGGCACCACCATGGCCGAGCGCCGGATCCACTTCATCGAGCACCTGGACCACCTCCGTACCCTCCTGATGTACGAACCCCGCGGTCACGCCGCCATGAGCGGCGCGATCCTCCAGCCGGCCACGCGGCCCGATGCCGACTACGGGGTGCTGTTCATCGAGGTGTCCGGGCTGCTGCCGATGTGCGGACACGGCACCATCGGAGTCGCCACCGTGCTCGTCGAGACCGGAATGGTGCCGGTCACCGAGCCCGTCACCACCGTACGGCTGGACGCGCCGGCCGGACTGATCACGGTCGAGGTGCGGGTCGAGGACGGCGCGGCGAAGTCCGCCACGCTCACCAACGTGCCCGCCTTCTGCGTCGGTCTGGACCGGAAGGTGGCCGTACCCGGCTACGGGACGGTGACGTACGACCTCGCCTTCGGGGGCAACTTCTACGCCTTCGTCGAGCTCGAGGCGCTGGGCCTGCCCTTCGACCGGGACCGCAAGGACGACCTCCTCGCCGCCGGGCTCGCCGTCATGGACGCCGTCAACGCCTCCGCGGACCGGCCCGTCCACCCCGAGCGCCCGGAGATCAACGGCCTCAAGCACGTCTACCTCGCCGCGCCCGGCTCCGACGCGTACCGCTCGCGGCACGCCATGGCCATTCACCCGGGCTGGTTCGACCGTTCCCCCTGCGGCACCGGGACGTCGGCCCGGATGGCCCAGCTGCACGCCCGCGGGGCTCTCCCGCTCGACCGTGACTTCGTCAACGAGTCCTTCATCGGTACGGAGTTCACCGGCCGCCTGGTGGCACAGACGGAGGTCGGCGGGCTGCCCGCGGTCGTACCGACCATCACCGGCCGCGCCTGGATCACCGGCACCGCCCAGTACTTCCTCGACCCGGACGACCCCTTCCCCGGAGGCTTCCTCCTATGACCGCCCAGCAGACACCGGACGACGTGACCTCCTTCGTCTCCCGCAATCCGGCCGACCCCTCGGACGTCGTCGCCGAGTTCACCGCGCCCGGCGCCTTCGCCACCGCCGATGCCACGGACCGGGCGCGTGCCGCCCTGACCGGCTGGTCGCACGGCGGGGCCGCCGCGCGCTCCTCGGCCCTCTCGGCGATCGCCGGGGCGGTCGAGGCCGCCACCGAGGAGCTGGCCGACCTCGCCGTGCGGGAGGTGGGCAAGCCGATCGCCGAGGCACGGGCCGAGGTGGCCCGCACTGTCGCGATCTGGCGGTACTACGCCCAGGCGCCCTACGAGCCCACCGGCGCCGTCCACGAGACGGCCTCCGGTCCGGGGCTGCTGCTGACCCGCCGCCGACCGCACGGCGTCGCGGGCCTGATCACCCCCTGGAACTTCCCCTTCGCCATTCCGAGCTGGAAGGCCGCGCCCGCCCTGGCGGCAGGCAACACCGTCGTCCTCAAGCCCGCACCCGAGGCCACGGCCTGCGCCCTCCGCCTTGCCGAGATCACTCAACGGGCCCTGCCGGGCGGGGTGTTCACGGTCGTTCCCGGTGGTCCGACCGAGGGGGGCGCCCTGCTGTCCACCGCCGACGTCGTCTCGTTCACCGGTTCGACGGCCGTGGGCGCCGCGGTGGTCCGTGCGGCCACCGCCCGGGGCATCCCGGTCCAGGCCGAGATGGGCGGGCTCAACGCGGCGATCGTGCTGCCCGATGCCGACATCGAACGGGCCGCGGCCCATATCGCCTCGGCCATCGCCGGCTACGCGGGGCAGAAGTGCACCGCCACCAGCCGGGTGATCGCCGTCGGCGCGGCCCTGGAACCGCTGCGCGAGGCGCTGGCCGAGGCGGTGCGTACGCTCCCCGTCGGCGACCCCGCCGATCCGGCCACGGTGTGCGGACCGCTCATCTCCGCGGCGGCGCGCGATCGCATCGGTGCGGCCCGGGGCGATGTCTCCGTCCTCGCCACGGGCGCCACCTGCGACGGGCCCGGCTGGCACGCCGCCCCGACGCTGGTGGAGAAGGTGCGGCAGAGCCACCGGCTGCTCGGCGAGGAGGTCTTCGGGCCGATCGCGGCCCTGCTGCCGGCGGACGACCTGGCGGACGCCGTCCGGATCAGCAACTCCGTCCCGTACGGCCTGGTCACCTCGGTGCACACCGCCGACCTCGGCACGGCTCTGCACGGTCTCGACCGGCTCGACACGGGTATGGTCCGCGTCAACGCCCCGTCCACCGGCGTCGACTTCCATCTGCCCTTCGGCGGCGCCAAGGCGTCGGGGCACGGACCACGTGAGCAGGGGCACGCGGCAATGGAGTTCTACACATCGAGCCGGACTTATACCCTGGCACCCTGAACGCAATGTGACATTGTACGCTGGTGGTCCAGTCCATCGGGGCACGAAAGGGACACCATGGGGCACCTCAAGCAGCGCAACCTCATCACCGCCACGGAGCGGCTGCGCGACCAGGTCGCCCACGCCCTGAGGGCCGCCCTGATCTCCGGTGAACTCCGCCCCGGTCAGGTCTATTCGGCGCCGGGCCTCGCGGAGGACTTCGGCATCTCCGCGACGCCCGTACGCGAGGCCATGCTCGATCTGGCCCGGGAAGGCCTGGTCGAGCCGGTCCGCAACAAGGGCTTCCGGGTGACCGAGGTCAACGAGCGCGACCTCGACCAGTACACCGAGATCCGCACGCTGATCGAGGTGCCGATGACGGGCCGGATCACCCGCACCGCGACCCGCGAGGACCTGGAGGCCCTGCGGCCGGTCGCCGAGGAGATCGTGCGCGCCGCGCGCGACCACGACCTCATCGGCTATCTGGAAGCGGACCGCCAGTTCCATCTCTCCCTGCTGGCCCTCTCCGGCAACGAACGCCTCGTCGAAACCGTCAGCGACCTGCGCAAGCGCTCGCGTCTGTACGGGCTGACCGGCTTGGACGAGCGCGGTGAGCTGATCCACTCGGCCGAGGAGCATCTGGAACTCCTCGATCTGATGCTGGCCGGTGACGCCAAGGGATCCGAGAAGTGCATGGCCCGGCACCTGGGACATGTGCGCTCGCTGTGGGCCAAGGGCGCGAGCGCCGACCGGCCGGCCGAGCGGCAGAAGGGACGTGCTGCCGCCGCCCGGCCATGACCGCCGCCCGGCGGTGAGGAGAGGAATCATGAACCCCGCCTACGCGACCGTCGACCACGTCTTCACCGTGCCCCTGGACCACTCCGCGCCGACAGGCCCCGGAATCCAGGTGTTCGCCCGCGAGGTCGCCGCCCCCGGCCGCGCGGGCGAGGCACTGCCGTGGCTGCTCTATCTGCAAGGCGGACCCGGCGGCAAGTCACCCCGCCCGACCGCGGGCTCCCCCGGCTGGCTGGACCACGCCCTCACCACCCATCGGGTCCTGCTGCTCGACCAGCGCGGCACCGGCCGCTCCTCCCCCGTCACCGCTCGATCGGCATCCCGCTTCCCCGATCCGGAGCGGCTGGCCACATATCTGAGCCACTTCCGGGCGGACTCGATCGTCGCGGACGCCGAGCTGATACGCCGCGAGCTCTGCGGTGACGAGCCGTGGGAGACCCTCGGCCAGAGCTACGGCGGCTTCCTCACCCTCACCTACCTCTCCCGGGCGCCGGAGGGACTGCGGGCGTGTTACGTCACGGGCGGGCTGCCCGGGATCACCGCGACCGCCGACGAGGTGTACGCCCGCACCTACCCCCGCGTACGGGACCGGGTCCTGGAGTTCTACGACCGCTACCCGGACGACGCCCTGCGGCTGCGCCGGATCGCCGACCTGCTCACCACCACCGACATCCGCCTGCCCGACGGGGACCGCCTCACCACCCGCCGGCTGCGCACCCTCGGACTGGCCCTCGGCATGGGCGACGGCTTCGAGCGCCTGCACTGGCTGCTCGACGAAGCCCTCGACGACCGGGGCGAGCCGACCGCCACCTTCCTGTACCAGGCGATGGGCCTGACCGCCTTCACGGACAACCCCTTGTTCGCCGTCCTGCAGGAAACGCTCTACGGCCAGGGCGGCAGGCCCACCGGCTGGGCGGCGGCGCGCGCCCTGACCGGCTTTCCCGGGTTCGCCGAGGAGGCGGACCCCCTGCTGCTCACCGGCGAAATGATCTACCCGTGGATGTTCCGGGAGATCACCGGTCTGCGCCCCTTCGCCGACGCCGCCGACCTGCTGGCCGCACGCACCGACTGGCCGCCTCTCTACGACCCCGCGCGCCTCGCCGCGAACCGGGTTCCGGTCGCGGCCGTCGTCTATCACGACGACATGTACGTCGATGCGGGGCTCTCCCTGCGCACGGCCCGGGACGTCGCGTCGGTCCGCACCTGGGTCACCAATGAGTGGGAGCACGACGGCATCACCGCCTCCGGGCCGCGGGTGCTGGGCCGTCTGATGGATCTGGCCGCAGGCCGCGCGTGATCCCGGCGCACCGATGTGCGGAGCCATGAAGAAATGCCCACGATGGAAGTAGGCCCCGGGCGCAGTGAACCCGGGGGAACAGGGGGATCAGGAGCAGGGACGAAGGCCGGGAGACGAGATGGCTGAGCAACGGTTCACGATCGGGCTCGAGCACGCGACCAGAGGCGCGGAGGACCCCGAGCTCGTCAAGGTCCAGGAGTATCTGTCACGTTACGGCTACCTTCGCGACAGCGGGCAGCGGGGCCTGCTCGACGACGCGACGAGCGACGCGCTGACCACGTTCCAGCGCTTCTTCGGACTTGAGGAGACCGGTGAGGTTGACCGGGCAACCATAGAGGTGATGGAGAAGCCCCGCTGCGGAGTACCTGACACCCGGAGCGTCGAGCGGGTACTGGACGGCGACAGCGCCGAATTCGTACTGAGAGGTTGCAAGTATGAGCAACAAAATCTGACGTACCGGTTCTTCAATGACACGCCGGACATCACCGCGGAGGACGAGCGGGGCTCGGTGGGGAATGCCTTCGACACCTGGGCCCGTGCGCTGTTCGACATGGGCTTCGAGGCGACGACCTCGTCCGACGCGGACTTCGCGGTCGGATGGGCCAGTGGATCACATGGCGACGGATCCGGCTTCGACGGCATCGGCAATACGCTCGCCCACGCGTTCTTCCCCCCGCCGTGCGGTGGGGCGCATGCCGGAGCTCTGCACTTCGACGACGCCGAGAAGTGGAGCATGACCGGCGGCGGGATGACCTTTGACACGGAGACGGTCGCCCTGCACGAGATCGGGCACCTGCTGGGACTGGACCACTCCCAGATGGCCACAGCGGTCATGGCACCCACCTACAGCGGAGTCCACCGGACCCTTTCCCAGGACGACATCGACGGAATCCGCACGCTCTACCCCGCGGCATGACGCGGGGCGGCATCCTCGGCTACGGGGCCCGGCGCAAGGCGCGGGGCCGTGGGCCGGAGTGGTCTCCGGCCCACGGCCCCGAATCCTGCGACGAGGTGGTGTTACGCGCCCACGACGCCCGACTTGGCGATGACGACCTTCGCCCGGGGGGTGCCGGACTGGCTGCCCAGGGACTCGATCTTCGTCACCAGCTCCTGGCCCTCGACGACCTCGCCGAACACCACGTGCTTGCCGTCCAGCCACGAGGTCACCACCGTGGTGATGAAGAACTGGGAGCCGTTGGTGTTCTTGCCGGCGTTGGCCATGGACAGCAGGAACGGCCGGTCGTGCTTGAGCTTGAAGTTCTCGTCGGCGAACTTCTCGCCGTAGATGCTCTTGCCGCCGGTGCCGTCGCCGCGGGTGAAGTCACCGCCCTGGAGCATGAAGTCCGGGATGACCCGGTGGAAGCCGGAGCCCTCGTAGCCGAAGCCGTGCTGGCCGGTGGCCAGCTCGCGGAAGTTCTGCGCCGTCTTGGGAACGACGTCGTCGTACAGCTTGAAGACGATGCGCCCGGCAGCGTCGCCGTCAATGGTGATGTCGAAGAAAACGTTGGTAGACATAAGGACATCCTGTCATGGCTCCGGCCGTGCCCTGGGCACCCATGGGCGGGTCGCCCGTGACCCGGGTGACGCGTTGCTCCGTACGGCTCGCACGCGGCGCCGACCGGTGGGGGCAGGACAACCGGTCAATCATGCCAAACCGTACGCGATCCTGCCATGCCCCCACCCGGCGGCGGCTAGCAGTTCTCACTGATGACGTCCTGGAGCGTCGACAGGGAGCTCTGGTCCTCCTCCAGCTTCTTCCGGAGCTGCTCCACGACCTTCTTGAGAGCCTGGATCTCCTGCTGGTCCGGATTCGCCTGCGCCTCGAGGGCCGCGATCTTGTCCTGGAGCTCACCGATTCGGTCTCGGGTGCGGTCGATTTCCTTCTCCAGGTCCTTCGCGACGCGCTTCATCATCGCGCAGCCTGATTCGTGCGGTGGGGGCAACTCGATCACTCCCTGTCCGATCCTCGCGAGCCGCGACGCGGGCCGTTCCCTGGTCGGTTCGCGGCTCGATCAGTCTTCGGCACGCCCGGACACTCCGCATGCCCGGAGGGCGGCCCGTTCAGCCGTTCGGGGCCCTGGGTGGACCGCCGCAGCTTCCGTCCCACGCACACAGCCGTCTGACGCGCGCTTGCCGAACGTGCGGTGATACCACACCGCGGGCTACTGAACAGTCGGCTCCTGCCGCCGCCTCCGCCAGTCCGGCCGGGTGAGTTCGTACTCGACGTCGCCGTGCTCGGAGCCCTCGATCGCCTCTGGCCGGTCCCCGGTGAAGCTCCGGACGAAGGACAGACCGGCCTTCTCCTCCTCCGCCGCCCAGTAGCCTCGGCCGCCGAGGCAGGGGTACGAGCGGAGGAGCCTCGGGACGGTACGGGACTCGATCGCCTCGCGGTCCGTCGGTCGGCCACCGTTGATGAAGCGCATCACGTCGGGGTCGCCGTCCAGTGCGAGCAGATGGTCGGCGTCGGCCTCGGTGAACGCACGGAGGACGAGCCGGCCGGTTTCCAGGAAGTTGGGCATGCGGGAAATCCTCACCACCGGCGGCCCGGGTCCGCCACCGGATTTACCGGGCCGGCGAGGGGCCCGGCTCCATCATCGCGGCAGCCATCGGCAGGTGACCCGCTGCATGGGTGACCTTGCCCGTGCGGCAGCGCTCCGGAACCGTGGCGCCTGCATAGGGTCGTTCGGGTCGTACCGCCCCGCCGGGACCGTCCGTGCGCTTCGCCGCCACCCGGCCCGCTCATCACATGAGATTCTCGCCGAGACAAGGATATTCACCTCATGGCATCCCTTCTCCGAAGCCACACGCGGCTCGTCGCCTCGAGTCTGCGCACGGGAGTGACCGCTGCCGCGCTGACATGCCTGGCCATCACCGCGACGCCCACCGCTGCCGTGGCCGCACCGGTGCACGACGACTCCTACGCCGACCGGGCTGTAGCCATCTTCAACTTCGTCTGCAGCCCCAAGGACCGCACCAGGACGTGGTACGAGAAGTACTCGGCGATCGAAGACCGCGCTCCCTACGTCCTCAAGGACAACACCAAGACCATCGCCGGTGAGGTACGGCAAAGCCTCTACGGCACGCGCGAGTTCAATCCCGTCACCCGGCGGAAGATGTGCAAGGACCCTGTGGCCCACGCCAAGGCTGTCAACACCGTCACCACCAAGCTCAAGGGAAAGCCCAAGGCCGAGTACTCGGACGCCGCGGGCCTGGAGAAGTTCGCCAAGCAGAAGCTCACCGACTTCGAGAAGCTCAACAACGACGAGGCACAGGGGAAGTTCGGCAACAAGCTCTGGATCATGCCTGACCCGAAGTGAGCCGGCCGAGGCGGTCGCCGGTGCCACACCCCTACACGGGTGAGGCGGTGGCGATCGGTCCGACGTGGCGGCGACCGGTTCCCCCCGGGCGGGTCGCCGCCGTTCCCGGCCCCGGACAGGGGCTGCCCATTCTTCGGAGGAACCCTCATGCCGACGGCAAGCGCATCCTGATCACCGGGGCAGGCTCCGGGTTCGGCCGTAGCGCCTCTCTGCGCCTGGCCGAGCGCGACCACCATGTCATCGCTGCCACCGAGAACCGGCCGCAGATGACCGGCCTCATCGACGAGACGAAGAAGCAACAGGCCGCCGTCCGGGGCCTCCGCCGGTAGCCGAGCCCCGGCTCTGTCCGCGGGGCCGGGGCGCTCCAGGCGGGCGATAGCCTGAAGCGCATGGATGACATCGACGGGGTGGAGGTCATCGCCTTCCTCGACGCCGAGGCGTTCGAGAGCTGGCTGGCCGAGCACTACCCCCGCCACGAGGGTGTGTGGATCAAGGTAGCCAAGAAGAAGTCAGGTATTCCGACGGTCACCGACGACGAGTTGGTCGACATCGGGCTGTGCTACGGCTGGATCTCCGGGCAGCGGCGGTCCTTCGATGAGCAGTACTACCTGCAGAAATACGTGCCCCGTCGGCCCAAAAGCCTGTGGTCACAGGTGAACGTGGACAAGGTCGCGATGCTGACGGCCGAGGGGCGGATGCGCGAACCCGGGCTGGCGGAGGTGCGCAAGGCACAGCAGGACGGGCGCTGGGGCGGCGCCTACGAGTCGCAGAAGACGGCGACGGTACCGCCCGATCTCGCGGCGGCGCTCGATGCGAACCCCGCTGCCAGGAAGACGTTCGAGGCACTCGACAAGACCGGGCGCTATCTGATGATCCTGCCGTTGCTCCAGGCTCGCACCCCGAGGACCAGGAAGATCCGGCTCGAGAAGGCACTAAAGGCACTGGCGACGGGTGAAGGAGCGGGATAGCCCGATCATGTCCGCGTTCGGAGGTCTCCGGGGGCACACCAGTCCCCGCTCGCCAGGATCAGATCCTTTCGTCTCCTTGTCGCTCATCTGAGCGCGCTCCCCCGAAAGTATCCGTTGCGATGGGACCCGACGCGGCACATAGTGGAACTGAGCCTGCACCTCGCGAGATCGGAGGACACCGTGATCGTCCTCGGAGTCATCCTGCTCATCATCGGCTTCCTGACCGGCCTCTCCATCCTGTGGACCATCGGGATCGTTCTGCTCGTCATCGGGGCAGTCCTGTGGATCCTCGGCGCGGTCGGACATGCCGTCGGCGGGCGGCGGCACTATTGGTGAAGGACCACTGTCTGCCGACCGGAGGGCGCTGACGCGCAACCTCCGGTGGCCTCACCTCCGCTTGCCGCAACACGATGCGATTCGGTCACCAGTCGAGTAGCGAAGCCTCGCCGCAGCGCACCTCGGTGAGCTCGGCGCAGGCTTCGCGTCTCGGTCGGCGGCGGACAGGCGCCGTGCGCATGGTGGCGGGAAGCGATCTGCTCCCTAACCGAAAATTAATCCCCGACCCGTAATATATCTACCTTGAGTGAGGTAGATTTTAGTGCGTCGCGGGGAGGCTTTGACGTGCGCCGCGACCGCGTCGAACGAGGAGGCAGGAGCGGTGAACACCAGGCTGGTGATCCTCCCCGCGAGCCGGGAGCAGGAGGGGGAAGCCGTGCTCCGGCTGACGGGTGAGCTCGACCTGGACAGTGAGGCGGTCCTGGCCGCCGCCATGACCGAGGTGCTGGACGGCGGGCGCCGTTGGATCGTTCTGGACTGTTCTCAGCTCGCGTTCTGCGATTCGCGCGGAATGAACGCCCTCCTCGGCGCCCAGCAGCGCGCCCGGGCAGCCGGCGGCGGGATCGCCCTGGCGGCGGTGGGTGGTCACGTGCGGCACGTACTCGCCCTGACCGGCGTGGACCAGGTCATCACCACCGCGGCCTCGGTGGACGCGTGCTTCGGCCTCCTCTCCCCCTCACCAGCCGGCACCACACCGGAGCAGCCGGACGCCCCCGCCTGACGGCATGGGGAGGGGCTGCCCCGCTGTCTCATGGCAGCGGGGCCCAGCCATGACGGCTGGGCCCCGCCTATTCCCGCGGAGAGCGATGCCTCAGTCCTTGAAGGCGTCCTTGGCCTTTTCCTTGGCCTCGCGCAGATCACCCTTGGACTTCTCGGTCCGGCCTTCGGCGGTCTTGCTCTCATTGCCGACCGCACGGCCCGCCTCCTTCTTGACCGTGCCCTTGACCTGCTCGCCCTTGGCCTTGGCCTTTTCTCCGGCGCTCATGATGCGATCACTCCCTTCTCATCGCCCCCGTTGCTGCCATCCTCCGGCTGCCCTCGCGTCGTGTGTGCAAACACCCCAACGCGCGAGCGGTGTCCGACGGGCGCGAGGGAGGAGCGAGAAGGCGGCGCCCGGGACCCTTGCGTGTGAGGACGACAGGACCAGCCGACCGTTAAAGGTATTGGGAGTGATCTTGTAGAAAATTAGTCCGGACCTGGCTACCGTGCACGCCATGGCAATCCACAACACCACAGAGGCCCTGCGCACATCGCGGTTACCCCGGACGCCCGGGGCCGTCGGCTGGAGAGCGTCGTGAGATCCCGGCTCCCGGGTGTGAAGGCGGCCGTCATCGCGGTGGCAGCCGCCGTTCTCATGCTGGGGGCGCCTTCCGTGCGTGCCGAGGCCGCGTCGGGGCCGCCGAAGATGTCGGACGGTTTCGGTCTGACGCAGACCGGCGGTGCCACCGGCTCGGCCACCAACTTCGTGGTCACGGTGAACACGCTTCAGGTCGCCGGAGCGCACCGGATCCGGATCCTGCTGCCCCGTGACTACACGGCGAATCCGGACAAGCGGTATCCGGTGCTGTACTTCCTGCACGGCGCGTCCGACGACCCGGGCAACCCGAACCTGGCCTACCCCGCCCTGGCCGCGGCCCAGTCGATGATCACGGTCATCCCGGACGGGGGCCTGCGGGGCTGGTACAGCAACTGGCTCGACCAGGGCACCGCCGCCGGTGCGCAGAACTGGGAGAGCTTCCACATCAACCAGGTCATCCCGTTCATCGACGCGAACCTGCGCACCCTCGCGACGAAGAAGGGGCGGGCCGTCGCCGGCCTGTCGATGGGCGGCTTCGGTGCCCTGCACTACGCCCAGCGCCATCCCGGCCTCTTCAGCCAGGTCGCCTCGCTCTCCGGCGCCAATGAGTTCTCGCGCAACCACGCCGTCATGCGGGCCGCCGTCGTCGCCACGCTGACCAACATCGGTGCCCCGCTGTGCGGTACCTCCAGCCCCACCTGCTCGCTCAATTTCGGCCCCACCGTCTCCAGCGACGCGGTCTTCGGCACCCCGTACCCGGTGTTCAACTTCGACTGGCGCTGGAACGAGGCGGACCCGGTCGCGCACATGGACGTCCTGGCCCGGGCCGGCACGGGCGTCACGATCTACACCGGCAACGGCGGCGGCAACCCCGCCGAGCCCGAGTTCTGGGTCCAGTCCGCCTCCCAGCACGCCAAGGAACGCCTGGACGCCCTCAACCACCCCGCGCACTACGTGGACTACGGCAACGGCTCCGGCTGGGGCGAGAACTGCAACGGCGGCCACAACTACGGCTGCTGGGCACAGGACCTCGTGGACTACGTCCCGCGACTCGAAGCAGCATTCGCGTCGCAGGAGCCGGCGCACGCTCCCGCTGCCCCGCGCGGATGAGACATCGGGCGGCAGGCCGCCCGGTCGGCCCCTGACGCCCGGATGACCCCGGCGCACCCGATCCCACCCTCCGCGCAGAGCGGCCAGGGCCGTTCCGCGCTGCGCACATTCCTGTCGACACAGACACCGTCCCGAACAGTAAGGAATGCCCTGTGACACCCACCCCGCTTCCAAGACCCTCGGTTCCCTGCCTGCGAGTGATAGCCGCCGTCCTGGCGACCTGCTGCGTCGCTCTGGGGCTCATGCTGTCCCCGGCCACGACGGCCAAGGCCCACGCGGCGGAGAACTGCGCTTCCCCGCTCCAGTGTGTGACCTTCACGTCCCAGAGCAATGGCCGCACGCTCGACGTGCAGAACGGCTCGACCGGTGACGGGGCCATCATCGTCACCAACTCAGCGCCCGGCTACCACCAGACCTGGCGTCTGAGTGTCGATTCGTCCGACTCGTCCTTCAACATTGTGAACAACACGACGGGCAAGTGCATCGACCTCAGCTGGCCGGCCCTGCGCCAGCAGACCTGCAAGGGCCAGCAGAGCCAGAAGTGGTACTTCCAGCCGGTCGCGGGGGCCGACAAGGCTTTCATGATCCGTAACCAGAGCGACAACTCGTGCATCGATCTCATCGCCAGCGCCAATTACAACGACGCCTGGACCGGCAAGTCCAACTGCCACGGCGCGGCGAACCAGCGGTGGACCACCACCACGGAGGCCCAGAACCTGGCCGTGGACCACGCCGCCAAGCAG
Organism: Streptomyces syringium; assembly: GCF_017876625.1. NCBI lineage: Bacteria > Bacillati > Actinomycetota > Actinomycetes > Kitasatosporales > Streptomycetaceae > Streptomyces > Streptomyces syringium. The sequence continues at coordinate 140,323 of NZ_JAGIOH010000001.1, forward strand.
TGCCAGAAGGACACGTCCAGTTGCACTTGGGCAGTGAAGCGCACGGCCGCCGCGGCTCCTCTGCCGAAGGTCTGCGTGTCGTCGGTCTGGTACAACAACACCAGCGAGCCCATCGCCCAGGGTTTCTCGGTGACCGACATGACCGGCTGGAGCAACACGATCGGGACCCACATGTCGACGGCGCTCCACGCCGGGTCCATGCCGGGAGTGATGGCGGTCGTCAGCTCGCAACTGGACCTCATTCAGGTCTGGCAGGGCTCCAAGACCGTCAACAACACGGTCACGGTCTCCGTACCCCCCAAGCAGTACGGCTGGGTGACCCTGTCGGTGCTGGCGAAGAAGGTGACCGGCACCTGGACGTTCGACGCGCACGGGCTCCCCTGGACGGCTGAGGACACCATCACCGTCCCCCTCAAGGACGACCCCACCGGCGGCGCCACCATGTACGTCGCGAACACCAGCCCGACCTTCACCTCCTGCTCCTGACCGCTCGGTCCTGTTGCCCGGCCGGGGCTGGGCAACAGGCGGCTTTCCGAAGACAATTCGGGGAGTTCACCGAGATGGCCGCGCCTGCGTGCGCCATCCCCGAGCCCCCCAAGGGAGTGACCGGTGCCGACAGAAGTCCCTTTATGGCTGACCCCGAACGAAGCGGCCTCTGGCGTCATCAGAGTGGTCGACCTTCCGACAGGCTCGGTCAACCTGCGCATTCCACCTGTTCGGGACAACAGCCTCATCAAGGTCTCCACCGCTACGGGCGAGACGACCTTCATCCGTATCCGTGTCACCGACGCGCAGCCGCAGCCGGGACGGGCCTTGACCGGCAACCCTCTGGCCAGGCCCTTGTTCATCCTGGTGGCGCTCGGCGTGATGTTGGCCGTCGCCGTCCTGCTGACCCGCCAGGGCGATTCCTCACCGTCGGCATCGGGCCCGGGCACCGGCGCCACGGCCCCGACCTCCAGCGGCACGGGCGTCGACACGGGCCACCCGGGTTCCGCTACCGACGACACCGGCACCGGCCGTACCGCCCCCGGCCCGGCCCTCACGTCCGCGCCTGCCGCCCCCAGCCCGTACCGCGCCGGCACCTGCCTGGACGGAACCATCCCCGACTCGACGACCCCGGTGAGCGTGAGCGACGTCGACGTGGTCGCCTGCTCGTCCGCCGACGCCCACTACCGGGTGATCCAGACCTTCCACGGGACGACCGACATGAGCCGGTGCCGCAGCAACTCCGACACCCAGTACTCCTTCTCCTCCGAGAGGACACTGAACGGGCGGACCATCAGTTCGGTGGTCTACTGCCTGGTCGGCCTCGGCTCCTACGCACGGTGAGGTCCGCCTCTCCCCCGGTCCGCGCCGGGTGACCGTGTCCGTCCGCCGTGGACCGCGGGAAGTACGGCTTCCCGCGGCCCGCGACGGCTACCGGCTCGACCAGGCCGGACGGCCTGGTCACCGCGGTCCTACGGCTACGGCTTCATCTCGTACGCCCCGGACAGAGCCTCCACACGCTCCCAGACGCGCGCCGAGCGGGCGTCGTCGACGACCGGGCGCCGGACGGCGCCGAGGGCCCAGCGCTGCTGGTCCTCGGTGGCGGAGTCCTTGCCGTGCAGCTCGACGGCGTGCGAGGAGAAGTCGCGGACGAGGACGGCGAACAGCTCGTCGAGCACGTCCTCGTCCAGGCCGGTCAGCCCCGCCTGTTCCAGGATGAGCTGGCCGTGGACGACCAGGGCGAACAGCTGGCCGACGGCGAGGAGGAGGTCGAGGTCACGGCTCTGCTCCTCGTCGGGGGCGGCGGTGGTGACGAACGCGCACAGCGCGTCCGCCTGTTCCCGGAAGCGGCGGACGTTGGGCACCTCGGCGTACGCGTCGTAGGCGGTGCGCCAGTCGTGGAAGCGGATGGCGCCCAGGCCACGGGCCGGGCCCTGCCGGAAGAGGAAGTCGTCGTCGGCAGCGTCCAGGCGGGTCGGCACCGGGGCGTACTCGGCCGGGTTCAGCAGGTGGTTGCCCATGAACTTGAGGATCAGCGCGAGGTTGACGTGGACCGTGCCCTCCAGCTTGGGCAGCCCGCGGATCTCGGTGGCGGCCTGGGCGAAGTAGGTGTCCTTCTCGAAGCCCTTGGCCGCGATGACGTCCCACATCAGGTCGATGACCTTCTCGCCCTCCGTGGTCACCTTCATCTTCGTCATGGGGTTGAAGAGGAGGTAGCGGCGGTCGTCGGGGCCGGCCGAGCGGAAGTAGTCGACGGCGCGGTCGCTGAACAGCTTCATTCCGACGAGACGGACGTAGGCGTCGGTCAGCTCGCGGCGCACGTGCGGGAAGGCGGTGACGGGGCGGCCGTAGAGAACGCGGTTGTGCGCGTGGGTGACGGCCTCGTACATCGCGTGCTCGCAGATGCCGATCGAGGCGGTGCAGAGGTTGAACTTGCCGACGTTGACGGTGTTGAGGGCGGCGTCGAAGGCGGCACGGCCGGTGTGCAGCACGTCCTCGGCTGCGACCGGGTAGTTCTCGAGGCGGAACTCGCTGACGTACTTGGAGGAGTCGACGACGTTCTTGACGAGGTGGTACGCCTCGTGGCGGCTGTCGGCGGCGAAGAAGACATAGCCGTCGGGGCCCTCGACGTCGGTGCGGCGGCCGAAGACGGAGACGAGCCCGGCGGCGTTGCCGTTGCCGATGTAGTACTTGGAGCCGCTGGCAAGGAAGCCGCCGTCGCCGTCGGGCTCCAGCAGCATGTCGGTGGAGTAGATGTCGGCGCCGTGGGACTTCTCGGACAGTCCGAAGGCGAACACCTCCCCCTGGGTGAGGAGCTCCGCGGCGCGGGCCCGGGCGGCGGCGTTGTCGCTCTGCCAGACCGGGCCGAGACCCAGGATGGTGACCTGCCAGGCGTACCAGTAGTCGAGCCCGTAGAAGCCGAAGATCTCGTTGAGGGCGGCTATGCGGGCGGTGTCCCAGCGCTTGTCCTCGTGTCCGTCGGCGGCGGAGGCCGGGGTGAGGAAGGTGGCGAACAGCCCTTCCTTGGCGGAGAAGGCGAGGAAGTCCGCGAGCCAAGCACGGGAGCGGTAGTCCTCGATCAGCCGGCGCTTGCCGCGCTCCTCGAACCAGTCCACGGTGGCGCGCAGCAGCCTGCGGGTCTCGGGGTCGAAGTGCGCGGGGTCGTAGGTGCGCGGGTTGAACAGAAGCGGGTCAGCCATGGGTGATCGCCTTTCCTGCTGGGCAGTTGACGGATGACGAGGTCGGGTAGGAGAGGGTTCAGCGCTCGGGGCGGAGCCGGTGGAGGGTGGCGAGGACGTCGTCGAGCCAGACGAGCATCATCCGTTCGTAGGCGATGCCGCCGCGCAGCACGGCGTGCTGCAGTTCCTGACCGGCGTCGGGTGTCCGGGGGGCCTCGGGTCCGGTGAAGTCGCGCAGCTCCCCCGCGAGGTAGTGCGCGAGCCGGTCGGTGTGCTCCCGGTGGTGCCGCTCGACCTCGTGGATCAGCGCGGCCGGGTCGTCGAAGGCCGCGCCGCGGATCTTCACGGCGAGGTCGTGCCGGACGCTCTCGGGTTCGATCGGCTCGTGAAGCCATGCGGAGAGGGCGGTCCGGCCGGCGGGGGCGACGGAGTACTCCTTCTTGTCCGGACGGCCCTGCTGCGGCACCTCGCGGACGTCGATCCAGCCGTCGCCCTCCATGCGCTTGAGGACGCGGTAGATCTGCTGGTGGGTGGCGGTCCAGAAGTAGCCGATGGACCGCTCGAAGCGCCGGGCCAGCTCATAGCCGGAGCCCGGCTTCTCCAGCAGGGAGACGAGGATCGCGTGCTCGAGCGCCATAGCCCGGATCTTCCTATGCAACTCGTTGCATAGACAAGACCGCCTGGATGAGACGCGGCTCACCCACCGCCGGGCTGGAGCCACGGCCCGCCCGGGGAGATGTCCTCCCGGGGTGTGTCGTCAGTCGATGGAGAGTCCGGCCGCCGATGCTGCCAGCGCGTCCAGCACCGGTCTGATCAGCGGATGGTGTTCGGCCCCCCGGCGTACGGCGGCGAACACCCGGCGGGTCGCCGCCGGGCCCGTCACAGGGCGGACCACGGTGTCCTTGAGCTCCATGCCGCGCAGCGCGGAGCGCGGCACGAGCGCCACCCCGGCCCCTGCTCCCGCCAGTGCCACGACGGCACGGAAGTCGTCCGAGGAGTGCACGAGACGTGGCTGGAACCCCGCGAGCTCACAGGCGAGCAGCATCACGTCGTGACAGGGGTTGCCGGGGTAGGGGCCGATCCAGTCGCTGTCCGCCAGCTCGGCGAGCGCGACATACGCGCCCTGCCCGAGGGGGTGCGAGGTGTGCAGAACGGCATCGAACGGCTCCGCGTAGAGCGGTACGCGCGCCAGGCGCCGGTCGTCCTCGCCCGGCGAGCCCCGGTACTCGACGGCCAGCACGACGTCGGCTTCCCCGTCGAGCACCAGCCGCAGGCTCTCCTCGCCCTCGGCGTCCCGCACCCGTATCCGCAGGCCGGGGTGGCGGTCGGCGAGCCGGCCGATGGCCGGGGCCAGTACCTCCGCGATACCCGTCGCGAAGGCCACCACCCGCACCTCGCCGGCCGTCCCGCCCGCGTACGCCGCGAGCTCGGCCTCGGCGCGCTCCAGCTGGACGAGTACGGCGTTGGCATGGGCGAGCAGGATGTCGCCGGCGGCGGTCAGCCGTACGCCCCTGCCGCTGCGGGTCAGCAGGGTATGGCCGGTCTCCTGCTCCAGGGCGGCGAGCTGCTGGGAGACGGCGGAGGGGGTCAGATACAACGCCGCGGCCGCGGCGGTCACCGTCCGGTGGTCCGCCACGGCTCGCAGTATGCGCAGCCTTCGGGGGTCGATCACCCAGCCATTGTCGCGCGGGCGTCGACGAACGCCGCCACGGCCCGCTCCACGTCGGCGGTGGAGTGTGCGGCGGAGAGCTGGACACGGATCCGGGCCGCGCCCATGGGGACGACGGGGTAGGAGAAGCCGATCACGTACACACCGCGCTCGAGCAGCAGCTCGGCCATCCGGCCGGCCTCGGCCGCGTCGCCGATCATCACGGGGGCGATGGCGTGGTCGCCGGGCAGGATCTCGAATCCCGCCTCCGTCATCCTCGTGCGGAACAGCTCGGTGTTGGCGTTGAGGCGCTCGCGCAGCTCACCGGCCGACTCCAGCAGGTCGAGGACCTTGATCGACGCGGCGGCGATCACCGGGGCGAGGGAGTTGGAGAAGAGGTACGGGCGCGAGCGCTGGCGCAGCAGCTCGACGATCTCGGCCCGGGCCGCGACATAGCCGCCGGAGGCGCCGCCGAGCGCCTTGCCGAGGGTGCCGGTGATGATGTCGACGCGGTCCATGACGCCGTGCAGCTCGGGGGTGCCGCGGCCACCGGGGCCGACGAAGCCGACGGCGTGCGAGTCGTCGACCATGACCATGGCGTCGTACCGGTCGGCCAGGTCGCAGATCTCGGCGAGCGGGGCGACGTACCCGTCCATCGAGAAGACGCCGTCGGTGACGATGAGCCGGCGGCGGGCGTCCTGGGTGTCCTTGAGCTGCTGCTCCAGGTCCGCGAGGTCACGGTTGGCGTAGCGGTGCCGGCGGGCCTTGGACAGGCGGATGCCGTCGATGATCGAAGCATGGTTGAGGGCGTCGGAGATGACCGCGTCCTCGGGGCCGAGGAGCGTCTCGAAGACGCCGCCGTTGGCGTCGAAGCAGGAGGAGTAGAGGATCGTGTCCTCCTGGCCCAGGAAGGCGGAGAGCCGCTGCTCCAGCTCCTTGTGGATCTCCTGGGTGCCGCAGATGAAGCGCACGGAGGCCATGCCGTAGCCCCAGCGGTCGAGCGCGTCCTTGGCGGCGGCGACCACGTCGGGGTGGTCGGCGAGGCCGAGGTAGTTGTTGGCGCAGAAGTTGAGCACGTCGCCCGACGCGACGGCGACGGAGGAGCTCTGCGAGGTGCCGATGACGCGCTCGGGCTTGTAGAGACCGGCGGTGCGGATCTCGTCAAGGGTGGTGCGGAGGTCGTCGCGGACGGATGCGTACATGCGGGGATTCTCTCCTGGCGGTGGTTCTGCGGGACCGGGGGGCCGGGGCGCGGCCCGGTTCGGGAGGACGGAGCGGGGCGGGACGGGGCCCGTCGGTGGCTCAGGTCGTCCAGTCGAGGATGATCTTGCCGCTGCGGGCGGTGGCGGCCTCGTCGAAGGCCTCGTCGAAGTCCTGGTAGCCGTACTTGCCAGTGATCACGGGGCTGAGGTCGAGCCCGCCCTCCAGCAGGACGGTCATGGCGTACCACGTCTCGTACATCTCACGGCCGTAGATGCCCTTGACCGTGATCATCGAGGTGACGATCTTCGACCAGTCGACCGCGAACTCCTCGGCGGGCAGGCCGAGCATGGCGATCCGGCCGCCGTGCGTCATGTTCGCGACCATGTCCCGCATGGCCTCGGGGCGGCCCGACATCTCCAGGCCGATGTCGAAGCCCTCCTTGAGGCCCAACTGCCGCTGCGCGTCGGCGATGTCCGACTCGGCGACGTTGAGCGCCAGGGTCGCGCCGACCTTGCGGGCGATGGCAAGGCGGGACTCGCTGACATCGGTGATCACGACATTGCGCGCGCCGGCGTGCCGGGCGACGGCCGCCGCCATGATGCCGATCGGGCCCGCGCCGGTGATCAGTACGTCCTCTCCGACGAGCGGGAAGGAGAGCGCGGTGTGCACGGCGTTGCCGAACGGATCGAAGATCGCGGCCACGTCCAGGTCCACCTTGGTGCGGTGCACCCAGACGTTGGACGCGGGCAGGGCCACGTACTCGGCGAAGGCGCCGTTGCGGCCGACGCCGAGTCCGACGGTGGAGCGGCACAGGTGGCGACGGCCGGCCAGACAGTTGCGGCACTTCCCGCACACCAGGTGGCCCTCGCCGCTCACCAGGTCGCCGACCGCGATGTCCGCCACGTCCGCGCCGACGGCCGCGACCTCCCCCACGAACTCGTGACCGAGCACGAGCGGGGTGGTGACGGCCTGCTGCGCCCAGCCGTCCCAGGACCGGATGTGCAGGTCCGTGCCGCAGATGCCGGTGCGGAGCACCTTGATCAGCACATCGCCCGGGCCGGTCTCCGGCTCGGGTACGTCCATCAGCCACAGCCCGGGCTCGGCGTGCTGCTTGACAAGTGCCTTCATGGCTGTGGCTCCAGGCGTGGTGAAAGGGCCGACGACGAACGCGTACCAATCTGACGGGCCGGAGGGGCGCCGTCCATCGAGGATTTCTTAACCGGGTCAACAGCGGAGCTTCACGCGCGCGGGGTCGGCTCCCGGCGTGAGGACTCGCGCTCGCCGGTGGCGGTGGTCGCGGCCCTCGGGGCGATGGAGACGGTGGCCACGAGAGCCAGCGCCAGCAGTCCCGCGCAGACGTAGGCGGAGACCGCCAGCCCGGTGGTCATCGCCTCGCGTGCGGCGTCGGCGACCGCCGCGGTCCGCGGATCGGCCGAGAGCGAGGGGATCGCCGATCCGGCGCTCTCCGTCACGACCGTGCCGAGCCGCTCGGCGTCCTGACCCGGGAGGCCGGAGCGGGTGAGGCGGTCGTGCAGGGTGGTGGCGAGTGTGCTGAAGAACAGGGTGGTGAGTACGGCGATGCCGAGGGCGGATCCCAGCTCGCGGGCCGCGCTCTGCACGCCCGATCCCTGTCCGGCGCTCGGGGCGGGAACGTCCGCGAGGACGACGTTGGTGACCTGCGCGGTGGCGAACCCGACGCCGACGCCGTAGACGAACAACGCGAGCGCGATCAGCCACCAGGCGCTGTCGGTGGCGGCGATCAGCCCCAGCAGCACCAGGCCCGCGACCTCCAGGAGCAGCCCGGTCTGTACGTGGACGAGCGGCGGGGCGGGCATCGAGAAGCTCGCCCCGCTGGCACAGAAACTGCCCGCGGCGAGGGCGACGAGCGCGAGCCCCGCCTGGAACACGCTGTAGTCCAGCGCGAACTGCAACCACAGCGGCAGCACGGCGATGATGCCGAACTCTCCGATGCCGACGACCAGCGTCACGACGTTGCCGTTACGGAACGAGGGGATCGAGAACAGCCGGACGTCCATCAGCGGCTCACCGCCCGTGCGGCCGAGTGCCGTCTGCCGGCGCCAGAAGGCGAACAGGGCCAGAGCCGACACGAGGAAGGCGACGAGGACCGGCGAGGGGCCGCCGCTCCACGACAGAGCGCCGACGGTCAGCGGCTCGGTGGTGGCGAGCCAGCCGTAGGTGCGTCCTTCGATCAGCGCGAACGCGAGCAGGCCGAGCCCGATCGTCGACAGGGCACCGCCGAGAACATCGATACGCCCCCGGGTGCGGGGCGACGGGGGCAGGTGGAACAGCACGCCCGCGGTGATCAGTGCCACGAGGGGGAGGTTGACGCCGAAGGCCCAGCGCCAGGAGAAGTCCGCGAGCCAGCCGCCCAACAGCGGGCCGACGGCCGCCGCGGCGCCGATCGTCGATCCCCAGACCGCGAAGGCCTGCCCACGGGCCTTGCCGGTGAACGACGCGTTCACCAGGGCCAATGACGTCGGAAGGATCATGGCGCCGCCGATGCCCTGCAGAAACCGGGCCAGGATCAGCAGGCCGGCGTTCGGCGCGAGGGCGGCCGTCACGCTGGTCGCGCCGAACACGCCGATGCCGATGAGGAAGATCTTTCGGGCGCCGTGGAGGTCGGACAGGCGCCCGGTGAGCAGGAGCAGCGCGGCGAAGACGATCGCGTAGGACTCCTGGATCCATTGGGCCTCGACCGCGCCGATCGAGAGGTCCTCGATGATCGGGGCGAGGATCACATTGACGATGGTGATGTCCACGACGATGAGGGCCACGCCCAGAGATACGGCGATGAGGCCTAACCACCGGCTCATGAGAGGGGATTGTGCTGTGCCGTCCACGATGACTCCACCCTGCGATGCCTTTACGGCAAAGGTAGTTAGCTTTGCCGTAAAGCTAATTCGGGCAGGGTAAGTTGTCAACGGAGCGGTGGATCACATCACCCGCGCGTGCAAGTCACCCGCGCGGACCGGAAAGGGAGCACGCGCATGGAGAATCCGGAGTCCGGCGACCTCGAGGCGCGGCGCGACCGCCTCATGGAGGGGCTGCGGGCGTTCGGCGCCAACTACACGGAGTTCACCCAGCGCTTCGCGACCTGGCTGGGGCTGCACTCCACCGACGCCGCGGCACTGGCCGAGATCCTGTACGCCGAGGACAAGGGCTCCCCCCTGTCGCCCGCCCGGCTGGGCGAGCGCGTTTCCCTCTCGTCCGGTGCGACGACGATCCTGCTGAACCGCCTCGAACGGGCAGGGCACATCGTCCGCACCCGCGAGCACACCGACCGCAGGATCGTCACCCTGCGCAGCAGCTCCGACATCAGGCCGCGGGCCGTGGAGTTCTTCGGGCCCTACGCCGAGCGCATGGCCGCGGAGATGGCGCGGTACACCCCCGAGCAGCTCCAGGGGTTCGAGGACTTCATCGGCCACCTCCGCGGGACCATGGACGCGCTGCTGGCGAACGAGTACCGGGAGTGCCGCCCGGGCAGCCGCCCTTCGTCAGAGACCGCCTGACGCGTCGGGACGCCCGGTCGGCCTACCGGCCGGGGCCGCCGGAGTCGACGACGAAGTCGAAGGTCGCCTGCTTCGCCGGTCCCGCCTGGCGGACGTTCATCAGCAGGGCGGCGTTGAAGAGCGGGTCGGTGTGATTGCGGGGCTCGCCGGGGAAGTAGAGTTGCGTGGTGAGCACGGGCCGGCCGGGCGCCTGCACCTTGACGTGGAGATGACGGGTACGCCCCGGGTAGAGCCCCGGAACGATCGTCGTCAGCGTGAAGGCGCCGCGCGCGTCGGTGTATTGGTGCCCGCGCAGCCTGAATCCCCGGTTGTCGTACGCGCCCGCGTCGTCCGCCTGCCAGAAGTCCAGCAGCGCGTGGGCGACCGGCCGGCAGGTGAGCCCGAAGACATAGCCGGTGACCGTGAGCCGGGTGCCCCGTGTCCCGGGCTCCAGCAGGGAGAGGCGCTCGGGTGAGCGTGGCTTGAAGTAGGGCCCCTCGGTCTGCGGCGGCGTGGGATCGTCCCCGTCGTCGCAGAACGGCGTCGGCGCCAGAGGCACGTCCGAAGGCCGGTGGTCACGGGCGAGGGCCACGCCGCCACCGAGCAGCGCGGGCACGGATACGGCGACGAGGGTCGCCTTGAGCAGGGTCTTACGACTGACCGGCCGACGCTCGGCCGCCGTGTCGTGGGTGGGGGTGTGCTCGTCCGCCATGGTCTGCCTCCAGGGGCTCCAGGGGTGAGTGCCTCACTCACGAAGCTAGGGCGGCGGACCGTGCGGATCGATGGACTCCGTTCGGTGAACGTGGTGATTCCCGTCCGCCGTGCGGCGGAATTCCCCGGGGCTCACCCCGGCCTCGCGTCGGAAGAAGCGGCAGAAGTACGCGGGGTCGGAGAACCCCACCCGCCGGGCGACCTGGCCGACTCCGAGGTCGGAGCCGGTCAGCAGCCGCTTCGCCTCCAGCGTCCTGGCGGCGCGGACCAGCTCGCCGGGGGTCCGGCCCGTGGTCCGTTTGACGGCCTCGTTCAGATAGCCGACCGAGACCCCGAGCCGCGCGGCGTACGCTCCGACCGACCACTCGGCGGCCCCGGCGGTCTCGGTGAGCAGCAGGCCGAACTGCCGGGAGACGCCCGCGGCCCGGCCCGTGGCCGCGTCGGGCCGCGGGGCGGCGCCGGGCAGGCGCAGTGCGTGGACCAGCAGGATGTGCAGATACGCCGCGAGCACGGAGGCGCAGCCGTCGGCCCGGTCGGTGAACTCCCGCTCCATCGCCCGGATCAACGCACCCAGACCCGCGGCGTCGCTGCCGCCCGCGCCGGGAGGCAGGTGCAGCCATGACCGTTCGCCGAGGGCGCGCAGGAGCTGCCGGTCGGCGGGGCGGGCCAGCAGAAAGTCGTCGGTGAACAGCATCAGCACACCCCGCAGACCGGAGACCCGGTCCCAGTAGTGCACCTGCCCGGGCAGCAGAACGCACAGGTGCGGAGGGCGCAGCGGCCGGCGGACGAGGTCGATGACGTGGCCGCCCGACCCCGCCGTCACGTAGACGATCTCGTAGAAGGAGTGCCGGTGCGGATATCCCGCGCGGGAGTCGGGGCCGAAGGTGTCGAAGGAGCCGATGGTGAAGGGCGGGGCCTGCGGTGGTGGGAGCGCCAGCCGGTGCAGGGGCACGGGGTCGGCAGGTGGCATTCCGTCGTGCGTTCGTGTGCTCACGGTCCGGCCTCAGCGGCCTTGCAGGGCCTTGACGTTATTGCCGAACGTCCACCCTTTCGAGCCGTCCCAGTTGAGTGACCAGGTCATCAGTCCCTTGAGTTGGTTGTTGTAGGTGTTCCAGGCCTGTGCCACGAGGTGCGGCGCCATGTGACCCCCTCCGGCGCCGGGCTGGGCCGGCAGGCCCGGGACCTGTTTGTCGTAGGGGACCTTGATCGTGGTGCCCTGGACGACCAGGCCCTTGTTCAGGCAGTCCGTCTGCGCGGTGAACCCCTTTACCGTCCCGGCGGAGTAGGAGTCGCCGGAGCAGCCGTACATGTTGCCGTTGTAGTACTGCATGTTCAGCCACCACAGCCGGCCGTTGTCCGCGTACTTCTTCACCACCGGCAGGTAGGCGCCCCAGATCGAGCCGTAGGCCACGCTGCCCCCGGTGACGTAAGCGGTCTCGGGCGCCATGGTGAGGCCGAAGTCCGAGGGCATCCGGGCGAGCACACCGTCGATGATGCGGACGAGGTTGGCCTGTGAGGCCGACAGTCTGTTGATGTCGCCGCTGCCGGTGAGGCCCGTCTCGATGTCGATGTCGATGCCGTCGAAGTTGAATGTCCTCAGGATCGGCACGACGGTCTCGACGAACCGGTCGGCGACAGTACTGGAGCTGAGGTCGATGCCGGCCGTCGCGCCGCCGATGGACATCAGGATCGTGGCACCGGCCGCCTTGGCCCGGCACATCTCGGCGGGGGTCGCGACCTTCACCGTCGCGTCCATCCCGTTCTCCCACAGGACGGTGCCGTCCGGGCGGATCACCGGGAACGCCGCATTGATCACGTTGTAGCCGTGTTCGCGGATGCGGGGGTCCGTGATCGGTGTCCATCCGAAGGGCGGGTGGACACCGTTCGCCGCGCCGTCCCAGTTCTCCCAGTACCCCTGGAGCACCTTGCCCGTGGGCTTCGGCTTGACCGCGCAGGTGTCGTCGGCCGACGCACTCGCCGTCGGAGCGAGCGGCGCCTGGACGACGAGGGCCAGGACCAGGGCGAGGCCCGGCAGAGGTGAGATCCGACCGGCCATTGCTTCTCTCCCTTCCACCCGGAGAGGCAGCCGATGGCGGAACGAGCGGTGCGCGCCCGGATGTCTTCGAACGTAGGGCGGCCCTGACAAGCCGTCAATAGGTCTGCACCAACCCGGGGAAGCGGTCGCCGTCGACGCCCCGTGCGCTCCGTGGGGTCAGGACAGTTCCACCGGTGGCACACCGGGCGGATCGAAGCCGAGAGTCCTGCCGTAGAAGGCCAGTTCCGTCTCCAGAGCCCGGGCGATCGTTTCGGCCATGCGAAAGCCGTGGGACTCGTCGGCGAAGGCCAGATGGAGATGGCCGATGCCCTGCGCCCCCAGCTCCCTGACCAACGCCTCCGCCTGGGCGGGCGGCACGACGGGATCGTCCGTGCCGTGCAGCAGCAGCACCGGGCAGGTGCCGTCGGTGACATGGCCCAGCGGCGACCGCTGTCGGTAGCGTTCGGCACAGTCGGGCAGCGGGCCGATGAGGCCGTCGAGATAGCGGGATTCGAAGTCGTGCAGCTGAGCGACGAGAAGCCGGGGATCCGCGACGCCGAAATAGGAGGTGGCGGCCCGGAACACCGGCCCGTGGGTCGCGATGCCCGTGGTGACGGCGGCGAGTGCCGTCCAGCCACCGGCCGACGGACCGCGTACGGCAAGGCGCCTGCCGTCGGCCTCACCGCGTGCGGCGAGTTGACGGGCCGCCATGAGGACGTCCGCGACGTCCGCCACGCCCCACTGCCCCTTGAGCCGTTCGCGGTAGGCACGGCCGTAGCCGCTCGAACCGCTGTGGTCCACGGCGATGACACCGATGCCGCGGCTGGTGAAGTAGGCCTTGGCGAGGTCCACCACCCCGGACTCGCTGCCGGTCGGTCCGCCGTGGACCCACACGACATACGGCGGCAGCTCGCCCTCGGGCGCCCGGGCCGTGGGGTGGGACGGCGGGTAGACGGACGCGTGCACCACCTGACCGGACGCGTCGCGGAACTCGGCCGGGCGAGGGGTGGGCAGATACGCCGGATCGGGCAGGACGTCGAGTTCACGGCGGAGTTCCAGGGCCGCGCCGGTGGTGGTGTCGACGCGTACGACGCAGGGCGGTGTCGCCGGGCCGCCGGCCAGCCCGACGACGAAGGCACGGTCGGTGGACAGGGCCGGGAAGAACACGGGGTATCCGCAGTCGACGTCGGTCAGGGTGCCGGTCTTCGCGTCCAGCAGGGCGAGCCGCTGATCACCCCGGCCGTGGAGGACGGCGAGGCGCCCGTCGGCGAGGGGAGCGAAGGGGCGGCCGCCCAGGTCCCAGAGCGGGTGGCCGTACTCCTCCTGTGCCGGGTACAGGGCGCGGGGCCGCGCGTGCTCCGCGAGATCCACCTCGTAGAGGTTCCACCAGCCCGAGCTGTCGGAGACCGCGTAGAGGGTGTGCGTGTCACGCCAGCACGGTGCCAGCACCGACTCCCGGGCGGGGCCGGCGCCCATGACCGGTCGGCCGGTGGTCGGTGCCGTCCGGTCGGCCGGGCCGATGCGCAGCTCGGTGGCGTCCCAGGGCATGTCGGGGTGGTTCCAGCAGATCCACGCCAGGTGCCGGCCGTCCGGCGAGGGGGTGGGGTAGGCGAAGAAGTCAGCTCCTACGGCCAGTTCGCGGAGGGCGTCCGGTGCCCCGGCGGCGGAGCCGTCGAGTGGGACCGCCACGATGGAGCGGGTGATCCCGCCCGGGTCGTCGTGCCGTTCCTGCACGCACCACACCTCCCGGCCGTCGGGAGAGAGCGCGAAGTCCGCGTAGCGCAGCGCGGCGGGCGCGGCCGGTTCGGGCGTGAGCGGCACCGGCGGCTGCCTGCGCGGTGCGGTGAGGTAGAGCCGCTGGTCGGTGAACTGGGCGAACACGATCTGCCGGCTGCCGTCCCGTGGTGACCGCACGGGCAGATAGGACAGCCCGCCGTACTCGTGGACGCGGCTGCGGGCGTCCCAGGGCGCCGGGATCAGCTCCCGGTTACCGCCGCCGGGGGTGTACTCGACGACCGTCGTCCGACCGCCCTCCGTCGGCAGCGACTCCTGCCACCACACACGGCCGCCGGCCGCGAGAGGGAAGTCCAGGCGCAACCGCGCCCGGGCCACGATCCCGGCGGTGAGCGGAGAGGGCCAGGCACCGTAGGGAAGGGGGGCGGGGGTCGGGAACTCGGCCACGGCTTCTCCTGTGGGGAGGCACATGGAATAATCCACGCTGTCGACAGCAGGTCATGTGCACCGCGCTCGCCGGGGATCGCCCCGGTTCGCCAAGATCCTCTTTTGAGGGAGAGTCCCGTGCACCTGAGCCCCAAACAGGAACAGATCCTCTCTTTGATCGTGTCGGGCTGTTGCAACAAGGAAATAGCCCGGCAGCTGGATATGTCCACGCGCACGGTCGAATCGCATCTCCAGCGACTCTACGACCGGCACAATGTGCACAACCGGGCTGCTCTGGTGGCCAAATGGCTCATGGAGGGCGGGATTCCGTGCAGCGTGCCGGACGCCCGCGAGGGCTGAGCCGACACGCTGCCGTGAGCGGCGGGACAGATGGCCGGTGCGTCCGCCGCGATGCCGTCAGCAGAGGACCATCACCGTGGCCCGGACGAACTTGTCGTGCTTGAAGCCCTCGACGAGCGGGGTGAACGCCTCGGCCGTGGACTTGGGGGCGGGTGCCGGGGCGCCGACGTGGATCTCACGCGCGCTCTCGAGGGTGGCCTTGACCTGTTCACCGGGACAGTGCACACCGCGGTTGGCGACGAGCACTTCGGTGATCTGGCTGACCATGCCGTGCATGTCGTCCTCGGCCCAGCTCGAGACGGTGCCCTCGGTGTCCTCCAGGTTGAAGCGCTCGAAGATACGGGCCTCGGCGTGGCTGTCGCCCTGGACGAGGAGCATGTACACCCGTCGGCCCACGAGCTCGTCGGGCAGGCCGGCCAGATTCTCGATCACCGTTTCCGGCGAGCCCATGAAGACGTGCGACTGGCAGTCCCATGCCGCCGTCTTGCATGCCTGGGCCGTCGCGGCGGTGATGTGCTGCGCGGCGCGGGTTGATTGGGTGGTCATTGCGGCGGTACCTCCGTGGTCCGGATTTCCGGATGTGTTTCCGGGTGGACGTTGCGGGTCGATGTTCCGAATGGAGTTTTCCGGATGGGCCGCTTGAGGGTCGTCACGCTAGTCCCCCACCGGTAGGCAGGCGATGCCCGGCATTTCCCTGTCGGTGACCTACCGGTCCGTGAATGCACCGGGCCGCTCTCCCGCCGCGTACATCACTTTGCGCACGCCCCTTCGTGTACATCCCTCGGGGTTCGTGTACATCCCCCGGGGCGAATTCCGTCGGGGTTCTCCGCCTCACTTCCCGGATCACCGCTCGCCGGGTAGCGTCCGACCGTCGACAGGACCCCCGCTCGGTGGAGGTGGCCCGGGATGGCAGTCATGGCACGGTACCGAACGGCGCTCGCCCACCCGGGTATCGCACGTGTGGTGGCGGCCGCCTTCGTCTGCCGCATGCTGTCCGGCATGGTCAGTCTGGCGCTGCTGCTCGTCGCCGAGGACGCCAGCGGCAGCTACGCCAACGCCGGCTCCGTTTCCGGTGCCTACGCCGTCGCCCTCGCCTTCACCTCACCGGTGTGGGGCCGGGTCGCGGACCGGCACGGTGCCCGGACCGCCCTGGCCTGGTCGGCCTCTCTGCAATCCCTCTCCTTCGGCCTGTTCGTGGCGCTCGTCGCCGCGTCGGCGTGGCCGGCCCTGCTGGTGCCGGCGGCGTTTCTCGCCGGTGCCGCCACTCCCCCGGCGGCCGCGATCTCCAACGCCGTGTACATGGCGGTGGTTGCCGGGGAGGAGGACCGCAAGACCCTCTTCGCCCTGTGCGGGCTCCTGACCGAGAGTGTCTTCGTCTGCGGCCCCCTGCTGGTGGCCGCGACCGTCATGGTGCTGCCCGCGCTGTACGCCGTCGTGGTCACGGCCGCCGTTTCCGCCATCGGGGTGCTGTGGCTGCGGGCGGCGCCGGCCGTCCGGCTCGTGGACCGGGAACGACCACCGCTGACGGGGCCGGGAATGCGCATCGACTGGAACCGGCGGCAGGTGCACATCCAACTCGTCGTGGCCGCGGCCGCGTTCGCGATCGGCGGGGTGCAGGTATCGGTGACGGCACACGCGGGCGAGCTCGGCACCCACGCCGGGCTGTTCCTCGCCGCGCTCGCCTGCGGCGGCGTGCTGGGCAGCTTCCTGTACGGCGGCCTGCGGCTGCCCGGCAGCGGCCCGGCGCAGCTCTCGGTCGCCCTCGCCCTGTACGGCGGGTGCATCCTGGCCCTGGGGCCGGGGCCGGGCACCCTGCTCACCCTCGCCCTGCTGGTGGCCATCGGCTTCGTCAACGGGCCGGCCGACGCCATCGAGACGGTCCTGGTCGGCGAGTACGCCTCGGCCGCCACCCGGGCGCAGGCCTTCGCGGTGCTGGTCGCGTCCAACTGGGTGGGCTTCGCGGCCGGAAGCTTCGTCACCGGTGTGGTCGTCCAGCACGTCTCCCCCGGGTTCGGCGCACTGACCGCCGCCGCGGCAGCGCTGCTCGCCTCGGCTTCCATGGCCGTGACCGTCGTGAGGAAACCTCCGCGGCAGCGTTCGTCGACCGCGGAGAAGTCGGTGGATTCCCCCACCGGCCGCACCTGACCGACCGGACGAGCGAGGCGGATGACCATGACCGTCGTACCCTCTTCTTCGACCGCCGGGGCCCCGGCTCGTCCGGCCACGGCAGAGTTCCACGCCTTCTCCGGCTCGGACAACGCCTTGGCACGGCACCTGTTCGCGCTCCCGCGCGACCTCGTGGAGCGCACCCTGTGGGCCCTCCTCCTGCAGAGCCACGACGGTGCGGGCGTCCTGGTACAGGAAAGGGCCGCGCCGGGCGACTCCGTGGCCCGGGTCCACTCGTGGACGGGAGAGGACCTCGGCTCCCTCCCCGCCCGTCTCCTGGACCTCCTGCCCACCGCCTCCCAGCAGGAGCTCCGCGCGGCCCTCCTCCACCACGGGGATTACGTGGACCTGGGCACCGTCCTGTGTCCGCCGACCCCACGCGGCGCCTTCGGACATCCGCTCAAGCTGCACACGGGGGCCGGCGTACGGGCCTACGTCGTGGCTCGGTGACCGAGCGGGTGGTCCTCGGGAACTCCAGCGCCTCCGCAGGGGTTGTGCCGTTGTTACGTACACGGCGTGGAGGGGCAGGATGTTCGCGATATCGCTGGGAGACGACGGTGCCGAGCTGCGGCCTCTGGAGCCGTGGAACGCCGAGGAGTACCTGGCCCACATCGACCGGTCACGCGAGTACATCGGGCGCCATATCGCGCTGGCGGACCGCGCCGTCGACCTCGCGTCCGCGACCGCGTTCCTCCAGTTGTACGCGGACAAGAAGGCCGCCGACAGCGGCCGTATCTACGGCATCTGGGCGGACGGGACCCTCGTGGGTGGTGTCCTCTTCCGGACCTTCGACGCCGGAGCCGGCACCTGCGAGGTCGGCTGCTGGCTGGAGGAGTCGGCCGTCGGCCGCGGGCTGGTCACACGCGCGATCAAGGTGCTCATCGACTGGGCGGTCGACGGACGCGGGATCCACCGCGTGGAGTGGCTGGCGGCCTCCGCCAATACCGCGAGCATCAACGTCGCCAAGAGGCTCGGGATGGCGCGGGACGCGGTGCTGCGGGAGAGCAACCTGTACCGCGGCGTACGCCACGACATGGAGATCTGGTCGGTGCTGGCCCCGCGGTGGCGCGAGCTACGCGAAGCGGCCGGGTGACCGCGTCGGCTGTGGGGCCCAGTTCAGGCGGCCGGACGGACTGTCCGGGTGTGCAGGGCGGCTCGGAGGCAGTCGTGGGCGGCGCCGGGGGTGGTTGAGACCGGCCCGACAGTTCGGCGACGAGTCGCCAACAGCCTTCGATACAAGGAGCCGCCGCGACGGCCGGTAGTCCGACAATGTGCCAGTGGAGGTGGGCGATCCCTTGCCGGCTACCCAGTGACAGCGTGCAGGTGCGCCCCGGCGTGGACGCCTGTTCGGCGCAGGCCCACGGTACAGGTGAACAACATTGGCCGGATGCAGGCGGCCACGTGCTTGGCGGCGGGCGTCAGGGCGCCTTCCGTAACGAGCGGTAGAACAGGATGGCAGCTTGTGGAGCCCTCACGGGGACTGACGCTGCGAGCGCCGCGACGCGGCGAGGGTGACTCCGAGGACTCCGCCGGCGCCACTGCCGAGCACCAGGCCGATCGCCACGTTGCCGAAGACAGCCAGCCCGAGCACGAGCCCCAGTGCAGTGCCGACCAGCATGCCTACGACAAACCCTGTTCCGATGGACGGCACTCCGACGCCCTCGTTGTTCGTCACACGATCATTGTGCCGGACAAGCCCCCGGAGGCGAGCGTCAATACGGCCAACCTGGAAAGTCCTCCCGGAGTCCTGAAGCTGTCCCCCAGCGAGGGGAAGCTTCAGCGGCCGAGCAACCGCCGCACCCCTGGAGGGGCGGGTCGTCAACGAGAACGGCCGCGTCATCGCGAGGGGACCGACGAGGTTTCCGGCCCCCGCGCCGACCGCGCCGCCTGTCTCGTCATCCGCCGCCCTGCCCGACGGCGTTGCCGCGGACGGACCGCTGGGGCCGACGGTGGCGCGGGCGCAGCTGACCCGGCCAGGTAGCCGCCCAGCACAGAGTGTCGGTCTCCTCCCGCGGCAGCAGGGCCGGAGCCGATGAGTGCGGCCCTGCCTGCCTGCAGGCCCGCGTCCGCCACCCCCGAGCAGGACACCACCGTACGGTCCCCCTTATGCCCCCGTTCCGCCATGCCAGGATGGGGCCTATGGGAATACGGGCGCTGTGGGACGAGACATACGAGGCCTTGCTGCCTCATGCTCTCCGGCCCGCTGACGAGCTGCATCGTGAGTATCGGGGTGCTGTCTTCCAGGCGTGGCTGACCTGGCGCGGAGATACCACCGAGGAGCAGCTTGACTCGCTGCTCTCGGATGACCAGTTCATGGTGCTTCGGACCATTGAGGGAGCGTGCGCGCTCGCCTGGCGTGACGCCCTGCTGGGCCCGGTACTCAGCCGTCACGGGCACGAAGACGCCCCCGGCCGGCCCTTTGGCGGCCCGCACGGGCTCTGGGGCACGCCCGCCCAGAGTACCGGTACCGAGGGATTTCACCGGCCTGCTCTTCCCCGCCCCGACCGGTTCGGAGCCGAAACGCCGACCCGGCCCTCACTACGTGACATGCTCTTCCGCGTCGTCTCCAACGAGTGTCTCTGGACGGTCGACGACATCCGCGATGTCCACACCTCGATAGCCGCCGTAAGCCAGGCGGCAGTGGCGCCGGTGGATCGTGTGCGCGAGACCGTGAACCGGCTGTGTCTCGGTGCCTGGCATCACGAGGTGGAGGTCAGTCAGCGGCGCGGCTGGGACGACGCCGAGTGGTGGCAGTATCTGAACCTGGAGAGGTTGCTTCCCTGGGCGGCTGTCGCACTCGGTCTGCCGGGCGAGCATCCGGACGAGTACGGGGACCTGGTCGAGTCAGTGGCCTGGAGCATTGTGACCAGCTCCTTCAACCCATGGACGGCGCAGGCCCTGCCCCTCGGCTTCGCCTCCGCCTTGGGCGAGGAATGCGTGCAGCTGGCGCACCACAAGGAGCCAAGGTGGTTCACGGAAGTCGACTGGGTTGGCCTGGGATGACAGCGCCGTTGAGCGTCCGGGGATTTGAGGCCTACCTCGCCCAGGCTCTCGCTGACGGAGACGACCACTCGCCGTGTTCGCCGTAGCGAACGCACTCCCCGCCCGCGATCCTCGCCCGGACTCTGGGCGTCCACAGCAAAGCCGCCGTCCAATGACAGCAGACATCATCCGGTGACAAGAGCTGCCTACGCGGCGGACGTCGGACGAGATATCCCGGAGAACCGATGAGACTTCCCATCACCAGTCACCGAGCACGCCTCGGATCCGCAGAGCTCAAAGTGATCCGACCAGCCAGCCCCCTGACCCGCGCCGCGCTCATTGATCACGATCGGTACCTGAACGCCTACGTCGATCAGGACGCAGCGCAGCGAATCGGTGGGCTGTGGGAGCTCGCCGCCGCCTCACCACGCGCGTTGGTCCACCTGCCCATGCGAAGCAACCCGGCCCCTTCCCGCGACCTCCCCGAATCCGGCACTAGGCAGCTCGACTTGGTGCTGTTGCATCACTCTCTGCAGTTCGCGCCCTCGCGCTGGAAGGAACTACGCGGGCGACTGGGCCCGGGGCGTCCGCAAACCGTGAGACTGTCCAGCACAGGCCGGACCGAGGGGGCCGTCATTGCCCCCGAGACACGGCACTACCGGGAGAACCGGGACCTGTTCCACCAGCATCTCCACGCAGAGACTCTGTTCATGACCGGCAGCACGAAGGTGTTCAAGGAGACCGCCCGACACTTCCACGATGTCGCCCACAACGGCCCTGGCTACGTCCCCGTGCACCCGAGCCACCCTCACTTCTGCACAGAACTCCACTCCAACGACGGCATTCTCGGCGACGCCCGTGAGATCCACATCGAGTACTGCGATCAGTGGGCCTCATGACTCAACACACAGAACCCCATCAGCCGCCTCAGCGGACCGGGCCACCGGCTACAACGTCGAAACACAGACCCGACGCAATACCCAGAACGTCGGACCATACGGAAGCCTGTTGGGACTAAGACTTCTGGGTTCAGGGCCAAACGGTGACGGGTGTCGGTGACCCGAACACAGGCCGGTTAGGTCGTCGTCTCGTGTTTCCGTTCTACCATTGCGGCCCCCAGTGCCGCCCTGGCGGTGCGGCTCCGCAGGACGGGCAGCAGGATCACGACGCCAAGAAACGCCAGAACCGCGGCGGCGGCCGGAATCAGTCCCATGCCGGCGGCGATGACGCCCCCGCCGACCGCTCCTCCGAGCGCGGCCCCGATGTAGACGGAGCTGCTGTGGACTGCCATCGCCTGTCCCGCGGCCTCCCTGCCCGCGCGGGCGAGCATCAGGGACTGGAGGCTGGGCGGCACCGCCCACGCGGCGGCCGACCAGCACACCAACAGCACGGCGGCAAGCACCACCGGAACCGGCCGGACCAGCCAGATCCCGGCGAACGCCACCATGGCCCCGCAGAACACCGAGCTCGCCAGCGCGAAGACCCGCCCCGGGCTGTACCGGTCGATGAGACAACCGGACACCTGCGTACCGATCAACCCCCCGGCACCGGAGCAGACCAGCAGAACGCCGAGCACCGTCGGCGTCACACCGGAGACGCCCGACAGGAAAGACGCGATGTACGTCTGGAACGCCAGATTACCGGCGACAGTCAGCACGGTGACCAGCAGGATCACCGTGACGGTGCTGTTGAGGAGGGGGCGCACCATGAACCCGAGCGTCTTGCGCTCCTCAACGGCGTGCGCCTCCGCTCGGGGAAGGGTGCGGACGAGCATGAGGAGCGCGCAGCTGCCGAGGAGCCCGCCGAACACGAAGGTCGCCCTCCACCCGAGGGCCGCGCCGATCCAGGTACCGGCGGGGACCCCCAGCAGCACCGCCCCGGTCAGGCCTGTCATGACGGTCGCCAGGTACCGGCCCTGCTGCTCCGGTGGTGCCTGGGCGCTGGCTGCCGCGAGCGCGGAGGGCAGCACCATGGCGGCGGCCAGGGCAGCGACGATCCTGAGTGCCATGAGCGCGGGATACGCGTCTACGAGCAGGACCGCGAAGTTCGCCGCGCTGAACACGGTGAGTGCTCCGCAGAGCGCTCGCTTCCGCGCGATTCTCACCGGCAGGAGCGCCCATACGGGGGCGGCGAGGGCGTAGGTCAGCGAGTAGACCGTGACCAGTTGGCCGGTGGCGGTCTCAGACAGGTGCACGGTGTCCGAGATCGCCGGGAGGACTCCGATGATGATGTAGTCGTCCGTCTGAACGGCGAAGGCGGCAAGTGTGAGGGCGAGCAGCCACACCGGGCGGGCACGGGTTAACGGCGTCACGCCGTAAGGGTAACAGTCGTTTCCTTAACTCTGTGACAGAGTATGACGTGCACGACATGGAGGTGCGTTCGAGTGCCCAGACCGGTCAGCCCGGAGCGCCGTCGCGAGGTGACCGACGCGGCGATCGAGCAGCTCGCCGCCACGGGAATCGGCAATTTCTCACTGCGGACGCTGGCGGAGGGGATCGGGCAGACCACCCGCGTACTCACCCATCACTTCGCCGACAAGAACGGCCTTCTCACCGCGGTCCTCCTGCGACTGGACGAGCGACAGCACGCGGCACTGCGGTCGACACCCGGCTGGGACGACCCGGACACAGAGGTCGGCTCCATCGTCCGCTCGGCATGGCACCGCACCCTCGGCCCCGACGAACTCCCGATGACCCAGCTGATCAGAGAGATCGAAGGACTCTCTGCGGCGGGACGACTCCCACTGCCGGGGGCAGGATTCGTCCGCGGACGCGCCGAGTTCGTCGCTTCCTGTCTCGCGCGACGCGGCATGCCCGAAAGCAGCGCCCTCACCACGGCCACCCTGCTCAACAGCGCCTTCTCCGGCCTGCAAGGGGACTACCTCATCACCGGGGACAAGGAGCGGACCGAGGCCGCCCTCGACGAGCTCTGCGCGTGGATCGACTCCTGCGTACAGGCAGCCCGCAGCACCAACAGAACACCCGCTGCGCCGAACTGAGGCCGCGCCGCCTCCCGGCTTCGACAGTGCAGGGAACGGTGCGCAGGAACCACGGGCTGCAGGCCGTCGAGGCGGGTGAACTCCGGGGGCTCCGCCTAGTCGACGAGCGTGTCGACATCCGACGCCAGCAGCAGGAAGGGCGTGCAAACGGGCGCAGCGTTCGCCCCACTGGCCAAATTCACTTGCTCCCTGTAGTTGAAGCTCAGTGTGGTGATACCGAAGGGGGTCCCCCATCGATGTACGCGCCCCGTATCGTGGCGTCGTGCGAAACGAAAGAGATGACGATCCCCTGTCCAAACAGGAGTTGGACGCTTCTTCCAGTACCTGAACCGATTCTGCAGACACGACCTCGATCTCTTCGTGACCATCGAGACAGGGGACCCTCAGAACCCTGCCTACGTAACGATCACCAGAGACCCAGCACCCGGGGTGGGGCCGGACGCGTACCGACGGCCATGATCCCTCGGGGGAAGAACCTGGCATCCCCACCCCCTGATCTGTATGACGAAACCGACCGCGTGCTGTATGAGCGAAGGATGGCGAGCCGGGGCGGCAGCCCGGCCCACACTCATCTGGCTGGGCGTGACCGCAGAACCGCACCTGCCTGCTGGTGGTACAGCCGTGAGAGCCTGCGTTCCCTCAGGCCTGCAGGGTCCCTCTACGCGGCGATCCGGCCGTCCCCACCCTCGGGGCGCTCACCTCCCTGGCAAGCTCGTGTTCCTCGCCCAAGTTGCCAAGGCGGACGCATCCCCCGATCCGCGAACACGCCGTCCGCCTGGCCGACGGAATAGCGACACAATGAGATCGGAGACCTTTTCAACATGGATATTCAAGGCAGCTGCAGCGATCCGTTCAGTGCAGTACGGGAGGTATTCGCCGACTCCCTGCGCAGCGGGGCGGATGTCGGTGCCTCGGTGGCGGTCTACCTCGACGGCGAACCCGTCGTCGACCTGTGGGGAGGGCACGCCGACCCGGCCCGCACCCAGCCATGGCAGCGCGACACCATCACCAACGTGTGGTCCATCACGAAGACGATGACCGCACTGTGCGCCCTCCTCCTCGTCGACCGCGGCGAACTCGACCTCTGTGCGCCGGTCGCGAAGTACTGGCCGGAGTTCGGTAACTCAGGAAAGGAGCACATCGAGGTCCGGCACCTGCTCGGTCACACCGCCGGCCTCCCCGACTGGGACCAGCCCATGACACTCGACGACCTCTGCGACTGGGAGAAAGCCACCACTCTGCTGGGTCGCCAGACGCCCCGCTGGTTACCCGGCACGGCGTCCGGTTACCACCGGTTCACCCATGGCTTCCTGATCGGCGAAGTCATCCGCCGCATCTCCCAGCAGTCAACCGGCGCCTTCTTCGCCGACCAGATCGCTGCCCCACTGAACGCCGACTTCCACATCGGCCTCCCCGCCGAAGACGACCACCGGGTCTCCGAGGTCATCCCCGCCCCTGGCCCCGCACCCGCAGCCAACCCCCGCGTAACCATCCCGGTCGGTGCCTACGTGACCCCGCAGGACACCTGGACACCTCAATGGCGCCGCGCCGAAATCCCTGCCGCAGCAGGCTACGGCAACGCGCGATCCGTGGCCGTAATCCAATCCGTAGTCGCCTCCGGAGGCCAGACAGCCTCCACCCGTCTCCTGTCCGAAGCCACCTGCCGCGCGGTATTCGACGAACAATCCCGAGGCGTCGATCTCGTGCTCGGCATCCCGCTGCGCTTCGGCATCGGCTACGCCCTCGCGGCCGACGACGCACCCGTCAGCACACCGAACCCCAACTCCTCCTACTGGGGCGGAAGAGGCGGATCGCTGATCATCAACGACCATGACGCACGCATGACCATCACCTACGTAATGAACCAGATGACCCACCTCGGCCTCACCGACCCGCGCGGCCACAAGCTCATCCAAGCCGCCTATAAAGCATTGCCCCACTAACCCTGTCAATTCATTCACGCGCAGCGCTCACGACGAGCAAGCCTCGGTTGTTCGCCTGCACCCGGGTCGGTGAAGCCTGCGGCGAGGAGCGCTGGCACCTCGTCCCGCAGCTTCATCGTCCAGCTGGAACGGGTCGATCAGCAGCGACGCGGAGTTGCTGTCCAGGTGGAAGTCGTAAGGTCCACGGCACCGTCTCGCGCTGGATCTTCGGCTGTACGGAATGAAATCTCAGGTGCTGCCGGGGGGCTGCAGACCGTAGACTCCAGCCGGCCAGCCGCATCCCGCCGCGGGTCACCGATCCGCGGCCAAGAACTCAGGAGTGTCCGGCGGTCAGGTGCCGGGACAATGGTCGATATGACCTCCCTCCACGCCAACCCACTCTTCACCCGGCTCGCCGATGCCGAACGGATCCTCATCGCGGGCGCGGGCGGCGGTTTCGACATCTACTCCGGTCTTCCGCTGGCCCTCTCCCTTCTGCACCAGGGCAAGGAGGTATATCTCGCGAATCTCTCCTTCAGCGCACTCGCTGGTCTCCCCGTCGACGACTGGGCTGCCCCCGACCTGGCCGTCATCACCCCCGACTCCGCCCTGCACCAGAGCTACTTCCCCGAGCGGACCCTCGCCCAGTGGCTGCACCAGCGCGGCTACCCGTCCACCGTGTACGCCTTCCCCCAGACCGGGGTGCGCCCGCTGCGGGCCGCCTACCAAGCACTGATCGAGCTGCACCGCATCGACGCTGTGGTACTGGTCGACGGCGGTACGGACATCCTGATGCGCGGCGACGAATCCGGTCTGGGCACTCCGGAGGAAGACCTGACCAGCGTGGCGGCGCTGGCCGCGCTGAACACCGTAAAGACCCGGCTCGTGGTCTCGGTCGGATTCGGCATCGACGCCTACCACGGCGTAAACCACGTGCACGTACTGGAGAACATCGCCGCGCTGGAACGCGATGGCGCGTACCTCGGCGCATTCTCCATACCGCGCGCCACCCGTGAGGGCGCTCTCTACCTGGACGCGGTGACGCACGCTCAGCAACACACCCCGGATCACCCCAGCATTGTCAACGGCTCCATCGCGGAAGCTGTGCGCGGCTCATTCGGCGATGTCCAGTTCACCGACCGCATCCGGGGCAGCGAGCTGTTCGTGAACCCGCTGATGTCCCTGTACTTCGCCTTCGACCTTCCGGGGCTGGCAGCCCGCTGCCTCTACCTGGACCGACTCGAGGACACGCACCTGATGCGCCAAGTCCACTCTCGTATCTCCGAGTTCCGCGAATCCACCGTGACCCGCCCACCCCGTCGCTTCCCGCACTGAGGCCCCGAGACGGAACACCTCCCTTGACAGTCGTGCGCCGCTTACTGACTTGACTGTGTGTCATGTGGGCTGACGTGGGGTGATCGTTACAGAGGCCGTGCGCATGGGATATCCGCGGGGCGGTGGGCCGGCCCGTGCCGCCCGCGAAGCGTGCGACCCATCAGTCTTCGTCCGCGCTGGACAAAACTTCGGTGACCATGCGGGTGGCGAAGTCAGGGTCGTCGGTGACGCGGTTGATGTGCTCGGCGAGCAGAAAGACGGTAGCTTCCAGGGCGTTCATCTCGCCCTCACTCCAGTCCCCGTACTGCTTGCGCCACAGGCTGGGGCTCAGGCCGGTGCCCGCAGCGACGACCAAGCCGGCCATGGTGGGAATGGTCTCCGGGCTGACGCTCCTGGGCATCCTGCGCAGTGTGGCCACGAGAGGGGGCAGCACGTACTCGATGACGTCCTTGTCATGGTCCTGGTGGGTCACCCGCAGCCATTCCATGAATATGAAGACGAGGGTGCACGCGCCGTCCAGCACGTCATTGGCTCCCTCGGGGCTCAGGGACGCGATGTACTGGTCGATCAGCTTCTGCTGTTCGGGGTCGGTCTCGGCCTTGCCGGCGTGGATGCTCTTGAGCCGAGAGTCGATCGCCATGAGTGCTGCGCCCACATCGCCGGCGGGAGCGTACCGGGGGTCGCAGGGCGATGACACAGGATTCCTCCTCGGGTGACCGCGGACGGCGTGCTCGTACCCTAGACCGCCGACGAGACGGGGGTCTGGCGAACCCCTGACAAACCAGGCGCGCCCCACTGGCATCCCCCGGCGTCCGACAAGCCATACCAGGGCATGTCCGTCATGTGCACGGTACGAATAAGGTGCGTCCCTCGTCGATCTCGCAGGACAGGTCCCTGCCCGGAGGGCGGCGGGCAGGCCGTGCCGATCTGCGTCACAGTCATAGCTGTAACGGTCCCCGAGCAGATTCAGGCCGGTACTGGCGCCCACGGCGACGACCGACCCTGATCGGGCTCACGTCCGGCTGCTGCCGGAGCGCGAGGAGGAAGACAGGGGAGGACGGCCCAGCGGTTGACCTCATTGCTCTGGACGGAGCGGGTCGAGACGATCCGCATGAGCCGACATCCCCGGCACAGCACTAACCGACCCGCTGCATCGCCTTCCGGTGCCGTTCCGCCATCGCGGCCCCGGACTCCCGGCGAGCCATCCTGCGCAGGACGGACGGTGCGAGAAGCAGGCCGGCGACCGCCCAGGCACCCAGCACGCCCGCGGTCGCCAGGTGCCGCCAGGACGCGCCGACCTCTGCGGCAACCGCTTCGGCCGGCAGCAACGCGGCGCGGAGACCGAGGCCGAGCCAGTACACGGGGAAGATCTGTCCGATGGTTTGCAACCACTCGGGCAGCTTCGACAGGGGAAAGTAGATCCCGGAGATTATGACGAGCCCCATCACCGGAAGCATCAGCAAACCGATGGTGCGCGGACTGCTGACGAGTGAGCCGATGACGGCCCCCACCGGCAGGGTCGCCAAGAGACCCAATGGCACCACCCACACCAGCGTCAGCAACGCTCCGCCGCCCTGCCGGGCGACCCCGTCCACCAGGAACACGCCAACGGCAAAGGGGAACGCCATGGAGACGAGAGCCGTCCCCGACACCATGATGATCTTGCCTATCAGGTGGCCGACCATGCCGTGGGGCACAGCCTTGGCCCGCAGCAGCGTGCCGTCCTCGCGCTCGGTCGCGAGCAGCTGCGCCGTGGTCATCATCCCGGTGAACGCCAGCGTCATCCCCAGCATGCTCGGCAGCATGAACGCGCCCGCCGAGATACCTGCGCCCTTCAGCGGTTCGTCCCTGACCAGGAACAGCGGCACGAGGAGCAGGGCCGTCCAGAGCACGTACCCGAACACGTCCTGCCCTGTGGTGAAGGTCTGCCGGAGTTCCGTCCAGCCACGCCTCACCCCTGCTTTCGCCGCACACCACACCGGACTCATCGCAATTCCTCCCCGAAAGCGTGTGCCGCCCGCTCGCCGGGGACACTCCCCGTCTCCAGCTCCCGCACCATCGCCAGGTAAGTGTCTTCCAGGCTCGCCCGGCGCACCTCCAGCCCGCCGATCGCCTCGCCGTGCTCCTCAAACAGCCGACGGACGAACCGGGTCGGCTCAGCCGTGGACTCCTCGAAGGGCCGCCCGTCCAGAGTCCAGCGCACGGTGGCCTCGGCCGATACCTGCCGGGACAGCTCATCGGCAGCACCATCGGCCACGATCCGGCCACCGGCCAGAATGAGAATCCGGTCGGCGAGCTTCTCCGCCTCGGCGAGGTCGTGCGTAGTCAGCAGAACGGTGGTGTTCTCGTCCGCGAGCCCACGTACCAGCCCGTGGAACTCGCTCCTGGCCTCCGGGTCCAGGCCTGCCGTCGGCTCGTCCAAGAACAGCACCTCGGGTTTGCCCACAATGCCGACGGCCACGTCAAAACGCCTACGCTGACCGCCGGACAGGGTTCCGACCCGTTTGTCCGCCTGCTCCGTCAGCCCCACGGCCGCGATGAGCTCGTCGACTTCCCACGGCCGCCGTACGAGGGCGGTGGAGTACGGCGCGTAGTACGAGCCAAGGTGAGCCAGCAGCTCCCGCACCCGCCACTTGCCGTGGTCGCGCCAGGACTGCAGCACGATGCCCAGGCGCGCACGCCACCGCTCGTCCCCGCGAGCCGGGTCGGTGCCCAGGACGGTCACGTCACCGGCCGAGCGCATCCGGAAGCCTTCCAACACCTCGATCGTGGTCGTCTTGCCCGCGCCGTTCGGGCCGAGCAGCACGACGACTTCGCCCCGCCGGGCCGTGAAGCCGACCCCCTTCAGTACGTCCTGGCTGCGGTAGCGCATCCGCAGATCCCGTACATCGATGACCGTGTCGCTCCCCGGTGGTGGGCTGCTCCCAACCTCGGAAAAGGCGTGAGCGGTCGTCATCGGTGTTCCCCCATTCGTCTCGTGGTCCGTCATCTAGGATCAGGAACACCGGAAGCCGTGCCGATGCCCGTGGTCATGGGACGTGTCCACATCTGTGGCTACCGTTGACGCTGGCAGCTGCCGCTCGGGGGCCCTCCCCGGGCGAACACATTACCGAATGGTGCAGTTATTTCGTGCGGTTCCACCGCGTCGGCGAGCCTCACCGGCCGCAGCACTGGATTTACTTCCATAGAGGCCGCAAAAGCTGGATTCGCTGTCAAACGTCTCGATTTGAATGACAAGGGACCCAGACGACCACACAAGACCATGCACCACTATTGAGGCACCTGTCCTGCCCCGCATTGAGCCCTCTCCCCGTCATGTCTCGTGACGCTTTGCGACCTCTATCCAGCTGATGGCCGCGGTCCATCTGGAGCAGGACGAGGGCGTGGGGGTGGGTTGGTTCATCGCCTTGGATCGAGACTGACCCTACGCAAAGCCTTAAGGCAACCTTGAGTTGGGCGTTGTCACATTCGGTCACGTCGTGGGCGCCCCGGATGACGGAGTCGAACGCCGTGGCGTCATCGGTGAGTTCGCCGCCCGTAGGCTGCTTTGACCGGGTGACGGAGGCTCCCCGGCGTCTGGTAACCGAGGTCCGTCAGGTTGAGGATGCAGAGGGTGTCGGCGAGCCAGTTCAGGGCAGCGATCAGGCCCGCCGTGAGTACAGCGCAGGTGGCGTCGTGCTCGCGGCCGGGCCGGACCGGCGAGCCCCAGAGCAGCAGCCGCCGGGGGCGCGATCCCTGCGTGGTCGCTGGGGTCCAGAGCCTAACGCTCGACGGTGTTCCGCTCCTTGCAGAGGCCAACCTCTGGCGGAGGGCCCCTTGACCCGGCTTCCTCCTACTCGACGGCAACGCATGGAGCCTATGCACTGTGCGCGCCGACCGACAGTACACAACCGGTCTCCTGACCTGGTCGGCCAGACCGTCCGGCTTGCCCCGCAGGCACGGTCAGCGCACCGAGTTGCTGGTTATCACGGCGG
The DNA here is from genome assembly GCF_017876625.1 of Streptomyces syringium. Lineage (NCBI taxonomy): Bacteria > Bacillati > Actinomycetota > Actinomycetes > Kitasatosporales > Streptomycetaceae > Streptomyces > Streptomyces syringium. The sequence continues at coordinate 170,490 of NZ_JAGIOH010000001.1, forward strand.
CGCTCGGTCTCGTCGGCGTCGTTCCAGTGCCACTCGCTCACCGGGCTCCACGCGGCACGGTGCTTCTGGTAGGTGAAGTAGCCGGGCCGCCGGGTGCCGCAGGACTGCCCGGCCTCCATGTCGGTCGCGTGGACGAAGCGGATTCGGGTGTGATCCTGGACCCGGGACAGGACGATGAACTGCGCGGTGAGCGCGTGGCTCACGGCATCGGTCGGGACGGGCTGCGCGAGCTCGTCCTCTCCTCTCGTCGCCGCCCGTCAGCTCGTACATCACAGGCTTGAGGGCCAGGACGCCGACTGCGGCGGGAGTGCCGGCCCGCCTGGGTTTGCTGCGCTTGGCCTGCCTATGCTGCCGCTATGGGTCTGAACCTCACGCTGTTCATGGCGGACTGGGAGCAGCTGAGGGCCGTCCCCGTCGAGAACCGGGTCCAAGCGCTGGGCGACACAACATGGTCCCCGGAGTTCGACGATGAGTATCTGAGGTATGGACTGGTCGGCGGCTGGCTGTGGCCTCCGGATCCGGGGGCTGCCTGGTACGCCGAGTACAACTTCTGCGCTACCACCGGTACCTATAGCCCACATGCCCGCGCGGGCGATGCATGGGCCGACATACGGCTCCTCGTCGACGCGTCGGTACGCGAGGCGATGGACACCCTTCTCGTCGGTCTGATCTGGGATGCGGATCCGGCCGACGATCCTGCGCTGACTGGCGGCGGAGGGCTATTCCCGGCGTGCACCGGCCGAGGGATCCCGCACGTCCTTCTGGTGTGCCCGCCTGAGGCAGTCACCGGCAAGGACCGCGCCTGGCAGCAAGTGGAGCCCAACCTCGCGAAGTTGCGCGCCCCGTTTACCGCCGAGTGCGAGGGCTGGGCAGGCCGCCCGGACACCTTCGAGGACTTCACGGCGCTTCTGCGCGAATGGGGCGACGTGATCACGGAGGCCGCCCACCGCGGTTGGGGGCTGGTGGGGCTGCCCTAGCCGTCATCGGCGAGGGGTACACAGCCCTCTTTCGCTGCACACGCCGAAACGAGCGCCACCTCTCGCGAGCGGTGCAGGCGACCGCCATGACCTCGCCAAACGGACTGCGTGGGGTGTCGGCACCGGCTCGGAAGTCGGCAGCAGGCGTCCCACCATGTGCCCCTGAAGTGACGGTCCGTTGACCCGCCCGATGAGGATTTGGCCGTCGCGAGGCAGGCAAGCGCCCGGGGGGCTTTTCATGTGATGCCGACTATGCCTCATCTTCGGACAGTTACCAGCCGACGGTCCGTGTCACCGCGGAGCGAGGAGATGAACGACAGCCTCGCCGGCCTGCGGGTCTCTGACCGTCACGTCGGTGACCGGCCGTCGTTGTCGGCTCTCCCGGATTGGCGCCGGAGGTCGCCGGCCTGGCGCCCGCGGGTACCGCGCGGCGGCCGGCGCCGAGGAGAGCAGGCGACGGGCTGGTTTCAGCGGGGCTGGCCACCCATGGGGGGCTGATCCTGCTTACGGGCCGGCTGCGGTGGAAGCGCTCGATGGTCCGCCGCACCTCCACAAGCTCGTCGTAGAGCTTCCAGGCCGCAGAGAAGGCCTCCGCGGTGGTGGGGCAGTAGTCGGTGGAGCGGGAGACGTCGTAGGCGAGGCCGCGCAGTTCGGCGGTCCATCCCTCGTCCGTGTCGGCGGGGGCGTCCTCGTAGCGGCTGACGTAAAGCAGGCTGCCGATGGGGCCGGCCTCGTTGCGGATCTCCATCAGCAGCGGATCGTCGGTCGTATTGAGCTGCATACCCAGCAGCGGTCCTCGCGCAGGTGTCCAATGCCGATAGGGCGAGGGTAGTTGGGCCCGCCAGCGTGCGTCCGGGGAGGCAGCGGACCAGGGTTGAGGAAGAGGCCTGCCATGAGGGTGCCGACGGCGCGCAGTGCCCGGCCGGTGGGATTCTTGACTCGTGCGGCCGAGGCCGCAGGATGCATGGCACGGTTCTGGGGATGGTGGTGTGATGGATTCGGCGGGGATGAGCAGGGCCCAGGCCGTGGACTTGGTACAGCGGATCATGAATGCTGACTACGCTGCGGAGAATGAAGCGGACCGCTGGCTGGACGCCCTCGACAGAGCTCTGGCCTGTCCGATGGGTTATGTCAGTGACCTCATCTTCTGGCCTCCGGCGGGCGAGCTCTCGGCCGAGGAGGTAGTCGACCAAGCCCTCGCCTACCGCCCGATCGCCCTGTAGGCCTGTGCTTCTTCCGAATGCCAGGTCGCGGCACACTCGGTACAGGGAAAGCTGGCCGGACCCGCCCGAGGGGGTACGTCCGGGGGCTGAGCGCGGCCTGGCAGATGCGGTAACCGCGCGGGCGGGCAGAAGCTGGGCTCAGGGTGTAGGTGGCGGGCTGGTCCTTGGGCATGGTCCCGGCGGCGGATCTCCCGTGCCGGCCACCAGCACACCGCCGTCGGCGAGCCGCCCGGATCATCCGCGGCATGCTCGGTCAGTACGGCAGTGAAATCGACCGTATGACAGGCGGGCACCTGCGCCGGCGCGGCCCCGGGATGCCTCGCGGTGATCACGCCCACGTCGTGCGGCGCCGCCGGCCAGTGCGCCGGCGTCACCGCCCGGCCGATGACCGGCATCTGCTCACCGGCGGACTCACTACCCTTGCCGACGGCCCCACGCGGCCGACCCTTCCCACGCGACCAGAGGGGCAGTCTCCTTCGCACTCCCCGGCAATGTCACAGGGGCGCCTTAGGGGCTGAGCATGACACCACGTACAGTTCCCGACTCCAACGAGCCCCTGCCCCCGCATCCGGCCGGACACCCGGATCCGTCTTTGCCGGTCCTGACCGCCGAGCAGGCCGACCGTCTCCGCAGCCTCGCCGTCACGTGCCTGGACGACCGCGGCATACGCGTCACGGTGGACGGCGCTGTGCTGCGCGGACCGAGCCGGGTCCTGTCCTTGGAGAGCCTTGCCCGCCGGTGCAGCACCGCCGAGAGCGACCAGTGGCCGGCGCTGGTCGACGCGCACATTTCAACGCTCGCTGGCACCGAAAGCGGCCCCGGCCCCGCAGAGGACGTCCTGCGCGGCGCCTACCTGCGGCTGGTCCCGGACGACTTCCTGCCGGCCGAAGCCGCCGCCGCATTCTCATACGCTCAACCTGTCGCCGACGGGCTGCTCGAGGCCATCGCCCTGGACACCCCGGATGCCGTCCGGCTCCTCGACGACAAGGACGTGACAGCAATCGGACTGGAGGCATTGCGGTCGGCCGCCCGTGCCAACCTCGTCAACGAGCCCGTCGACCGCGAGACCGTCTGCCATGACGGCGCACTCATCCACCTCATCGCCGGCGACTCCTTCTTCGTGGCCAGCAAAGCTCTCGTGCTGCCCGAGCTGCTGCGCACGTATGTCGGCCAAGGGCCGCCCGCCGACGGCGTGCTGCTCACAGTTCCCAGCCGTCACCGTCTGGCCTTCCACTTGATCGTCGACGAACACGCCGTCAGCGCCGTCAATGCCCTGGCTTCCTTCGGCCTGGGGGCCTATCAGGACGCCGTCGGCGACGGGCAGCTTTCCCCCCGGCTGTATTGGTGGCACCAGGACAGGCTGACCTCGATCACACACATCGACCACGAGACGCGACAGTTCTCCATCCAGCCCCCTCCCGAACTGCTCGCGGCCATGCGCCGGCTGAGCACGCCGACCAACTGAGAGGGAGCCGGGACGGGGGGCACAGGAATGAACGGCGTCGCTGACTGCACTTGTGCAGGTCTTCCTGCGGCTGCCAGCGGATTGGGGGGCACGTGGACTGGGCGTTCGACGTCGGCCTCGCAGCAACAGCGCCCCTGCCGCCGGGCGGAACGGGAACTCGCCGCGCTTCTCGCCCGCGCCATGGACAGGCCCGTCCTGGCCCTCAGCGACGTGGGCCTGCGCAGGATCTGGCAGGTCGCGACGACGGAGGGTGAGGTCATCTACGCGCGCCCCCGACAAGCCGAAAACCCACCGGTCCCGACCGCCGGACAACGCCCTGGGTCAGGCAGCCGAGCGCTGCGGAGGTGTCCTCGTCGCGTCCCCTGCCGCCCGCCGATCCTCGGGAACCAAAGCGAGCCGCGCAGCTCGTCTCCTTCACCGCGCAGTCGACCAGGCGGCTTGCCCGCTGCACCTGCGCCGTAGGAGCTTGGGCTTCCCATCTCCATGGCAGCCACCAAGGCCGTTGCCCTGGGCCACTGACCGCGACGCGACCGGGGGCATCCGCTTTGGCGAGCTGTGGCTCGGCATGATGCCGAACTCCCGCAAGGCCCTGGACCTGCGCCGCGACCCGCGCTTCGCCGTCCACGCGAACCCGGGTCCGGACGCCGGTATGGCGGACGGGGACATACGGATCAGCGGTCGGGCGGTCGAGGTTACCGAGACCGAAGCGCTTTCGCGGTACGCGGAAGACGTTCACCCGCCGCAGCCGTTCCACCTTTTCCGTACCGAGCTGGCGGAGATCGTGCACACGGGAGTCGACAACGACGAGCTGGTCATGCGGGTGTGGCGGCCCGGCACCGCCCTGCGTACCATCCGCCGAGGCAACGACGCCGAGCCGCCGCGCGAGGACGCTCAACGGCCTGTATCGAATGAGTCGCTCACAGCCACTCGTTGATGGCCGCGACGAGAACGGTGGCCTCGTAGAGGACCGCAAGCTTGTCGTACCTCGTGGCCACGGCCCTGTGGCGCTTGAGGCGATTGATGCCGCACTCGACCGCGTGCCGAGCCTTGTAGTCCTCCACGTCGAACTTGGGTGGCCGACCGCCGCGAGAGCCGAGCCTCTTGCGGTTGCGGGCCTGGTCGGCCTTGTCCGGGATGGTGCAACCGATCCCATAGTCGGTGCCACGCCGCCGGTCCCCGCGTCGCTTACCGAAGTGCTGATACGTCATACTTTGCACACTTGATTCCTGGAAGGACGGCAAAGCGTGTCAGCAGTTCCCAGCCGCCCGGCGGCCCACGAGGCGGCCCCTCCCGTCCGGCAAGGCTGGGCCCCCGGCTCACTCCCTCCTACTCGGTCTCCCACGAGCTGGAAGGTGAAGTGCCTGGTCGCCGTGACCATCACGGCTGTTGTCGGCATCCCGCTCGCCCTGGTCGGCTGGAACATGTACCAGGCCTCCCGGCCGCCGCACGCCGTCTCCTGTGCAAAAGCCCTGGCGTACATCGGCTGGAAACTCCCCGAGCACACCCGTGATCACCAGTGCGTAGAGAGCGTCGATGCGTTCAGCAGCAACATGTCAGGTACCTTCCGCATGCCTCGCACCGACGCCAGGCCCTGGCTCGCATCCTTGCCCGGCAACCGGTTCCGTACGGCCGGGGCGGAAGCCGACGGAGTGCTGGTCACCGAGGACGGCCTCCACCTCGGTGTGGTCAAACCACGCCACCCCAAAGTCGACGAAGCTCGAGTGACAGTGCGCTTCGAAGGCAAGGACACCGCCCTCGTCTCCTTCGAAACGTTCGACTACTGAGCCTTGTCCGGTGGGCTTGACGGCGCCCGGAGGCGAAGGCCCGAGCCACCCGCGGCATGCCAGGTGGCTCGGCGATCCGACCTTAGATCCAGGCCGCAACTGCACGGGCCAGCTCCGTGTCGTACTGCTCGGCGTCGAACCGGAACTCCGGAGGCAGCTTCCCGCCGTCGCTGCTGTTCTCCCAGTCCGTCCACAGCACGTAGGGGCCTTCGCGGCGGATGGTCACCCAGACCGAGCCGCAGCAAGTGGTGCTGCACTCCGCCGCCGCCAGCATGACCTTGCGGCTGGTCTCCGTCGCCTCAAGTGGAATACCGAGGCCGTCCTGCTCCCACCAGAAGGTGACGCCCTCGAAGAAGATGTCCTCGATCACGTCCTGCCCCGTTGATCAGCGGGCGGATCTGTCCGTGCAGGTCGGGGTGAACCAGGTCTTCGGGTCCCCTCCTACGGAGAGGCACTCATGGGCGTCCTGAAGAACTCGGAGTACACAGACCTGGCCGCCCTGCGCGACGAACAGGAACGGCGCCAGCACGGGTGGGCCACCGACGCGTGCGGCATCGACCTCAAGGCCGTGGACCGCCTCCAGAAGGACGGCCTGAGTGAGATGGCCGACGCCCACACCCTCCACCAGCTGCGCCCCGGACCACCGCAGTGGGCAGCCCGGCTCACACCCGAAGGCCACGACACCCTCGTCTACCTCCCCGCCCGCCGTTCCGCCACCCCCTCCCCCCGGCCCCCGCACGCGGTCCCTGAGACGGCCGGGGAGTGCGCCAGCAAGTACAAGCCGACCAGCCGGCGCTCGTGAGCGAACCTGCCGACACGGCGAGCTGCTCTGCGAGGCGGCTCCCCCCTGCCGCAGCGACGAAGAACACGCAGCCGCTGCACAAGCGGTCCAGGAATTCCTCGCCCCTGGACCGCCGCCACCCCTTCCATGGACGTGTTATTCGTCGAGGAGTACACCCTGGACCAGGACGTTCACGATCCCCCGCCTCTGTGCGGCCATCGTCGACCGTCTCACCTTCAACAGGACCATCATCGCGACCGGAACCGACTTCTACCGCTCTCGCCGCACCTGCGCTCGCACCGAGGAGTCGGCCAAGGCCGGCTGACCTCTGCCGCCGCCTGCCTCGACGGCTCGCCGCTGCCCGGGCGGCGGGCCGTCCCCAAACAAAGGCTGCCGAGCCCCTTGCTGCCTTCAGCGAAGCGTCAGGCCAGAAGGCGCAGCCACGAGTCGAGAGCCGTGAAGTCGCCATCTGTCAGGCCGTGGCGGGGATCGACGCGATGGAGCAAGGCCTGTCCCTGGTGGCGGGCGGCGACCCAAGCCCGATCGGTGTCAGTGATCTCGTCGTCAACCCACGCGAACGGCCGTCCGGCCGCCCATTCGACGAGCGCGCGGGTCTTCCAGTGCAGCCCGTTCCGCTCATCCTGGTCATCGATGGCGGACGGCTCCGGCCAGTCCACCACTTCCAGTTGCGGCAGACCGATGCGGGGGGGGCGACGCACTCGTTCGCGTCAGCCATCCATGTCGTCGCCCAGACGATCTCGCATGAAAGCGCAGCCAGCCGGGGTCCGTGCTCGGGATTGATCCTGGTCAGAAGCGGATTCGCATCGGTACCAAGCTCTTCAGCCCCCGTCCCATAGGTCGGATACTCCTGCGGCGCCGCGCCGAACGGGATGAGCGGTCCATCGACATCGAGAAACAGCAGCGGAAGCTGCACAGAGCCAGTCACGACAGCACAATAGCGACAGTCCCAACGAGAGCCGCCTCGGTGACCACGGCGCTGCAACCGACCACCGCCCCGCCTGCTGGCTCGGACGAGATCACGAATCAACTGGTCATCCACGCTGCCATTTCTCGTGAACATCCACGGCCCCCAAGATTCACAACTGCCGCCCAGGCCAACAGACAATCGCTGCTGCTTGAAGTGAACAAAGCCGAGAGGGAGGACGCGGCAAGCCATGGTCATGAGTGGGTGAGTGGTTCAGGAGCGGTTCTCTTTGACCAGTTGGTAGGCGGGGGAGAAGAGCATGCCGGCGAGGAGGAGCCAGCCGCCCGCCTGGAAGAGTGCCTGCAGACCGTGGGCTGAGTGTCCGCTGAGCGCCGGCGTGTAGCCGTAGGCCGCGCACAGGATGATGAGGGCGTGCACCCACTGGACGCCTGGCGACCAGGCGAGTTCCTGGAGAGTCTCCCCTTCCAGGCCCAGCGCGAACAGGAAGACCCAAGGGAGCATGCACAGCCCGAAAACCAGGGCAACGCCTGCCCAGACGTTTCCTCCCATCAGATTCATCTTCCACTGTGTGTCCGCCAGCCGGTGCAGCTCGGAAGCGGTACCGGTAATGCCGCCCAGCGAGGGGTTCCCCCGCGACCAGAGCACGGGCAGGCGCTCACCCGTGCGCGGCAGCTCGCTCCTCTCAACCCGGGCGAGGGCGAGACGTGCGGGACCATGGGGAACCGACACCACCATCTCGACCACGTACCCCACGACGCGATCACGGTCATCATCGTCGTAGCTCTTGCGAATGACGCGGGGCTGCTCCACGATGCTGGCGTTCGCGACTTCGGCGCCTGCGCGCTGAAGGGTGGCCGTCACACTGTCGTGCTCCGGCAGGGAGGGCAGAGTGACTGCGGTCATGGATGCCGCGAGGATCAGGAAGTTCGCGGCCAGCCGCCGGGCCTTGACCCACCCCTCCGACCCGTCCGGCACGGCGTCGAACAGGTCCCACTTCTGCTCCTGGCGGTGGCTCGCACGCGAACCCTTCTCCAGGGACACACCAGCCGGTGTCGGCCGGGCCGGGCGTCTGCCGTGCATGCGCCGGACCCACAGCAGGGCCGCCCGAAGGACCGCGAAACCGGCCGCCGTCCACACACATATGAGAACACCGGTATGCGGTGCCGGCTGATAGTCGATCCCCAGAGCCCAGATAAACCCCGCGGCGGCAGCGCCGTACGACAGACCAGCACTCACTCGCACAGCCTGCGTCAACACGTACTGCATAGGCCCCCCTTTATGACATCAAGTGCGCCCACACCGGGCACAACACGGCACCAGTGGATCATGGAACAGGCGCCAGAGGGAGAGCGATCGCACACCCGCAATTGTCCCGGCACGCCGTTACCGAGCGGCCGGTTGGCGGCTGCTCCGGGAGGCCCGCGATCCGCACCACACGGTGGGCCCTGTGGCGCCCGTACCGCCAAGGAGATCGCTCTTCCTGGCCCTCGGTCCGGGCCGCTCCCCAAGCCGGCGAGGGCAGGGCGACCGGGGTAGCTGGTGGACCTAGGACTGCCCGTCTTCACCGCGGCAGTCGTCCGCGGCCCGGACGAGGTGGCGCCACCCGGGCCGATTAGGCTCCGGCCATGACCAACGATGCCGGTTTCACCTGCTCGTGCTGCGGAGCACAGCACCCGGAGCTCCCGATGGACTACTCAACCACCGCGCCCTACGTGTGGCACGAGAGCTTCTCCGATCGTTCGGACTGTCTGCTCAGCTCGGACCAGTGCGTCATCCAGGCCCAGCACTACTTCGTCAAGGGCCTGATCGAGATACCGGTCATTGGCAGCGATGCCGTGTTCTCCTGGGGCGTCTGGGTTTCCCTGAGCCGTGAGAACTTCGCTCGTGCCGTGGACAGGTGGGACACCGCGGGCCGCGAAACCGAGGAGCCGTACTTTGGCTGGCTGAGCAACGATCTCTCCCTCTACTCCCCCAGCACCATCAATCTGAAGACTCACCTCCACACCCGCCCGGTCGGCCAGCGCCCTCTCATCGAGCTGGAGCCCACAGACCACCCCCTCGCGGTTGAACAGCGAACCGGTATCAGCCTGAACCGGATCCACGAGATCGCCGAGACCATGCTCCACCCCGCCGCCGACAATGCCTGAACTGAGCGGTAGGGCAGGGTCGTTCCTCCGACGGTCGGTGTCATGCACAAGGCCACCGGGTAGCGGGGCGCGGTGAGCCGCGCAGCCACTCCCCCGCCCCTCGCGCTGCGCCGCCGCCGGGGCGGCGTCCGCCCCGCGCCGACCCGGGCAAGCAGTCTGATACGAGCCGTAGGCGAGAACAGTCTGGTCCGGCGGTTGCCTCGCAGCGTCCGGCAGAAGGTGGCTGATACGGTCGCTGACTGTGACCCAGGCGCTTCCCGACTTTCCCTACCACCCGGATCCGGTGGCCACCGGTGCCGTCATCTGCTCCGAAACTGTATGCGTCTGCTGCAGGCGAGCACGCGGCTACATCTATACCGGCCCGGTCTACGCGGTTGAGGACCTTGAGCGACGGCTCTGTCCCTGGTGCATCGCCGATGGAAGCGCCGCGGAACGCTTCGAAGCCCAGTTCACGGACGTGGTGGACGACGTTCCCCTGGAACTGCTGCTGGTCATCACCGGTCGCACGCCCGGCTTCACCGGCTGGCAGCAGGAACGCTGGCTGACCCACTGCGGCGACGGCGCAGCCTTCCTCGGCACCGCCGGAGCCACGGAACTTGCCAACTACCCCGAGGCACTGGCAGTTCTCCGAGAAGAGCTCGCCGACGCGTCTTGGCCGCCGGCACAGACCGAGCAGTACCTCAGTGCCCTGTCCAAGGACGGCCAACCGACCGCCTACCTGTTCCGGTGCCGGTCCTGCGGAAGCCACCTCGCCTACTCAGACGCCACATAGGCACCGCCAGCCCGGCCGGCGGATAGCACCGGCTGAGTGGGCGGGTATCAGGGTTGCGGCCATGGTCGTTGTCCACCTGGCTCAGGATTCCGCCCCATGCGCGCCGGAAGGCCACGGCGACGGCGGAACGGCGGCAGCGTCACTGCGTAGGGGCGTGTCCCAGGTGCTTACCCCACGGGCGGGGAGGTACCCCGGCCTCGAAGACGCCGCCCCGGGGATCCACACACCGCAGGCACCGCCGCCCAGGCCGTTACGGCCAGCTGACCTGCCCGCGCTCGACCAGAAGTACATCCGGAACCCTCGCTTCGCAGAACCTGAGGAATCCGACCCCGACCGCGCCACCCCCGAGCAGGTGCATCTCGTGAGCCCTTGTGGCCAGCCAGCACAGCAGCTCGCCGACCCTCTCGAACTCTTCCGGGTGCACCTCCTGCCGGGACATCAGCGACCATCCCTTCCGTGGCAGGTCCGCGCGACTGGCCAGTGCCGAGCAGAGCACACCACCCACCCGCAGTGCCGCGCCCCGCCCGGCCAGCAGCGGATAAGGATCGTCCTCGATCACGGGGGCCCCCGAGTCGTCCTCCACCACGACGGGGAACTTGGTGACGATGGACAGGTGCTCCGGCCGGGGCCCGATCCCCAGATGCCAGCGCAGTTCGGCGAGCTCGTTCTCGGAGATCTCGTCCCGCAGGTCAACGGCAATCATCAGCTCATGGATGTCACTCACCTGGTAACCCTAAGGCCGGCCACCGACAAGCATGGAGTCCCCAAACGAAGCGCGCGACGCAATGGTCTGAGGGGTGCGGCAGCGGCCGGCACCACCGCCGCCCTGGGACCGGATCGTCCGGCACCAGCGACGCGATCGAGGCCCTGTATCGCATCATTGATCGCTATCCGGGATCGATCATCCGATCAATTGGCCAACCCGTCAAAGAGACACAGCTAGCCACTGTCTCTTGAACGAGACGCCTGCCCCACGCATGGGAGGCTCTGGGACACTCGGCCAGTGGATGAAGAGACAGCTCTCGAACTGATCCGCCTGGCCGATGGGCACCAGGTCGTCAGTGTCAGAGCTTGCGGATCGTGTGCCGACGCGGGAGTCCGGCTACTACGCTGCCGACATCGTCATCTCCAGCGGCTTCTCAGTCCGGGCGACTGACCTCGTGGACCGGGTAAGCGCCGGGCTCAGATGAGGGTGGCGGCAAGATGGAGTGCGGCATCACAGGCGATGCCGAGCCGGACGAGTGCGTGTGGTCCTGCGAGGATGATCCCGTGAAACGGGACAAGAATTCCGCTCCCCGCAGCGCGCGGCCTCGTTCGGTAAAAGGTGGAACGGACACTGCAGCCCCACGAGCAGCCTCTGCGGCGCAGGCGGCGGTCCGTGACGTTGTGGCCCCGCTGGAGGCAGCAATCACTGCAGCCGACCGCGCCGTCTGTATATCGCTGGTCGCGGCTGAGCCTCTCGTGGAAGGCTTCCCTCCGCGGTCCTCATTGACAGAAATGGCTCGATCGGTGGCGGCTCCTTCCGAGGCGGTGACGGGCGTACGGCCGTTGAAGCCCCCGTCGCGCTGGGCTGGTGAACTGGGGCAGGCCATCGACAGGACGGCACGACGAGCCGCCTGCGACGGTCGGCCGGGGCCGGGGAAAGACGGGGCGCTCGCCGTCGCCAGGACCGTCGAGCAGCACCTGGGAAGCGTGCGCATGGCCGCGGATGTCGTCCTCGAAGACGAAGGATGTCCAGCGACTTGGAGAAAGACCTTTCTGCTGGTCACATGGTCGCACATTGCCCTGCTCGCGATGACCGTAGACGACTGAATACCAAAGCCGGGCACGAGGAGGGGCGCACTGTGCGGGAGACGGCATGCGATGGCGGGCGGCGGATCAGGAAGCTGCCGACGGACGAAGAGGCCGCCGGGTGGCTGGCGGAATGGGAATCCGCCGAGGACGGCCGGACTATTGACGCGACGTCGCTCGATCTGAGGGGAGCCGATCTCACGCGGGTGGATTTCGCCTCCGGCCTTCTGGGCGAGGCGGACCTTCGCGGGGTCACACTCACTGGAGCGTGCCTGTCCCGAGCCCACCTGGAGGCAGCCGACCTCACGGGGGCTGATCTCTCGGGTGCCTGCCTGAGCAAGGCCATCCTCGAGGAAGCGTCCTTGCGCGGGGCGAATCTGCAGGAGGCCAACCTGGGAAGTGCTGAACTCCACGACGTGGACGCGACCGGCGCGAACCTGCGCGGCGCCCGACTCAACGGCGCCTTCCTGGACACCGTGCGGCTGCACGGTGCGGACCTCTCCGGAGCAACCGTGAACATGACGTCCTTCGAGGTGACCATAGACCGTGGAACGGTCCTCGAGGGTCTGACGGGAACGCTCTTCGGACCGGCTACCATCGCCGACGACGACACGGGTAGCGCCGACGACGACGGCCTGCGCGAGTGGGGCGGAGCGGCCCTGGAGCGCTGGCTCAATGAGCGTGGTGCCCGTGTGCAGGTGCTGCGCCCCTACCTTGAACGATCCGCATGGAAGGGAGCCGGGACGGGATCAGAGGAGTGAGCGGCGTAGCGGACCCCTGCATCTCCCTGGCGACGGGCCGTGGCGCGCGCACCCGAATGGCGACTGCACTACGGGGTGGCGCTGCTGAGCCGGGCCGCCACCGGCGGGCAGGTCGCCACTGGTCCTTCCTGCCGGCGGCGCTCCCCGCTCCGTCAGCGGCGTGCGCGGCGCGGAGCGCGTTGCCCAATGACGGGGTTCTTTCGCTCCGCCGGTGGAGCCCCTGCGGCACCTCGCACTTCCTGCTGCGGGGAGGCGGACGACGCGTTAGCCTCCCCGCAGCGGCCGGAGTCCTCCTGCCGCAGCCGTCAGGAACACACCAGCCTCTTCGTTGCCCACCTACTCCCCCATGCGTCCATTTCGCCCTATATTGCGCTTGTGGGTCGAGATATCGAGTACGCCACGGCCACCGCGCTGAAGGCGCGGGGGTGGACGGACGCTGGAATGCGCCGCTTCCTCGATCCGCCCGACGCGACCCGCTGTAACCCGCGATTCCGAGGGGCCGCCCCCCGATGCGCCTCTATGCCGTGGAGCGGGTCGCCCGCGTGGAAGCCTCACCAGCATGGCAGGAGTGGCGGCGGGCCTCCCGCCTGCGTTCATCTGCCGTAAAAGCAGCCCAGGCACCCCGGCGTGCGGCCCGTGAGGCCATGGAAGGAGGGCGTGCGGCTGCTCTGATGGAGCTTGCCACCATCACTCCTATCTCGGTGCCCCGCTGGTCCTGGGGGGAGGTGTGCCGCCGGGCCGTCCAGCACTACAACGAGCGGAATCCCTTGAGCCCGGTGACTATGGCGGCTGCCCGAATGGCGGGCGAGGCACTGCTGAGCCGCTGGTGCGTCAACTACTTGCGCCACGTGCACACTCCCTACGACGTGATCATGGACCAGCTGCGCGGGCCTGGGGCGCAGGCTGCCACTCTTCAGTGGCAGCAGCGCATCGCCGGCGCGATCGCAACCGCCTACCCACGCCTCCGAGAAGCGTCCGCTGACTTCGGACACGGCAAGAAGGAAATGGCCGACTTCGTCGAAGCTGCCCTTGCTCAGGATGCGACCTCGCGCGCGGAACACGCGGCCGCCCTGTCGACGGCGGTCCAAGCCGCCGCAGAGGCAGTCCACGCGCCGGCAGACATCCGCGGGTGCCGGGCAAGCACCATTTGAATCACGCCAGCAAGGGCCCCTCCGGCGGCGTTCCTTGGACCGTCTCTGACTACGTGTCCTACGTTTCAGGGGCGGGTCCGGGCCGGTCATTCGTAGGATCGGTGGGGCCCGGGGCTCTGGGTATGGCTGACAACGTGTAGCCGTCGGATGGCTTCAGAAACTTGGCCGCCCGGAGCCCGCGACGACTCGACCGCTGATTGGGATACGCGACTTGATCGCTTCGTAGGACAGTGCCGGCGAGGTCGTCTGCAGGGCGAACGTGACGACGACCTGGCGGAGGTGACCGTGCCCGAGATCTGGGCCGGGTTAGACATCGGCAAAGAACATCACCACTGCGTGGTGATCGACGCGACAGGAGAACGGCTTCTGTCGCGGCGGGTCCTGAACGACGAAACGCAGCTCCTGGAGCTGATCGGCGACGTCCTGGATCTCTCCGAGGACGTGCTGTGGGCGGTGGACATCAACCGCGGCGGCGCCGCCCTGGCCATCGGCCTGCTGCTCGACCACGAGCAACCGTTGGTCTACCTTCCCGGCCTGGCGGTGCACCATGCTTCCGCTGCCTACCGGGGTCAAGGCAAGACGGACGCCAAGGACGCGCACATCATCGCCGACCAGGCCCGGATGCGCCGCGACCTCGGTGTCCTGAGGCCCGGCGACGAAGTGGCCGTCGACCTGCGGCTCCTCAGCTCCCGCCGCGCCGACCTGGTGTGCGACCGCACCCGGCAGATCAACCGGCTCCGCGCCCAGCTGCTAGAGATCTTCCCCGGGCTCGAACGCGTGCTGACGCTGACCAACCAGGGGCCGGTCATGCTGCTGACCGGCTATCAGACACCGGCATCAATCCGCCGCACCGGTGCCAAGCGCATCGAGACCTGGCTGAAGAACCGCAAGGTCAGGGGCCCGACCGAGCTGGCCCGGGCGGCGGTCGAGGCGGCACAGGCCCAGCACACTGCCCTGCCTGGCGAGAAGCTCGCCGCGTCCCTGGTCGCCCGTCTCGCGAAGGGGGTGATCGCTCTCAATGAGGAGATCGCCGAGGTTGACGCCCTCATCGAGGCCCGGTTTCACCAGCACCAGCACGCCAAGGTGATCAACAGCCTCCCGGGATGGGCCCCCGACTCGGGGCTGAGTTCATCGCAGCTACTGGTGGTGACCTGGAGCTTTTCGGCACCGCCGACCGTCTGGCCACCTTCGCCGGCCTGGCACCTGTTCCACGCGACTCCGGCCGCGTCAGCGGCAACATGCGACGACCTAACCGCTTCCACCGCGGACTTCTGCGAGCCTTCTACCTCTCCTCGCTGGCCAGCCTGAGAACCTGCCCGGCCTCGCGGACGTACTACGAGCGCAAGCGCAAGGAGGGCAAGAACCATCAGCAGGCATTGCTGTCCCTCGCCCGCCGCCGAGTCAACGTTCTCTGGGCCATGATCCGTGACGGAGCGTGCTACCAAGGGGCGCCAACGGCCACCGCAGCGGCTTGACAACGGCATTGGGAAGTTTCTAAACCCCGTTCCTGAGTAGGCTGGGCGGCCTACGCTGGCGTGGTGTCGGAGGGCGCCGGGTCGGCCGGGGTGAGGACCTGTCGGGGTTGTGGCGAGCGGCTGAGGCCAGGGGCCCGGCCCGGGGCGGTGTTCTGCTCGTCGCCGTGTCGTGCCAGGCAGTGGAGGGCGGAACGGCGGTTGCGTAAGCGGCTGGCGGCCGTCCAGGGCGGTGTCGGCGAGGTCGAGTGCCCGGAGTGCGGGGCCCGGTGGGTGGCCGGCGTCGACCGCCGGTCGGACGCGCGTTATTGCTCGCGGCGATGCGTGATGAGGGCCTGGAGGAAGCGGAAGGCACCGTTCGCCGATCGGTCACAGTGACCGCTGGTCGAACCCATCCGGGGCCCAACTTTGTTCATGGTTCGTTCAATTGCGGTCATTCATTGTGATCTACGGATTTTCGGTCTGACTCTCGGTGAGGAAGCGGGTCCTGTCCTGTTCACGGACAACAGAGCCGTGCCGGGTCCCGCATGGGTGGTGAGAGACCATGCCGGAGGCAGTCGAGAAGATCGGGAACGTCAGCCAGTCCCGTTACGAGCAGATCGTGGCCGAGCTGCGGGACGTGGTCGAGCAGCAGACGCGTGGGCAGTTCACGATCGGGGGCCGCGCGCTGGAGATCGAGCCGATGCGGCCCCGGGGCGGGGTCGTCGCGGCGGATCCGCAGTGGACGGTCGCCGAGTCGCTGCGGCGGCTGGCCGAGGACATCGGCCTGAAGGCCGGCACGGTGAAGACGGCCAGGTGGGTGGCCTCGCGGTGGCCGAAGGAACACCGGCAGGCCGGCGTGTCCTACACGGTCCACCGGATCCTGGCGGACATCGATTGAGTGACCAAGTCCCGGTAGAGTACGGCCACCGGCGCCGCCTCGTGATCGACAGCGGCTCAGTTAGCCAGCTCGGGCCGCGGATTCGAAACACCCACGAACCTCGTATCAGCGGGTCAAGAGCCACAGGCCCGAATTAGGTGCTTATAGCTACTTTGCGTAAGCGTTCGGGGAACGGTCACGGTGACGGTTCCCCGAACGGTAACTGCCCAGGCTGGTGTGGCGCGAGCGAAAGAGCGCTACGAACGCCGTAGCGCTGACGGTCATCAGCGTCACCGGGAGCCCACCAGGTGGCCGCGACCTTGATCGACCTCAAGGTGATGACGGTGAGCACGCTGGTACCAGGCTAACGTGCCCGTACCTTCCGGGGGTTCGGGAGCGGTAAGGACTGGACCCGCGAAGGTGTCAGGGTGTTCG
Organism: Streptomyces syringium; assembly: GCF_017876625.1. Taxonomy (NCBI): domain Bacteria; kingdom Bacillati; phylum Actinomycetota; class Actinomycetes; order Kitasatosporales; family Streptomycetaceae; genus Streptomyces; species Streptomyces syringium. Next base: position 187,054 of record NZ_JAGIOH010000001.1, read on the forward strand.
CCGCCTGCTCACGTACCGGGCGACTCGGGTGGCGCCTATGCCTAGCGGCACTACGGCGATGCATCCGACCAGCCCCCACAAGATGCAAGCTTCCCAGGACTGGTCGCTCACGCTGAGGCCGAGGAACACTCCCATGCCGGTTGACACTGCAAGCGAGGCCATCCGCTCGGCGCCGGTGTAACGATTCTTCAAGTCATCTGCCATCGCTGTACTCCTGACCAGTCATGTCATCGACGCTTGGAAGGGCGACAGCGTCGCCTGTCAGTCGAACAAGCCGCCGACGACTCCGGCGACGGCTCCGCCCAGACCTCCTGCGACCGCCCCGGGGATGCATCCAGCTCCTCCTCCGGCGACGGCTCCGCTCACGCACCCGGTGGCCAGTCCCATGGCGGCGCCCTTTGCGGCGTCGTTCACCCACTTGGGGTCGGCGACGACGGGAAAGGCTGTGGAGTCCGTGGTCTGTACCGACTGGATGAGGGCGTTGCCGTCGATGCGGTAGCTGGTGGGTATGGGATTGCCGGTAGCGTCCTTGGCCCAGGGTGTAGTGAAACCGCCGAGGAACGTGCCGTTCTTGGTGACTGCGGCGACGGCGCCGGTATTGAGCTTGACCAGGCGGGCGCCGTCGGGCAGGCCGATGTCGTAGCGCTGTTCGCGCGGGGCGGTGGCGTTCTTGAGGACGGCCAGGGTGCGGAGGCCGCCGTCAGTGGTGGGCTGGATCGCGAGGTCGGTGGCCTTGGCCGCTCCGGGGTAGACGGTGGTGTTCTTGCCGGCCTTGGTGCCGATGACGTTGTTGTTGCTGGGAAGTGCGATGGATACGGCGTCGCCCGTTGCGGCGATAGTCTTCGCGTCCCCCGTGGAACGCTGGGGGATCGTGGTACCTGAGGCCGGGGCTGGGGCGATGCTGGTGGTGCCGGTGGCCTTCTCGACCGTGGCCGCAGTGCCTTCGGCTTGAGAGGGGGCGTCGCTGGCCAAGGCGACGGAGGCGGTTCCGAGGGTGAGAGCTGCCGTGCTGATGAAGACGGCGAAGCTGCTCACCAAGCGCTGACGGTGGTTCATGAAAGCCCCTTCATGGGTGATGTGCGGGCCCCGGCGCAGCCGGTGGAGGGGGGTGGCTGGCCGGGATGTCATGACCTTGGCATGCGCAAACGATCATGGGAAGGGTGACCGCCAAGCTCGGCGATATTCGGGGCTTTAGACCTTGCATATGCTGATCCATTAGGGCCCTGCCCCTCGGATTTTCGGGCCATTCTGCCCTTCATGCCTCGCTTCTGCGATGCTATGGCTTGCCTCCTCGATGCGGCGACAAGTGCACCTCCGTCCAGATGCGCCCGCAACCTGTGCTCGCCGTTCTTTCGCTCGCCACACCAGGCCGGGCAGTTGCCGTTCGGGGAATGGTCACCGTGACCGTTCCCCGAACGCTTGCGCAAAGTACCCACTTCGGGCCTGCGGCTCTTGACCTGCTGATACAAGGTTCAGAAACAGGCACATAGCTTGTTTTTTAACCAGTTCGGCGCGGTTTTGTGCCGACTTTGTGGTGGGTGGGGCGGCTGAATGCCTCGCCGGTGGCGAGGACTCTGCCCACGTCATGGCGGGTGGCTGGGCGGCGGTTCTTCGAGCCCGGCGGCCTGCCTGGGCCGGGCCGGGACGGTTTCGGTGCACCGGCCGGAGAGCCGGTCTTGGTGTGGAGGTTTCTGAACCCTCTGCGGACGCGGGCGGGTGTCAGTTTGTTCGGCGGAGCCGGCTTCTCCCAGGGTCTGCGGAGGTCAGTGGCCAGCGGTCGGGCGAGCCGGAGCTGGGCATAGGCGGCGATCACGAGCCAGGTCCATCGGTCGGCCGCTTCCGAGCTGCGAAGCCGGGGCCTGGTCCAGCCGAGGGTCTGCTTGAAGAGGCGGAATGTGTGCTCGATGTCGAAGCGGCGGAGGAATGACTGCCAGCAGCGGTCGACGTCCGCTTCGGTGGCGCCGGCGCGCGACCACCACAGCCAGACCGGCTTGTTCACCCCGCCGCTGGGCAGCTTCTCCACGACCAGCCGGATGACGGTGCCCTCGATGATGGGCAACGGCCCGTCGTGGTCGAGCCACGCGGCCCGGCGGGTCAGCCGCGGGTGCAGACGGTCCCACGCCTGCGCGGTCGCTTGCCCGTAGAGCCGGGTGTCCGTGACCGTCACGGCCTGCTCGACACCCCAGGTGGTGGGGTCGCCGAAGACGAACTCGCCGCCGTGCTTGGGCGGCCGGCCGCCCTTGGGGTTGGCCAGGTGGAACTCATGGCGGGAGGGTGTCGGACGCCGCATCACGCGATCTGAACGGAGCCGGCCGAGGACCTCGACGGGCAGGTCACCCAGCAGGTGAGCGATGCGCGGGGCGTCGTATCCGGCGTCCAGCACGACCAGGACCTCCTGGTCGCCCGGCCGCCACTGGCCGGCGGCGACCAGCCGCTCGACGACCTCTCGGATCTGCACGGTGGTCACCGCGGCGACGTCGGCGCCGGGCTCTAGGCGGACCGCGTCCAGCACTGCCGTCCAGGACGTGCGGCCGGTCTCCAGCGCGGCCACCACCGAGTACGGCCAGCCGGGCACCATCTGATGCTTGCCCTCGCCCCGGCCGAAGGTGTGGCAAAAGGCCCGGTCAGCAGACGTGCTGGCATCCGGTCGCAGCCACGGCGAGACATCCACCGCCAGCACGAGCCGGCCGTCCGCCGCCCTCGGCAACGGCAGCCCAGCCAGGGCACGACGCAGCCGGGCGACGTCGATCCGGCCCTGGTTCAGTCCGCCGTACAGAGCCCCGTGCCCACGGCGGTGTTCGGGCGCGAGCGCGAGGCCGACCAGCGTCCGCACCGGCCCGTCCGTGCACAGCAGCGCGTCGCATAACTCGAACAACGCGTCGCCCCGCGCAGTCAGACACGCGTACAGCTCCGACCGGAAGTGTGACACTTCCGCGAACGCATCCCGCAGGACACCCTGACGCACCAAACTCACGACCACGGCCTTCGCGCTGATCCACTCTGTGACGGAGCACAGGATCAGACGAAGGCCGCCTACGTGTCCGCTGAACTGCGGAAACACCGATCAAGTTCGAGCCGCGTTCGATGCCGGTCGTTAAATGACAAGCTGACCAGCGAAGAGATGCCGGCGAGCTCATGAAGGGGCGAGTATCTGCGGGACACCGGCTCGGCGTTCCCGCACCGTGCCGCCGACTGAGACTGGGGTGTCAGAAAATGTCCCAGCGCGTCGTTGTGTCTCCTGAACGGAGGGTGTCCAGGCGGTGTTGCAGTTGCATGGCGGCCTGGGCGTCTCCGGTGTCGGCTCGCCTGATGAATGACCCCAGGGTGTGGAGGTCGCGTATGGCGATCAGGACGGGGAGTCCTTCCCAGGCGCGCGGGTCGTAGCCGTAGGCGCGGGTGAACGCGTCGAGCTTTCCGGGTGGCTGGCCGAAACGGGTGCCCGGCGCCAGATCACGCCCCGCTGGTCCAGTGCGGCGCGGTGCTGGGGCGGAATGCTGCCGGTTTGGCGTCGTGGTCGAGGTTGCGGTAGTAGGAGATGCGGGCGCCGAGGGCGTAGCCGGTGTCATCGAAAGCCGCCATCCAAACCAGGTGCGCCTGGTCTTCGCAAAGTCGTCGCGACGCGAACGACCACCTCACAGGCAGAACAGCGGGGCTACCCAAGGCGGCGACGGCGCCAGCGGCGCCCGCGTCGAGATCCCGCCCGCGGCCCTCGCCTACGGGAACGACACCCGATGGGTGGTCCTGGCAGGAGGCCAAACGAATCCGAGGAGCTGCACCAGGCCCTCACCGGTACGAACCCGTACTGCCGGGGTGGACGGCATGGCGTGCCCTCGGCGGCTCCCCAGGCCGGCGTTCGGTGAGAGACCTCGGTCGGCACCTGAGCTCAAGGGCCCAATGGTGCTCTGGCCGCAACTGCCTTCATCCGTCGCTGACACGGATGTGCGCGCCGTGGGCGTTGCGCTGGTAGGTGCGTTTTGCGTTCTTCTCGATCTTCTGTGTGACCTCGTGGTCGAGGTCGACTCCGTTCATTTCAGCCAGTGCTGTCAAATAGAGGAAGGCGTCGGCCAGTTCTTCGCCGAAGTCGGGAAGGCCTTTGCGCCAGGCGGTGAATGCCTCGCTGACTTCGGCGGTGAGCAAACCGAACTCAAGGGGGGTGTTGGTGGTGTTGAATCCCTTTTCTGTCTTGTTCTCCCAGGCGAGTTTCTGGGCGGATCGGATGTCCAAGGCTCCTCCGGCGCGCGGTGCGGTAGTGGCACCGGCAGCGTAACGAGGGGCACGGTGTGCGCGTGGAGGATCGGACGGAATCTCATCCTGGTGTGGGTGGTCCGGGAGTCGTGGTGTCGATGGTGACGACCGGTGTGTGGGGGGCCAGTGAGCCGAATACGCGCTGGTAGGCGGTGAGGAGTTCGTTGATCTCGTCCAGGGCGGGAGCGTGCCCGTCCCTGGTTGTCAGGCGTTGGCTCACGATGGCTGAGAGCGGACAGCGCAAGATCCTTGTAGGCGGACGGGACGGCCCCCGCTGGGCGGACAGCTGATCTCCCTCTCCGTGGACCCATTCGTGTCGGTTCCGAACAGACGATCCCTCCGGGGGTTGGCTCAGTGCTGCCTGGCATTGAGACCGACCACCCGGAGGGACGTTGAAGAAGTCTGACAGGGAGATCATGGAAATCTTCGAGGCCCTGGACGCCACTGAATGTGCGCATTCCGCGGCTGCGCTGGCGGGGGTCGATCCCAAGACCGTGCGACGTTACGCACGGATGAGGGACACCGGTCGGCCAACCGGTCTCGTCCGCCGGCCGAAGATGATCGACCCGTTCATGCCGAAGATCGAGGAGTGGGTCGACCGATCGCAGGGCAGGGTGCGGGCCGACAAGCTCCACGACCGCCTGGTCCTGCTGGGGTTCACCGGTGATGAGCGCACGACCCGGCGGGCGGTGGCGAAGGCGAAGGAAGCCTGGCGGGCCGGGAACCAGCGGACCTATCGGCCCTGGATCACCGAGCCGGGGCTGTGGTTGCAGTTCGACTGGGGCTGGGGGCCGAAGGTCCCGGGCCCGGGCGGCGGTGAGCCCCGCGTGACGCTGTTGTTCTGCGCGTGGCTGGCCTGGTCGCGGTTCCGGGTGGTGATCCCGACCTGGGACCGGACTCTGCCGACGCTGGTGACCTGCATCGACTCGACCTTGCGGGCGATCGGCGGGGCGCCGACCTATGCGCTGACCGACAACGAGAAGACGGTCACGATCGACCGGGTCGCCGGCATCGCGGTCCGTCATCCCCAAGTCGTCGCGACGGGGCGGCATTACGGGATGCAGGTTCACACGTGTGTCCCCTTCGATCCCGAGTCCAAAGGCGGGTCGGAGGCGACGGTCCGCATCGCGAAGGCGGATCTGGTGCCCACGACGGCGAATCTCCGCAAGGAGTACGACTCGTTCGCCGAGCTCCGCGGCGAGTGCGCGATCTTCTGCCAGACGGTGAACAACCGGACCCACCGCGAGACGGGCAAGGCTCCGTCCTCGATGCTCGACGTCGAGCGGACCAGGCTGCATCCGCTGCCGCCGGCGCCTCACACGCTCGCGCTGGGCGAGTCGAGACAGGTGCTGCGGGACCAGACCGTCCGTTTCGGGTCCGTGCGCTATTCGACGCCGTCCGGGCTGGTCGGCCAGGAAGCCTGGGTGAGGGTCGACGGCGACGAGCTGGTCGTCGTGGCCGACCTGTCGAAGCTGGCTCACCGGCCGGAATGGATGCAGGGCCCGGCCGGCCTGGCGGAAGTCGCCCGGCACGAGATCGCTCTGCCCGGCCGTCCGGTCATCCTCGCCGAGCACTATCCCAACCACCCGCAGGAGATGGACGGTTCACCGAAGCCGCCGCGGCCCCGGCCCGTCGATGCCGCCGAGGAAGCCTTCCTCGCGCTCGGTCCCGGGGCGAAGTCCTGGCTGATCGAGGCCGCTGCGGCGGGGACCACCCGGATGCGGGTGAAGATGGCCGCCGCCGTCGAGCTCGCGGCCCTGGTCAGTGTCGCCGAGGTCGACATGTCGCTGGGGCTTGCCGCGACCGCGGGCCGATTCGCCGAGGACGACCTGCTCTCCATCGTCCAGCATCGCAAGTCCGGCGTCCGTCCCGCCGACCTCGTCGTCGCCGACGAGGCCCACTCCGTTCAGCCCGGCACTTCCGCCTGGGCTGACTTCGGCCGCAACGGCGGCCCGGCAGAAAGGAATCTTCCATGACCGGCATCGCGTTGCTGGACCCGGAAACCGACCAGCCCGTCCCGGCCCCGTCTCCGGTCCCCTCCTCACCGGCCCCGCCGCCGATCCCGGCCGATCTGGAATCCGTCCTGAAGCGGATGCGGTTCCCCTACTTGCGCAAGGCGGCCCCGGACGTGCTGGCCACCGCCCGGTCGCAACGCTGGGACCCGGCCGAAGTGCTGCGGATCCTGCTGGAAGAGGAGATCAAGGGCCGGGAGGCGGCGACCCGCCGCAGCCACCGCAAGCAGGCGAACCTGCCCACCGGCAAGACGTTCAGCTCCTGGCGGGAGGAGGACTCCTCCATCCCCGCTCCGACCCAGCAGGCCCTGATGACGCTGGAATGGGTCGGCCGGTCGGAGAACCTCGCCATCGCCGGCCCGTCGGGCACCGGCAAGAGCCACTTCGCCGAGGCCCTGGCCCACAAGGCCATCGACCGGGGCATGCAAGTCGCCTGGTTCAGCCTCGAATCGCTGACCGCCCACGTCGGCCGGGCCACCGTCGACAACTCCGTCGCGAAGGCGATCGCGAAGATCACCCGGGCCAACCTCATCATCCTGGACGACATCGGGATGCTGCCGTCCGGCCAGGCCGCCGCCGAGGCGTTCTACCGGGTGATCGATGCCGCCTACGAACGCAGGTCCGTGATCGTGACCTCGAACCTGCATCCGTCGGGATTCGACTCGATCATGCCCAAGACGCTCGCCACGGCAGCAGTCGACCGGCTGTTGCATCACGCGCACATCGTCCTGACCGAGGGCAGCAGCCTCCGGCTCACCCAGGCAACCACGGGCAAGGGCGTCAAGCCACTGCACTGAGCCAGTCGAGGGACGAAAAGTCACACCGCACAAGGAGATGAACTGTCCGCCCACAAAGAGGTGCAATGTCCGCTCACCCGGATGACCGCGTGTCCGTGGACAATGGCTGGCGGTGAGGTGAGGTGTATGAAGAGCCCTTGGCGAGTGGCCAGGGTCTCGGCGAGGTCGATCGCCTGGGCGTGGGTGATGCGGGAGCGGCCCCGGAAGAGCGGGCCGTAGACGAGTTCGCTGATGAAGCACCGGTCCAGCAGGAGCTTTCCCGGCTGGTTGAGGAGGGTGCGGTAGCGGCTGGTCAGGTCCTGGTGGTCGGGTGTGCGGGGCGAGTGGACGACGGTGAAGCCGTATTTGTCGGACAGGTGGGCGGCGAGGGTGCTCTTGCCGACGCCGTCGCAGCCGTCGAGGGCCAGGGTCTGCCGGTCGGCTGCTATCGCGTCGAGGTTCATGGGCGGAGCCAGGATACGAGCGTCTGGGGGCTGTCGAGGCGGGCGTCGCTGGCGTACTGGATCATGAGGTTGCGCCAGTTCGGTTCCCGTCCGTCGGCGTGCGTGAACACGGTGTGCGTTTGGTAGGCGCCAACGCGTGCCCCGCGGGCTGCTGCGGCGCCGATGAGCAGGGCGGCTCCGGGCGGGGTTTCCGGGCCGGAGACGTCCGCCAGCAGGACGCTGGCGCGGCTGGCGTTGTCCAGGTCTCGCTGTGCGGCCGCGCTGGGGTTGGTGGCGGTGAAGCGTTCGGCTGCGTGCACCTGGTAGCCGCAGGCCTGGGCTGCCTCGGCCAGTGTGTGGGGGAAGGGGTGGTAGGGGGATGGCTCGAGGAAGAGGGTGCGGTTACCCGGGGGGCGGTGGGCCTTCCGCCCGGTCTCTGGTGCGGGTGCGTCGTGGAGGGCTTTGAGGACGGCGTCCAGGGCCGCGTGCGTTTGGAGGCGGTTTCGCTCGTGGAAGACGGCGAACCGTCCTGCGGGCGGCGCGCCATAGCTCTCGTGTGCTGGGACCAGGTGGGGTGTGCGGACGGTGTGGCGTGCCATGGTCTGGACGAGGGGGTCGGGGAATTCCAGGCGTGGTCCGTCGTCGGTGAGGGAGTAGGTCTGGAAGTCGGTGCTGAGCACGGTCACTGGGACGCCCAGGGTGTGGGCGTAGCCGATTTCCATGCAGACGCCGTCGTCGAGGCTGGGTCCGTGGAGGATGGCGATCATTGCGTGGAGGGTGTGGAGTCGGTCGCGGTCCAGTTGGAAGAGGCGGTGTCCTTTGACGTCGGCGACCAGGTCTTCCTCGTCGGTGTCGCAGAAGGGGAGGAAGACGGTGTCGGGGCCGGTGGTGGCGGCGAGGCGTTGGGCGAGTTGGGCGGCGAGGGCGCGGTCGTGGGCGGCGAACAGCCGGTGGGCGATGTAGTACACCGGTGGGCTCCCGTCGGGAGGGCTCAGGGGTGGCGTGGTCCGGGGATCGGCAGCGGTGGCGCGCTGAGCTGGTCTGCGGCCGCCAGGGTGGCGCCGGCCAGAGCCGTCCTGGGTGCGGCTCCTTGCGCTTGGAGGGCGAGGAAGGTGCCGGCGAAGGTGTCGCCGGCCCCGGTCACCTCTCCATCTGCGGTCACGGGCGGTCTGGACGTTGCGGTCTGGAGGCCGTGGTGGAGGATCCGTGCGGTTCCCGGGCCGTCTGTCACGACGATTTCCTTCAGGTCGGCCGGGCTGGCCACCTGGGTGAGCAGCTGGTGCTCGGCGGCGTTGACGAACACGGTGGCGGCTCGGGAGAGCCAGGGGCGGGCGGCTTGGATCATCTCCGGGGCGCTGGGCAGGAAGAAGTCGATGCTGAAGTCCGTGTCGCCCGTGGTCAGGGCGGTCAGGAGGGCGGGCACGTCGAGCGGGCGGCGGCAGCACAGGTGGTAGGTGCTGTCCGGGTGGCGTGCGATGTCGTCGAGGGCGTGGTGGGTGAGGTGCTCGGCGACGCCGTAGTGAGCTGTCAGGTCCGTGAGCTGGCCGTGGTCGTCGTAGTCGATGACGAAGGCGGCGGACGGGCCGTCTTCTTGGCGTAGTGCCGACCAGTCGAGGGCGGCGAGTTCGGGCAGGTGCGGGATCTGGGCGAGGTCGGTGCCGATGACGGAGACGGGGGTGGCGGGCCGGCCTGCGCGGGCGGCGGCGCGGGAGAGCAGGAGGGCGGCTCCTCCGAGTTGGCGGCCGCCGCGGTGGTTGGGGTAGCGGGTGTGGTCCCGGGAGATGTTGCCGATGACGCGGAGCGGTCGCATCCGTTCTCCCTGGGGTGGTCAGGGCCGGGTGTGCGGGCAGTCGATGGTCTGGAGGCACACCGGGCGGTTGGGGCAGATCCGGTGGGAGGGTCTGTTGAGGTGGAGGCGTTTGAGGTAGATGAGTACCAGGTGCAGCCACCACGTCGGGGGTGCGGTTTCGGGGATCTTCACGTCGTACTGGTGTTTGCTGATCAGTGTCCGGAGGTCGTCGGCGCGGGTGTGGGCGGTGGCTTCGAGGAGGTGGCGGAGCTGTTCGTGCGCTACGGGGCCGCGGGGCAGGGGGACGCCGAGAGCGGGGGCGAGTCTGGTGACCATGCCGGAGTCGACGGGGATGATTCCGCAGTGGTAGCCGCGTGCGTAGAGCAGGGCGCATTGTGCGACTTTGTAGGAGGCGCCGCGGACGTGGGTGGCGAAGGCCCGGATGAGTTCGTCGGTGTCCGCGTCGGCTGCTGTGGGGCTGACCGCTTCCTTGTCCCAGTGCTGGAGGAGGTCGGTGAGGGAGCGCAGGTAGCCGATGCGGGCGCGTGGCAGGCCGATGGGCTGGATGAGTGCAGTGAGCTCGGCGTCGGTGCTCGTGGCCAGGGTGTCGAAGCCCCGCGTGTCCGCTGCGTTGATCACGTCCGCGTAGGTAGTGATCATCCGGTAGGAGACGCGGGTGGACCAGCCGGCGGCCAGCATCCGCATGCGGGTGTCGGTGATCGAGGTGGGCCACCACCGGTTGTTGTCGTGGTTGGCCTCCACTTCGGCCTGGACGTCCGGCAGGGACGCGGCCCGCTGGGCGAGGCGGAAGACCCGGCTGATCTCAACGGGGCTGGGTCTGGAACGCTCCACACGCTTCACTGGTGTGCTCCTCGGGAGAGGCTGGCTGCGTACATTCCCATGGCGAGGTTGGAGGAGATCACTGGCTTTCCCCATCGGGTCTGCAGGTGGTCCAGGACAGGCAGAGTGTGCCAGCCGGTGCAGGAGAGCACCACGGCGTCGGCGGCGCGGAGGGCGCGGGCGGGGAGGGTGTTCACCAGAGCCGTGATCTGATCCGGGGGGATCTGCGGGTAGCCGTCGGCCCGGTCCAGGCTCGTATCGGCCAGGACCTTCAGCCCGGCGGCCTGCAGGGCGAGCGTCTCGGCGCGGGTCACCCGGAGGGGGTAGGGGGCGGCCAGCACGACGCGTTCCGCGCCGAAGGCGGCCAGGGTGCCGACCAGGGCTTCGAAGGCGGTCACCACCCGGGGCGGAAGGGGAGGTCCGCCGGTGAACCCCGCGGAGGTACAGGCCAGGATGACCGCATCCAGGGGCAGGTGTGCCATCGAGTCCAGCGCATCGGCTGCTGCCGCGCGCAGCCCGTGCCAGAAGGACGCGTCGACAGCCGTGGTCCGGGATGCCGGAACGAGGCGGGCATAGTGGAACACCACGTTCCGCAGGTGGAGGCGAGGCAGTTCACTCTCGACCGCCACATTCGCCCAGGGCAGTAGAACACCCAGCCGGGCGGGAGCTGCCGGCAGGCTGTCGCGGGCGGTGAGGAGTCCGCGGGTGTCAGGGGGCATCGGTGTGGCGCTGTCCGTAGACCATCCGCGGGGCATGGCCGGTGACGGTGAGCGCGCCGGGCGTCCCCACGGGCACTGCCGCCTCTCGCTCGACGATCTGGATGGAGTACGACCCGAGCCTGCGCCACCAGGTTCCGCCCTGGTCGACGAAGTAGGAGTGCAGGCCGGGGATCTTCAGTCCGGCGGGGTAGACGCGCTCTTTCATCGGCTGGTCCCAGCCGTGGTCGATGTCCGCCTTCCACGACGTGAAGTGCTCGGCCGACGGCAGTGCCGTCTGCGGGGTCTGGGTGGCGAGCGGTGTTCCGGGGAAGGCGCGCGCCTTGCGGACGTTGGTGCGGTGGCACAGCAGTCCCGTGTCCAGGATGTGCGCCAGTCCGCGGAGGTTGGCGATGTGCGTGGCGTGGGTCTCTCCGGGCAGTCCGTAGATCAGGTTCAGGCCGGGAAGCAGCCGGGGCAGACCGCCGGGGCCGCGGTCGGCCCCGGCGTCGTTGACGTGGCTTATGGCGCGGTAGAGGATCTCGGGGGTGCAGGTGAGGGTGTTGCGTTCGATGACGGCGGGGTCGAAGGACTCGATGCCCATCGGGGCGCAGTTGCCCTCCGTGCCGTACTCGGCGACCAGTTTGGCGATGCGCAGCCCCACGGGGGCGGCGACGGCCAGCGGGTCGGCGTTGTCGATGTGGAGCACTTCCAGTTCCGGGCACCGCTCCCGGATGCCGGCGAGCAGGGCGCGGATGGCTTCTTCGTCGCGGTTGCGGTAGGAGAAGAAGCAGGTCTGCTGGCCGAGCCGGAAGTTGCGGACGCCGGCGTCGTACAGCTGTCCGGCTTCCTCGATCACGTCGCCCACGTCGCGGAAGGTGACGAGCGGGGATTTGGCCGGCTCGTTGCAGAAGGTGCAGAACGTACGCCGGGTGCAGCCCCGGTACAGCTCGAGCTCGGCGATGGGCCGCCACTTCATCTGCTCCACCAGGCCGGTGAACGAGGTGCGGTCCTCGCGCAGCTGCCCGTAGGCGGCCGGGGCGAGGCTGCCCGTGGCGATGTTGGCGGAGGTGAGAGTGTGGGTGTGGAGGGCGTCGAACAGCCCGGCCCACTGGGCGGGTTCGGCGGCCGCGTAGGTGGCCATGGGGCCCAGGAGGCAGCGGTTGCCGCGGACGCAGGCCACAGCGCGGGCGATCTCTTCCAGGCCGGCGTTGACCGCGTGTAGGTGCACCGAGGGGACCTTGTCTCCTGCCACGACGACCACGGCTGCCGCGTCGTGCAGCAGTGCAAGGGCCCTGTAGCGGTTGACGGTCGCCGAGTAGGTGAGCCGGTCGCTCAGCGGCGGCTGGACCGCCGGCTGTCCGCCTGCCAGGTTCCACCGCACGTCATCGACGGTCAGGTAGTGCACGTCCGCGCCCGGCCAGGCCCGTCCGAGAGCCGACCAGGCCTGGCGGACATAGGTGGACAGGTACGGCGGCACGCCGAGTCCGCTGGGTTCGACCGTGTAGCAGTCCAAGATCACGACGGGTTTACTCATCGCTTTCCCTCCCTGGGCCGGCGCGAGTGTCGGCGGCTGCCCCGGGGCGGCGAGATGAGGGTGGGTGGGTGTTCACCGCCCCGGGTGGTCTCAGTGTCGGCGCTCCCGGGCCGCCCGGGGCAGAGTGCACGGACGTTGTCCGGTTGTACGCGCGTTGTTCTCGCGCAGCGCCGTGCCGAAAGGCTGGAATGCCCGCTGATGGTCGCGGCATTATCAGCGTATGAGCGCGGACGAGGGATCGGGCCAGGCGAACACGGCGCTGGCGTCGGCGATCGAGGAGGCGGGATGTACCCATGCCGCTCTCGCCCGGCGGGTGAACGAACTGGGGCGTTGCCAGGGCGTCGTCTCGCGCTATGACAGGGCTTCGGTGACCCGGTGGATCCAGGGGATGACGCCCCGGGGCCGGGCACCGGAGTTCATCGCGGCTGCCCTGGCCGGCTACCTGCGTCGCCCTGTCACTCCGGCAGGCCTCGGGTTCGCGGTCCAGGCCCAGCGGCCGGTCGCCGCGCGGGCGTTGGCTTACCGTGAAGATGTGAGTGAGACGCTGCACACGCTCGCGGAGCTGGGCTCCACCGACATCTCTCGACGCAGCCTGCTCGGCGCCGTCCCGTTCGTCGCCGCGGCCTTGCTGGATCCCCAGCGTCAGTGGCTGCTGTGGCTCCTGGAGGAGGAGCAGGTCCCGCGCCTGGAGGCCGTGGCCGGCGCCGGTCCGGTGGAGGAAGTGCGGGCCATGATCGGCATGTTCGATGAGATGGACAACCGGTTCGGCGGCGGTGGGGTCCGTGCGAGCGTCGTCCATTACCTGAGCGCGCAGGTCGCGCCCATGCTGCGGCAGCAGGGCATGCCCGCCTCCCAGCGGCGGCAGCTGTTCACGGCGGCCGCGAAGCTCGCGGCGATGGCGGGCTGGAGCTCCTACGACTCCGCTGATTACGGCCTCGCCCAGCGCTACATGATCCAAGGGCTCCGGCTGTGCGCGGAAGGCGGTGACCGGGTCCTCGGCGGGCAGATCCTGGCCGGTCTGTCCCATCTGGCCACCAGTCTCGGCAGCCCGGACGAGGGAGCGGCTCTGGCCAGGGCGGGCATCGCCACCGCCAAGCGCGCGGGCAGCCCGCTGGGCATGATGCGGCTGCATGCCATGGCCGCGCGCGCTTTCGCCGCGCGCGGGGACTCCCATCAGGCCACGGCCTGTCTGCACTCGGCAACCGCGGCCCTGGAGGCCAGCCACGGTGCCGCACAGGAATCGGTCTGGGTCCGGTTCCTGGACCACCACTATCTCGAAGCCGAGGCCGCCCTCGTCCACCGTGACCTGGGCGAGGCCGTCCAGTCCGAGCGGCTCGCGGACGCCTCGGTCCACGCGAATGCCGACCGCCGCCGGCGCCAGGCCATCAGCCGTTCGGTCCTGGCCACCGCCTATCTCCAGCAGCAGCGTCTGGACGAGGCGATCGGTACTGCGACCCAGGCGCTGGACCTGCTCGGCGGGATCCACAGCGAACGCTCCGTCCAGGCCCTGCGCGACTTCCGCACCCGCCTCGCACCGCGGCGAACCGAGCCGATCGTGCGCGAGTTCGAACGCAAGGCGCGGCCCGTCCTCGGCGCGGCGGCCTGAACCGCGGTCAGTACCCGTCCGCGGTGGGGGCGTTCTGGCCCTTGTCGACGGGGATGTTCGCTCCGGTCACGCCGCCCGACCGATCCGAGAGAAGGAACGCCACTACTTCGGCCACTTCCTGCGGGGAGACGAGCTCGCGGCCGGGGAACTCTGTCCTGAAGCGGTCGAAGGCCTCTGGGTCCTCACGCCGCATCCGGTCCCACCGCTTGCCGGGAATGAGCATGGAGCCGGGAGAGACCGCGTTGATCCGGATGTTGTCCGGTCCCAGCTCGCGGGCCAGCGAACTCACCATGTGGATCTGGGCTGCCTTCGCTGTCCCGTACTGGGCCTGGGGCCCGGGCTTCCATCCCGAGATCGACGCGATGACGACCACCGAGCCGCCACCCGCAGCACGCAGGTGAGGCACGGCAGCGGCCGTCAGACGCGCTGTATAGCCAGCGTTCATCTCCCAGGTGGCGGACCAGTCCTGGGCAGATGCCTGCTCCAGTGCCCGGCCGCGCGCGCCGCCGGCGCAGGCGACGATGCCGTCGAGGCCGCCCAGCTCCGCCGCCGCATCCTCAACGAACCTCTCCAGAGGCCCGCTCTCCACCACGTCCACCGCCCGGCTGAACAGGCGCGCCGACGGACGCTCTGCCCGCAGGGCGGAACTCAGCGCCTGCAGCCCGTCGCCTCCCCGCGCGCACACCGCTACCTGGGCACCCTGCGCCAGCAGCAGCCGTACGATCTGCTCCCCCAGCCCCCGCGAACCGCCGGCCACCATAATCCGCCGCCCGGTGAACGCCCGCACGTCCCCCACTCCGAGCCCGTCCTGAGTCATCGGGCACCTCCCTCGCCGTACAACCTCTGCGCCCTCGCATGCACGAACACAGCCGCCGTGCGCACTTCTCAGCCCCTGGAAGCGACGGTTCCCTGGAGCCCATGCCCTCCACCTGGGCATCGGCCGACCACTTCGCCAAGCACCCGCCGTGGCGCAAGGGAGAGTATCCAGTGAACCCGCCCAGCTGCCGTTCACATCCCGCCAGGGGACTTCCAGTAGTCCTTGAGCATCTCGGACGGCCATCGTGGCTGCGTCACCTCACCCCGGGGCCCGAACTCTTCGAAGTAGGGCGCCAGGTCCACAACCGGCGTTCCCTCGACCGCGTCCAGGTCCTGCACATGAAGGTCGAGTCCCTCCACCCGCAGCAGGCGGGGGAAGGAGGTCGCCAGCTGGTTGGGGCGCCGGTGGTTGCGATGGACGAATGTTCCCGTCGCCGGCCACTGCGGATTGTTGCGGGGGCTGCGCGCGTGAAGAGCAACGTCGTCCGGCGAAGCCAGGTGGAAGCACCAGGTGACCAAAAGGTGGGAGAACTCCTCCAGGCCCTGGACGGTCTCGGCGGGGAAGCGGCCGGCGTCGAGACGGATGACGGAGCGGACCCCACCCCAGTGATCGTCCGTCGGCTCGGTACGCCCCCCGACCACGGTCCCAATGGGCCGCACCTCAAACGAAGCGGTGGACACGGGCTTCCCCTCTCGCACCCCGAGCGGCACCCGGCGCGAGCTGCAGGCCCGCCACCCGTCCGCGCTGCCATAGTGCGGTCAGCCTACGTCCTTGAGCACCGAGCGGGCCCGGGCGTCGAGTGCGGCGGTCGTGCTATTGCCGCGGCCCCGGAACGGGGAAAGGGAACGACGCATCTGCACGACGGTCTGGCGTGCCCGGCCGGAGTGGATGCCGCCCATGGCATCCAGGGCCTGTGCCCAGGTCGCGCAGGCGGCGTCGAGGGCCCCTCGCTGGGCTTGGACGGCACCGAGGTAGCCCAGTGTCACCGAGTGCGTGCGAGCGAAGGCCTGCTGGCCGCGCGTGCGGACGCTGTGGGTGAACGCGGCTTCCGCGCCACGGAGATCCCCCAGGTCCCGCAGGGTGCAAGCCGTTTCGTGGGCCAGGCTGGCCTCGGTGAAGAACCAGACACGGCCTGGCTCGTCGTCGCCCGGGGCGGTACCGCTCAGGTCACTCTCCGCGCGCCGCAACGCCGCCCGCGCCTCCTGCTTGTCTCCGGCGGCGGCCAGGCTGCGCGCGTGGACGACACCCAGAAGGGCCTTCTCCCGGGGGCTGGCGGAGCCATAGCGCTTGTGGTCCAGGGAGGCTGTAGCCAGGTCCACGGCCTGGCGGGGGTGACCAAGGTCCACGGCCTGATGAGCCATGGCCCGCAGGATGTGACCCGCCAGCGGCCCGTCCTCAGCCTCTGCGGCGAGGCGGACGGCGAGGGTGAAGTAGTGCTGGGCCAGGCCGTGCTCGCTGGCGTCGAAGGCGGTCCAGCCAGCCAAGTAGGCCGCTTCCCCCGCGGCGGTGAGCATCTCTCGCCGTACCTCGTCGGAGGCGAAGCGACCGCTGAGGTAGGCCGTGATGTCGGTGCGCAGGTAAGCGACCAGGGCGGCCCTGCCGTCGCCGCCGCCGCGGCGCTGGTCGCGGCGGGAGAAGAAGGCGACCATCTCGCGGACACTGTCGACGTCCTCGGCGCTGGTCGTGCGGGGGGAGGCAGGCGGCCGGGTGCGGGCACGCTCCGGTACCTCCTCCCACCACGAACCGGCGGGAAGCAGGAGCCCGGCCACAGAGTAGGCCGAGCTCGCCAGCATTTGCCGGCGCTCTATGTCCACGTCCATCCCCCCGAGGTCCACGAGCACGGTCAGCGGATCGGCAGCCCATTGCGGTGCCATCATCGCCGCCGGGCCGGACGTGAGCCCGATCTCGGCGAGCGAGACCGGGCGGCGAAGCCCCCGCGACAGCGTCTCGCACAAGATACGGGGCGCCCGGCCGCTGGGCCTCACACCGCGGACCCACTGGTTGATATGCGAGCGCGTCGTGCCCGCCAGTTCCCTCGCTCCGCTCTCCACTGCCACGCGCACGAAACGCTGGGCGGTCTGCTCCTGCGACCAGCCCGCTTCTCTGATTGCCGCCGCCAGCTCGACGTTGCGCCGGTGAGCCACGGTGCGCCCCCTGCCTGCAAAACGATCTTTACCTGCCTTACCCGGGCCCACACCCTCGCGAAGGTACCCAGGAGCGATCAACAAGAGTTCGCTCTGCACCACGATATTCGCCAACAGCCCTGTCAAGACAGGTCGTTCACAAAAGCGTGCCGCATGCCGCACTGAAGCGACGGCCCGGAGCCTTCCCTCCGGCGCTGCCCGGTACTTGGAGGACGTGATGACGAGGACATCTGTCTGGCCGCCCACGACGCACGACCGGCCAGCTGTGCTGCACGCGTACACCGACCTGCTCCGATGGCCCCTCCAGGTAGGCGGACGGCCGGTCACCGCCGAGGAGGCTGAACACCTCCTCGCGACGGACCCGGGCCTGCCCCTGGAGACGGACGGCTCGCTCTTCGACGCCGCCACCGTGGCCTACTCCTTAGGCCTGGAAACGCTGATCCGCCTTGACCGCATGCCCCAGGTCCCGCCCGTGCCGTGCTTCACCGACGGGCACAGCACCGTGACCTTCCTCCTGACGCCCGGTACCGGGGAGGGCCTCGCCGGGCTCAGCGACGTCCGGGTCGGCGCGGGTGGGCCGGTCGCTCTGCCTCCGTCGACGGGGCTGCGCTGGGACACCCCGCCGTGGAACTGCACCGTGCCCGAAAGACTGGCGATCCCCGCTGCCGAGGAGCTCGCACCCGCCTTACGAGCGGCAGTGCGCCTGTACGGCCGGTCGTGAGCGACGCCTCGGCCACAGCGCACGAACACCCGCACCAACCTGTCCTGGAGAGTCCCCATGCCGCCCGCCACCACGTCGTTCCCCGACGCCGACCGGTACCAGCCGCAGTGCGACATGCCGCAGTGGGACGACAGCTGTTTCCCGGCTCCGCCCTGGCGCGGCCTGCCCGACCCGGACGGGGCGGGCTGCTGGGAGTTCTGGGACGCGACGAGGGCGAGGGACGTGTACGAGGATCTCGAAGCGGTCCTCGGTGAGCACACCACGCACACCGCCACGGGCCCGGAGGAGACCCGGGAGCTGACCGGGCGTCTGGTCCCAGCCCTGCGCCAGCTGACCGACTACGCGAGGCTCCTGGTGTCCGCAGGCCCGGGCACCGAGGCGCACCGGGCGCTCAGGCGAGCCCGCAGTCTGCTGCACCTGGCCCCGCCCACAGAGCCGTTACCCGCGCTCGCCCACCTCCGCCGGGTCGCGCTGGCCACCCTGGACCTCCTGGAACTCACCGGAGACGCACCGTGAGCGGGAGCCGACGCATCACACCCGGGCTGCCAGTGCATTGCCGCCTGCCCGCTGCCGGGGCGGCCGATGACCGCGAGGCGGCAGTCGAGCCGTGCGTCGCCGCCGTGAGCACCGCACGGCCTGTGCCGTCCGTGCTGGTCGCGCGACAGCTTCACGACACGCGGCCGGCTGCCTGTTGCATGCAGCCCGGGCGGTCACCCCGCAACCGATCTTCGACCAGATGCCATGGCCCGGGAGGGGCACTACTGATGCAGAGGGTCTACGACTCGCGCGGCCCGCAGCGCCGTGCGTCTGCCCTGATCCGCGACGACAGCGGCCGGGTGCTCACCGTCTGCCATACCGAGCGGGACCGGTACTGGCTGCCCGGCGGCTACGTGCGCCCCAGGGAAACACCGCGGGACGCTGTGGAGTACGAGGTCCGCAGGCTGACCGGCCACACGATGAAGCCGCGTGGGCTGCTCGTCCTGGAACACCGGGACGTGGAAGGTGAGGAGCCGACCACGGAGTTCGTCTACGCGGTCCGGCCTGTCCCCCAGGACATCAAGATCGTGCTGCCGGAGCCGGATGGTCGGAGTCCTGAGATCTGGGCCTACCGGTGGCTCATGCTCGACGAGGCCGTCGAGGTGTGCGTCCTCGACGCCCACGTGCGTCTCCTGAAGGAGCCCCAGGGCAGGCAGGCGAGTATCGGCAGTCACTGCTCCGCGCTCCTGGCGCTCCAGATCCGCGCCGCGGTCGAAGCGGAGACCACCGGCACCGTCATTGAGCTCACCAACGGGCTTCCAGCGGGTAACGCCGAAGCCCGGCAGCAACCGGCCGTCGAGGACAAGGCGGACCGTGTGCCGGACCAGGCGCGCCCGGCACCTCCAGGCCACATGGAGTACGCGCCATGGCTGACCTCCTGAGCCGATCGACGCAGGCGTGCACCCGCCAGGTACGCAGCTGCCCGCCCGGCCTTGCTCGCCCGGGCCCTCGTGCAACTCCTCGGCCGGCTGAACGACATGCATGTCACCACCTCGCTGATCCGGAGCCCCCTCGCATGAAGAACACCGACCACCACACCAACGCTGTAACCACCCAGCACGACCCGTTCCTGGCGCACGGGCGCGGGCAGGCCCCGGTCTACGAGATGCAGCCAGCGGCCGGGGCTGACCGAAGGGCGGTCTCAGACCTGATCGCCGACCGGATCCTTCAGCTGGGCGAGGATGCACGCGTCGGCATCGAGGCCCCTGGGGCCACGGTCGTGGACCTCGTGGGCCAGACCGAGGAGGGCCGCCCCATCGTGTGGCTGATGCGCGAGGATTCCCGGCTGCTGGGATGCATCGCGCTGCTGGGCTCCACCCCGGGGCATGGCTGGTCGGCAGAGCAGCTGGCCGAACCGGCACTGAGCGTCATAGCCCTTTTCACCGACCCCCGGTGCCGCGGCCAGGGACTGAGCCGGTTCATGGTGTGGTGGGCGCTGGACTATGCGGCGCGCCTGGGTGGTGTGGACTGGCTGCGCGGCGTCGCCCGCTCCGACCGTCTGATGCGTTACGCCCGGGACGACATGCGGTGCAGCGGTGTGGAGACGGTGCTCCGCGGCGGCCGCCATGTCCATCTGCTGCAGCACTGTCCCCGGCGGACGCCGTCGCTTGCAGCGCTCATCGCGGAGAGCACCCCGGCCGCCTGACCGGGACACCCCGCCCACACCCCGACGTCGCCGCGCAATGGTCACGGCGGACGAACCAGTACTTTGTCCTGGAGGATCCCTTGTCGCCGAGCACGGTGTTCCCTGACGTCAACCGGTACCAGCCGCAGTGCGCCATGCCGCGGTGGGACGACAGCTGTGTCCCGGCGCTGCCTTGGCGTGGCCTGGCCGGGCAGGACGGCGCCGGCGTCTGGGGGCTCGGGGACGCCGCTTGGGCGGGAGCTGTGTACGAGGATCTCGAGGCGGCTCTCGGTGAACACACCGCGCACACCCCTCCGGGGGCGGATGAGACCCGTGAGCTCACCTGCCGTTTGGTCCCTGCCCTGCGTCAGCTGGCCGACACCGCCCGGCTCCTGGCGGCCGCAACTGCGGGCACCGAGGCGCACCGGGCCGTGGGGCGGGCCCGCGATCTGCTGACCGTGACCCCGCCCGCAGATCCGTTACCCGCGTTCGTCTACCTCCGCCGTGTCGCGCTGGCCACTCTGGACCTCCTGGGCCTCCTGGAGCTCTCCGGAGATTCGCGATGAGCGCGAGCGGGCCCGCCGGCCCCGGGCAGCGGGTGCGTCACCGCCGTCCCGCCGGACGGCACCAGGCACGCCGGGCCGCTGCTGGCGGCCAGGCCGGGCCGTGCGCACAGGACTTCGTTGGACCCATCGTGGAGGAGCCCTCACGCCTTGGGCGGAGGGGTACCGGTGAGCCTTGTGCGTGCACCGTCCGTTCTCCGTGTGGGGAGCACCTGCCCCTCGCTGTGGCGCTGGGGATCGTACGCACGTCAGGTCCACTGGACGAGGCCGCGGCTTCTTCGAGGGGGCTGGTTCTCGTGGAGAGGGTCCTGGCGGGGCTGTGTGGGTCTCGGGCTCTGGTTGCCATGTATGACGACCTCGAGGCCGTGCTGGGTGAGCGTGCCGATCCGAGCGGGGCCGAGGTGGAGGAGCTCACCGGGCGGTTTCGCGAGAACCTCCCCCAGTTGATCGCTGTCCGCCGTGGTGCGGCGGCTGCGGCAGCAGGCCGAGCCCACATCCTGCTGAAAGAGGCCCCGCCTGCGGACTTCGGGCCGGCACGGACGTATCTGCGCCGGCTCGCCTTGATCACCCGGCCATGCTCGACGTGCTGGACGAGGACGAGGGATGACCGATTCCCCGGTCCGGCGCTCGCCGCGCCGCAGCCACTCGCAGATCTCGACCGGTGCCGTGGGCGATTACGGTCCGCCAGCCGACCGGTGGACCGCCAGAACCGGCCGTGGAGGCCCGCCGAACCCGGGGTCGGGGCGGTCACGGGCACATCAGGCCACCACGCACGCCGCAGGGTTCCAGGCTCTGCACATCAGGCTGCACACGGTGTGCAGCTCTATCAGAGAGGAAATCATGGGTACCAGAGCATTCCACCGGCCACGGGACATAATGCAGTTGACCAGGACGGAGGTCAGCGTCCTCGAGTATTTCGCCGAGGGGCTCACCACTGGCGAGGTAGCCGAGAAGATGGGCATCAGGCCAGGGACACTGACCGGACACATGGGCCACATCCGCGCAAAGCTGACGGTGGGCGACCGGCCTGTCATGGTCCACGCCGCGTATATGGGTGGGCAGTTGCGGCGCCCCGAGGCCGCCGAAGCGCCCGTCGCGTTCACCAAGCGAGACCATGATCTGTGGTACCTCCTGGCCACTAAGCCGATGGCCGAGATCGCGCAGGCCCTCTACGTCTCCCGGGACACCGCCCGCGGCATGATCAAAGACCTGAGGGCGCGGGCCGGTGCCCTCAGCGACGTCCACTTGGTCAAGCTCGGTCACGCCTACGGGATCCTCGGTGCGGAGGTGACCGCGCGGTGAACCGCCTGCTGGACACCCTGGGTGCGGCCGCGCCGCTCCTCGCGGTGGCGCTTCGAGCCCTGCTGGCCGTTCGCCCGACGTTGCTGCTCGCCTTCATGCCGGCCCAGACCGCCGCCGCCCCGGGCATCTACGCCACGTTCCATTGCGCCCAGGCCCACACGGTCGCCAGGCCCGGAAACGGCCGCTTCTCCAGGAAGGGCGCAGCATGAGCACCGTCTTACGTGGCCCGGTGGCTGGGCCGGTCGCGGCTGCCGGTGCGCACTCTGGCCTCCACGATGCGGCAGGGGTTTCGGCCGCGGAGCGGCTGTGTGCTCTGCGTCGGCAGGTCTTCGGTGTCTCTTTCGCCCCGGGGGCGGAGAGGGTGTCTGTGGTGGTCTATGCCCTCACCACTGCCCATGGTGACCCGGCGGATGCCCTGGCTGAGGCGCAGGGGTTCGCGTTCTCCCGCAGGTGGCAGGTGCGGGGGTGTTTTCACGATGTCACGGGTGATACCGAGCCCAGGACCCGGCCGGGGTGGGCCAGGGTCCGCCGGGCGCTGCTGGAGCAGCGCGCCCACGGGGTCCTCATGCCGACCCGGACCCACCTCAGCACCTGCGACCGCTTGTACAGGGTTGAGTTGTGCTGGTGCCGCGACCACCGCGTCTTCCTGGCGCTCGTGCACCCCGAAACGGCCCTGTGACGCCCGTGATCATCACCTGTCCCGGTACAGCAGGCCCCGCGTCCTCACCGGCAGCAGGGGGTCACGCGCGGCCGTCGTCCCGATCATTGCCCTGGGGGGTAACACCATGAGCAGTCCGCCACCGGCCGCCGCCGCCCTCGTTGTCGGCGTGTACCTGCGGTACTTACGCTGCCGGGCCGGGAAGGTCCAGCAGGACGCGGCAGATGCGACCGGTTGCAGCGTCGCGACGATCAGCCGGATGGAGCGTGCCGAGGCCCTGCCGCCTGAGGGCGACCTTGGGACGCTCCTGCGTCTGTACAACCGCTACAGCGCCTGGGAGCTTGAGGGGCTCAAACATCTGCTGGCACAGGCCCGGCCCCGGCAGGCCTGTCACCGGGCGGGTGACGTGGCCCCCGGGTGGCGGGTCCGCTTGTTCGGTGTCGAGCGGGAGGCGATATCCATGCGGGTCTACTCCTCCCTCATGGTGCCGGGGATGTTCCAGGCTCCGGCGTATGCGCAGGCGCTGGTCAGGCGGCACGGTGGGCTGATCGTCGATCCCGACCTGTCGGCCGTCACCGCCCGGCCCGCGCCTCGGGGGCACCCTTCCGGGTGCCGGGTGGAGATCGTGCTGGAGGAGGCAGCCCTGCGCAGCGCGACCTGGGGGCCCGGGGTCGTGGCAGGCCAGTGCTGGTGGCTGCGCCGTGCGGCCGATCTGGAGCAGGTCGAGGTGCGTTTCCTGAGCCCGGAGCAGGGACTGAGCGTGCCGCCGGGCAACCTTGCGGAGCTGACCTTGCCGGGCGGGCAGCTGTTGTTCGTCCAGGAGTCGCTCGCGGTGGACGACTCCAACTCCGGTGACAGCTCTCTGCACACGGTGCTGGACGGCCTGTGGGCTCAAGCCGGTTCTGCGGAGGAGGGCTTGGCGGTGCTGCGGGAGATTGAGGACCGCTGCGGGGAGGAGGAGTGAGCCGGGAGCGGGGTTTCTGGCCGGTGTATCACCCGGCGGGCCTGGACCACGAGCTGCACCCGGTGCTGGAGGAGCTGGAGGCCGGCCGCTGGCTGGCCATGCGCAACCTCCTTGCCACCACGCGGAATCGCTGGGGGTTACGTACCGCCCGGACCCAGGTCCTGGCGGCTGTGGCGGCGCGCTCGACCGTCATCCAGGAATGGGAGGCGGAAGAGCGCGGCAGCGTCGACGCCACGGTGATGCGGGCCCGGGTGAAGGTGGAGCGGGCCCTGCGGGCGCACCGTCATCAGCTCTCCGGTGTGTGGGAGGTGGTTCAGGACGCCCGCGTGGCCTGTGAGGCAGCGGCCCGGGTCGCGCCTGCCGACCCGGTCCCGTGGGTGTGCCGGCTAGCGCTGGCGCAGCTGGATGAGCGGCAGATGCTGCAGGAGAACCGGGCCCGGGCTCCGGAGCGCATGCTGCCGCCGGGCCCGTGGGAGCTGCTGGAGCAGGCGCGCGAGCGTGACCTGGGTAACCGTGAGGCGTGCCACCGCATGCTGCAGTTCCTGTATGTGCGTGCCGGTGGCTCGCGTGCCGAGGCCATCGATTTCGGGCGCTGGGCCCAGTCCTTGGCACCGGACGGGTCAGCAACTCTGATGCTGCCGCTGTACACATTCGCGGAGAGCTACGGGTACCGGCGGCGGGGTGAGGGCCTGCTGGGCCGCGGGGAGTGGGCTGCCGACCATGCCCTGCACGACATCACGTGCGCGCTCGACGGCTGGTTCGACCACCCGGCCACGCCCATGGTGGAGCGCTCGGTTCTCGACCTCAGCCATCTGGCGCACGCCCTGTGGGCCGCCCACCAGTACCCCGAAGCGGCACGGGTGTTCACCGCGATGGGCCCTTACGCCACACGGCTGCCGTGGGGGGATGTCGGTGACGGCGACGCCCCGAGTGGGTGGCAGGCGGACAAGCCGGTCCTGGCCGACTCCACTGGTGAACTGTCCCCCATCGCTCTGCAGGCCATCGCCGGACTGCTCGACGCGCTGCCCCAGCTCGCCCCCCTGTACGCACCCACACCCAACTCCTACCGCCGCTACCGCTCCGCCTCCTTCGCCCCCACCCACTTCACATGGGGGGGCACGACAACCGCACCTGCGCCGTACGCGTGAGCGGCCACGGACGCGGACGCCACCTGGAGATCCGCCTGCCGGGCGCCGACGCCAACCCCTACCTCGCCCTGGCCTCCGTTCTCGCCGCCGCCCACCACGGCATCCGCGAAGCCCTCACACCCCCGCCCGCCAGCACCGGCAACGCCTACACGACGACCGCCCACACGCCCGTCCCGGCCGGCCTCGACCAAGCCCTCGCCGCCTACGCGGACGGCGGCCTCGCCGAACACCTCCTCACCAGAACGCGGCACAGGTCGAACTCGACGCGCTGCGCTACGAGGTCCCGGACACCGAGCGGCGACGCGGCTTCACCCGCGCCTGATACACAAGGTGCGGCGGGCAAACCACCCGCCGCACCCCCACCCCCGGGAAGGACCTGTGTGTATACCCATCACGACTATGACGCCCGCCTCCTGGACGAGATCGTCGCGGACCCTGCGGTCAGGGGCGCGATGGTGCTGACCCTCGACGGCCTGGTGCGCGTGCACAGCACCAGCCTGGAGGTGCAGGAGGCCGACCGGATCGCGGCCGGACTGGCCGCAGCCCACGCCACCCACCGTGTGAGCGCGGAGTTCTGCCCACCGGGCGACGCCTCATGGCACATGAGCCTCGTCGAGTTCAGCACCGGATACGTCCTCACCATCGCCGCCGGAGACGACGCCCTGCTGTCAGCCAGCACCACCCGGGATACGAAGGTCGACGACCTGGCACACCGGATGCGTGCGCTGGCCCTGCGTAGGGCCCACGACATCACCACCGCACGCCAGCACCTGTCGGATGCACGGTGAACGGGGCGACCGCGGGCCGCATCGTGGTGGAGGTGAGAGCCCAGGACCCCATCTCGCAGGCCGGGGTGGCGGGGCAGCTGCGCACCCGCCCCGAAGTAAGCCTCGTCGGCCAAAGCGACGCTGAAGTCGCCCAGGTGGTCTTGATGGTGGTGGACACCGTCGACGAGGTCGCGCTGCGGGTGCTGCGCCAGATCCAGCGGACCAGCACCGCGCGGGGGGTGCTGGTCATCACGCAGATCGACGAGCAGCAACTCGCGAGCGCGGCGGAATGCGGCTTCATCGGAGTCGTCCGGCGGGCCGAGGCCACCCCGGAACGGCTGGTCCAGGTGATAGGGGCCGTGGCGCGGGGAGAGGGGTATGTGCCGGCCGATCTGCTGGGCAGCCTGCTGGAGCAGGTCGGCCGGCTGCAGGGCGAGGTGCTCGGGCCGCGCGGCGTCAACTTCAACGGCCTGGCCGCCCGCGAGATCGAGGTACTGCGGCTGGTCGCCGACGGATACGACACCGCCGACATCGCCCTGAAACTCGCCTACTCCGAACGCACCATCAAGAACATCCTCCACGCGGTGATGACCCGCCTGAACCTGCGCAACCGCTCGCACGCCGTGGCCTACGCCCTCCGCCAAGGCCTCATCTAGATGACCCAGAGCCAGCAGCAGCCAAACATCATCCCCTGCGGGCTCACGGGGCCAGGTCAGCTGCGCCAGAGATTCGAGGCGACTCACCAAGGTGCGTAGTGATGGGGGTTGAACACTAATCGAACACTGCGACACCCGGCCGCTGAGGCTCGCAGGCCGATTCGCCTGAGCAGGACCACTCCACGTCGATCGGATTGACGACCGTCGAGGCAGCACAGCACACGCTGCATTGCCCCTTCCACAACCGGGGAGTCGAAGATCACGAACAGGAAGCCACGACATGACTCCCCGGCCAGCGCGCGAGGTGACCGATCTGCCCCTACTCGCTCAGCCCGACGATGCCCCAGCCCCTCCGGGCGGCCTCGGAAAGGACGCGATCCCAGTCATCGAGCAGCTCGGTGAACTCGTCGAAGTCGCGGACCCAGCCCCCGGGCAGTGCGGCATGCTCGTCGAATGCCCCGCGCAACCCGTCGAGCCAGGGCCGTACCTCCTCCGACGTCGCGGCCAGTTCCCGCACGCTCGCTGGCGACCTCGCGAGCAGCACGCCATAGGCGACGGCGGGGTCATCGCAGAAGAAGTGTGGACGATCGCGATATTCCCCGAGCCTGGCTTCACGGAATTCCCCAGGTCCTGGCTGTGTTCTTGTCTAGCTGATCGGGCCTCCGGTTGTCTTGTTGTTGCCGTTTCTGGGCCGTTTGTTCGGCCGGTAGCTGGGGCCGTTCATGATGACCTGGTGGCTGGTGTTGATGAGCCGGTCCAGGAGTGACTCGGCGACGACGGGGTTGGGGAAGAGGGGATACCAGTCGCTCGGTGCTCTGTTGCTGGTGATGACCAGGGACCTCCCCTGCCGTTCGCTGACCAGTTCGTAGAGGTCGTCGGCCTGGGTGGCGGTCAGCTGCCGCATGGCGAAGTCGTCGAGGATGAGCACGTCGGGGCGTACGAGTTCTCGCAGACGTCTGTCCCAGGTGCGGTCGGCGTGTCCGCCTGCGAGGTCGGCGAGGATCCGGCTGGTCTTGGCGAACCGCGCGTGGGCGCCCTGGCGGATGGCGAGGTGGCCCAGGGCCTGGGCGACGTGTGTCTTTCCGACGCCGACCGGGCCGAAGAGGATGACCGACTCGCCGGCGTGCAGCCACCGCAGGGCCGCGAGGTCACGGATCTGGACCGCGGGCAGCTTCGGCGAGGACGAGGAGTCGAACTCCTCCAGAGTGGCCTGCTGCTCGAACTTCGCCCGTTGCAGGCGCCGTTGGAAGGCGACGGTCTCACGGCGGGTGATCTCGTCCTGGCAGAGGATCTGCAGGAACTCCAGGTGTCCGAGTTCGCCGCCGTGGGCCTGGGAGAGGCGGGCGTCGAGGGTCTCGAGCATGCCGGAGAGCTTGAGCGATTTGAGCGAGTCCCGCAGAGCGGTGTCCATGATGGTCATCAGGCGACTCCTTCACCTTCGCGGCGGCCCTGGTCGTCGTGGTGGTCCTCCGCTGTGACGGGGGACGCGGCGGTCGCGAAGAGCCGCTTGGGCCCGTGGAGGAACGCGGCGGCACCCGCGTCACCGCTGGTCTCCGGCTCCGGGTCGGTCTCGGTGCCGGCGATCAGGATGCCCTTGACGGTGCGGTAGGACGGGTCGCCGACCGCGAGGGACTTCGCGCAGGCCGCTTCCAGCCGCGTTTCGCCGTACTTCTTGCGGAGACCGAGAATCCCCTGGGCAGCGCGGAGCCGGTAGAGCGCGTTGACCTCCAGCAGCTGCCCGATGACCTCGCTGCATGCCCCGCCGACCTCGGCGGCCTGGGTGCGGCACCAGACCGGCGTCCGCATATGGAAGGCGATCTTCTCCGGCGGATAATCGTGCTTGTCGGTCCGCTTTCCTTGGTCCCGGGCGGCGTGGGTCTTGACCAGTTCGCCGTCGTGGAAGATGTGCACCATAGCAGCGGTGGAGCGGATATCGACGCGCTTGCCGATCAGTTTCCAGGGCACCGAGTAGAGGGTGCGGCCCGCCTTGACGTGGATGTCCGGCCCGACGGCCGCGGAGGACCATTTCGCCAGCACGAACGGTGTTCTGGGAAGCGGCAGCAGGGTCTGGGCCTCGACCGCTTCGAAGACCGAGAGTGGTGCGGCCCCGCCCAGTGGCCGGCACTGCCGCCTGCCGGCCACTTTCATGCACCACTTGATGGCCTCGGCCTGCATGTGCTCGACGGAGACGAACTCCCGACCGCGCCAATACGAGTCGCGGACGTAGGGCATAGGCCGCTCGACCCTCGGTTTGTCCTTCGGCCGCCCGGCCCGGGCCGGGCCGACCAATGCGCCGTAGTGGGCGACGAGTTCGCCATAAACCTTGTTGATTTTCGGGTCGTAGAGGTCGGGCTTGTCGACCCCGGTGCGGAGGTTGTCCGGCACCAGTCGTTTTGGTGCCCCGTCGAAGAATCTGAATGCCTCGACGTGGGCAGCCGTCCATGCGTGCTGGTCGAGGGTGAGCACGGGGCGGACGAACATGTGGCGCGAGCAGGGCAGCACCATCACGAAGGCCCAGATCCGGTGCCGTTTTCCGCTGCGGGGGTTGATCCACTGGCCCAGGAAGCCGTAGTCGATCTGGGCCTCCGAGCCGGGCTCGACGTCGTCTCGCAGGACCGTGACCTGCGATCTTCGGGTCTCTTCCGGCAGGGTGGCATGGACCCAGCGGCGGAAGCTGGAGACCGACGCCTCCAGTCCGTGCTCGTCGCGAAGGCGCTGGTGGATCGTGCTGACGGTCACCGTCCCCAGCATTTTCTTGATGTAGTCGCGGTGTTTGTCGATCTCCGGCCAGGTGATCTGCCGGAGCCTGGACTCGGCGAGTTCGGGGAACCAGCTTTTGATCAGCCTGGCCCAGTCGGCCTGGCTCCTCGGCGGCCCGCCCGGGGTGATTCCGGCGGCCTCCGCCGGGGCCAGGTACTTCCTGACCGTCTTGCGGTCCACTCCCAGCGACGTGGCCAGCTCGCTCTTGGAACGGCCCGCATACCAGTGGACGTAAATCTCGGTGATGTCGACCACGGTGAATGTTCTCCTTGCCATCCGGTGCTGGCCCCCGACCTTCTCGAACCACTGGTCGAGGGGCAGCGTCCGCCTTTTCGATGGCCAGGACACCCGCTTTCCGCCTCCGTCATCCCCATGGGGAATAACGTGACCGTGCGGGGTGGGGAATTACGTGACGCTCAAGCCGCATCAGCTGGGGAATTACGTGATCGTTGACACGAGGGTCAGGGCTTCGTCGAGGAGGCCGACGGCGCTGAGGGCTTTCTCCAGGCCGTCGATGGCTCGGGCGGTGGGTTCGAAGACCTCGTGGAGGTAGTCCGCGGTGTTCGCATCAGGGGCGCGTTCGGCGAGCGTTCGCCACTGCTCACGTTTGCGGTGCCAGTAGACGAGGTCGGCACCGGACATGACGAATTTGTCGCAGTTGTGGCAGTTGAGGTTCCAGGGGCAGGCGTCGCCGCTGACGACGGGCTGGAAGGTGCAGAAGCCCCCCTCAGCCGGGGTGCTGCGGCGAGAGAGGTCGATGACAAGCGCTTCGGCTTCCTGACGTGTCATGGGCTGGCCGGAGGACAGGTCCAGGCCGGGTTCGGCTGCTCCGGGGCCGGCAACCCAGACCGCGTTGAGGGCGGCTTCAAGCTTCGGGTCCGTGTTGGCGAGGTGGATGTAGTGCTCGGCCATGCGCTCGGAGACGTGCCCGAGGTAGCGCTTGACATGGATGAGATTCGCGCCGTTGCGCAGGAGCTTGGTGGCCAAGGTGTGCCGCGCTTGGTGGGGGACGTAGTGCCCAATGTCCAGGCCGTCGAGCCACTCGCGGAAGCGGACGTGGAACCACTGGTAGCTCACGTTCTTGAGGCCGTGGCGGTTGGCCTGCTTGGTGGGAAACAGCGCCAGACGGCGCCGCTCGTCGGCCGTGGGCGGGCGGCCGTGCCTTCCTACGAAGCGCGCGATGGTCTTGGCCTGGCGCTGGCGGAGGCGTTCGCAGAGCCGTTCCGGGATGCGGATGCCGTCGTCGAACTTCCCGACCTTGGTCTGGTCATGCCAGAAGATCGGGATGTTGTTCAGCCGGTCGACACACTCGAGGCGGAGCTGGAGCACTTCGCTGCAACGCCGGCCGGTGAACACGAGGGCTTCCCAGATGTCCTGCAGCCCCCGGTCCTAAGCGTCGAGGCTGTCCAGGATGGCGAGGTTGCGGTCGCTGGCCAGTGCACGGGCCACGTCGTCGGGGAAGGGGCGGCGTCGTCCGGGCTTCTGCTCGCCGGTCGGCACGGCCACGACGAAGGGGCGGCCCAGCCCGATCCGTTCAGTTTCCCCGGCGTCCATCGCGGTCCGCAGGACCTGACGCACGCCGTTGAAGTTCTGTCCGGCCATCCGCTGGGTGACGCTTGCGGGCCGGGTGCGGTGGCTGCCCTGGGCGAAGAGACCCAGGGACGGCAGCCCGTGCTGGGCCCGGTGGCGCAAGTCGGCAACGAAGTCGACCGCGTGCTCCTTGGTCAGCAAGGTGGGATCGTGGCCACCGGCGGGGGCGTGCGCTTCAAGGTAGGCACTGAGCTCGATGCATCCGCGCCTGGCAGCATGAAACGGCGACTTCGTCCGCGGAGGGTCGTTCGTGAGCCGGGTGTCCATGCAGTCCCAGAGCAGGTCGCGGAGCCACCGCTGGGAGACATCGGACAGATCGATCACGGGGCTGTGGTTACTGAGTCGGACGCCGTAGTGCAGGGTGTCGACGAACCCCGCTTCCTTAGGGGCTGTGTGGGGTTGTGATCACTTTCGGATTCCGTTCTGGTCTGGGGGCGGAATCCGGTAGGACGTTGGGTGTGACGCGTAGGCAACTCACGGATGATCAGTGGGCGTTCATCGAGCCGTACCTGCCGATAGGTGAGTACGGTCCGTACCCCCAGCGGCTGCGGGATCAGTTCGAGGGGGTGATCTGGCGGTTCCGGTCCAGCGCCCAGTGGCGGGAGATGCCTGGTGAGTTTGGCCCGTGGCCGACGGTCTACGGCCGTTTCCGGGTGTGGAGGGACGCGGGCGTCTTCAGCACGTTGCTGGAGGGCCTGATTGCCGAGACCGCCCGCCGGGGTGAGACGGACTTGTCCCTGGTCAGCGTGGACTCCACGACCGTCCGCGCCCACCACGACGCAGCCGGGATGCGCATCGACGAGGAGGTCATGGAGGCTCTGGAGAAAGCCGCTGCCGGGCAGGAGCGTGGCCGGCAGAAGGGGGCGGCCCGCAGGGACACAACGGGCAGGACGACGAGGACAGCCCCGGGCGAGACGAACGGCGACGCATCCGGCGACGCCGCAGACTTCGTCTGAACCAAGCCCTGCTGGGCAGGTCCAGGGGCGGGCTGACCAGCACAGTCCATCTCGCCGGGGACCGCAGGTGCCGGCCCCTGTCGCTCGTCCTGACCGTCGGACAGGCCGCCGACAGCCCGCAGTTCGTCCCCGTGGTTAAGAAGGTGCGTGTCCGCCTGCCCGTCGGGCGTCCCCGCACCCGGCCCGGCGCCGTCGCTGCGGACAAGGCCTATTCCTCCCGGGCCAACCGCGCCTACCTGCGGAAACGCCAGATCAAGGCTGTCATCCCGGAGAAGAGGGACCAGGCCGCCAACCGCTGGAAGAAGGGCAGCCGGGGCGGCCGGACCGTCAGCCACGACGCCGGCCTCTACAAGGAGCGGAACACCGTCAAGCGCCTGATCAACAAGCTGAAGGCCTGGCGGGGCATCGCGACCCGCTACGACAAGACACCCGAAAGCTACCTCGCAGGCCTCCACCTCCGCGCCTCGATGATCTGGATCAACGACCTCCCAAAGACACCCGGCTGATCACAACCTCACACAGTCCCTAGGAGGAGGAACTGGCCAAGGGCCCAGTCGCCCACGGCTGGCCGGACCAGAGATGGACACTGGCCAGGATCAAGACTCTGATCGGCCGCCGGTTTCACAAACCGATGACACTGTCGGGGATCTCGCAGATGCTGCGGCGGCATGGCTGGAGTCATCAGGTACCGGCACGCCGTGCGGTCGAACGCGACGAGGCGACGGTGACCGGCTGGGTGAAGGACGTGTGGCCGCACGTGGAAACACCGCGGCGGCGCTCGGGGCCTGGATCGTCTTCGAGGACGAAGCCGGCTTCTCGATGACGCCGCCGACCTCACGCACCTGGAGCAAACGCGGCAGCACACCGGTCATCCGGGTCCGCGGACGCTCCCAGCGACGCTTTTCCGTCGCAGCCCTGTGCTGCTACAAACCTGGGACGCGGTCCCGCCTGGTCTACCGGCCCAAACGACATACCGATCACCAAGGCGGGGGCCGCAAGAGTTTCGCCTGGACCGAGTACCGAGCCCTCCTCATCGCCGCCCATCAGCAGCCTGACGGACCCATTCTCCTCATCTGGGACAACTTGAATGTCCACAAAGACCGCCGGATGCAGGCCTTCATCGATGCGCAGGACTGGATCTCGGCCTACCACCTGCCGCCCTACGCACCCGACCTCAACCCCGTCGAGGGCATCTGGTCAATCCTCCGCCGCACCACCCAGGCCAACACCGCCTTCACTGACCCGGACCACCTCAAGCGCCGACTCCGACACGGCCTCCGCCACATCCAATACCGCAGCGACATCATCGACGGATGCCTCACCGGCACCGGACTCACACTCACGACACCACGACTACAAGGTCAGTAGAGAGAGCGCAGCACCGCGACGACCTTGCCCAGGATTGCTGCGTCGTTCTCCAGACGAATCGGCTGGTAGGCGATGTTGCAGGGCATCAGCCATGCGCCGTCGTCGGCGATGCGCAGCTTCTTGACGGTGGCCTCGCCGTCGGCCAGGAGGGCACCGACGATGTCGCCGGGGTCTGCGGCGCTCTGACGTCGTACGGTGACCACATCACCATCTCTGATACCGGCGTCGATCATGCTCTGGCCCACGACTGTCAGCGCGAACAGCTCCCCGTGGCCCACTGCTTGCCGTGGCATCGGGAGCACGTCCTGGGTCTCCTGTCCAGCCAGGAGGGGAGCCCCGGCGGCGATCCTGCCGAGGAGCGGGACATGTGCCACGGCGGCGTTCCTCTCGGCCTCCTCCTCCCGTGGGGAGAGGTACGCATCGGACGGCGGCGTGGGCAGGGAGCGGGCATCAGCCAGTGCCTGGGCGTGCGGAGCGAGGGCGTACGCGCGTGGCCGGTGCGGGTCTCGATGAAGGAACCCTTTACGCTCCAGCGCGAGAAGCTGGTGGGCCACGGAGCTGGTGCTGGACAGCTTCACCGCCTCCCCGATCTCCCGCATCGAGGGCGGGTAACCGCGGCTGCGCACCGAGCTGAGGATGCACCTCAGGACGGCGCGCTGGCGCTCGGTCAGCCCGTCGGCGTCCTCACGGATGCCCGGAGGCCGGCCGGGCGAGGCGGTCACGATAGGCATGAAATCCCCCTTTGTCGATCTCGGGTGACACCGACCGTAACCTGACACTCACGCAAAAGGGAACGCAATTTCGACCTGAGCGGACGTGGCCCTGCTCAGCAGCGAGGGAACAGCGACCGGTCACCTCTCGCGGTGCCGGCAGCGAGGGAGGACTGTGAGCCGGCGACGGTGCCCTTGAGGCTAGTCGGCCTCCGACGCGAGCAGGTCGCCCAGTACGGCCGCGACGTCCCGGTGCGGGTGCCCGGCCGGCCACCAGCCGCCGTGCTTCTTGCGGTACGGGTACCAGAGGTGCCCGTCGGTCCCCAGGCGGAGCTGGGCGTCGTGTCCGATCAGCGTGAGCCAGTTGTTCCCGGCGGCGCGCACTGCGGGAGCGCGCTCTCCGTCCCACGCTTGTCTGATCTGCTCGCGCACGGCGCGGAGGTAGGACGGATCCGGATCCCATGGCTCGTCGAGGATCGTCAGGGCCGCTGCTCCGCCGTACTGCCAGGCGCGGGCCGCCCGGGCGAGGGAGACGGGGGTGCGGTGCGCGCTCCAGCACAGGCGGGTGAAGATCTCGGTGGGGGGCCTGGCCACGGCAAGCCGTACAAGGTCGTCGTCGACGCTGAGGGGCACCGGGGCACCGGGGCGGCGGGCTGCTGAAGGGCGTCGTGGGGCAGCAGGGCCTGGTGCAGCAGATGGGCCGCGCGGGTGGCGGTGTCGGCGGCCAGGAACTCCAGGGCTGCCGGGTCCAGTCCGGGTACGGGTTCGCCGGCCGCGGACAGCTGGGCCACCGGGCCGGGATGGTCGACAAGGGGTGGTGGTGCGGGCAGCGGTGGCAGCCCGGCGCGGGCAGCGGCGAACACGTCCCGGGCAGGCAGACCGGACGGTGGAGACTCGGCGGCGGGCGTGGTTACGGCGGCCTGGGCGGCGTTGCGCTGGTGGAGGTCGGCCATGACCTCCTTCTCGCCGCGCCCTCCTAGGAGCAGGAGAACGAAGGGATCGTGGTCGAGGAGCCGGGCGACCTGGTAGTAGAGGGCGGCGGCGTGTTTGCAGGGGTAGCCGTCATCGGGGCACGAGCAGTACGGAACGAGCTCACCTCTGGTCGGCAGGAGCCGCGCTCCGGCCTGTGCGGCGTCCTTGGCCAAGGCGGTCGGCATGTCGTGGTCTAGGAGGGCGGCGAGGTGCCCGGCTTGTGCTGCAGCCGCATCGAGCAGGGCGTCCCACTGGGCGGCGGTGAGCTGCGGGATCTCCATGGAGGTTCGATAGGGGGTGGGGCGGCTGCCCTTGACCTGGGCGGTGGCGCGGCCGGGGGTGATGGTGATCTCGCGGACGTTTCCGGCGCGGGCGTAGGTGCGTCCGCGGGCGAGGCGTCCGGTGGCGGAGCGGGTCGGGCCTTCCAGGGCGCTGACCCAGGCGTTGCCCCACCAGGACTCGGCGAAGGAGCGGCGGCCGCGGGCGGTGGGCAGCGGCGGGAAGACGCGCCGGCGGTCGCCGCCGGGTGTGTGGTTCATCGGGGCGCGCTCCTGAGCTGGACGAAGTCGGCGAGCTCGGCGTCGCTCAGTTCGGTGAACGCGCTCTCCCCGCCGCCGAGGACCGCGTCCGCCAGCGCCCGCTTGGTTTCAAGGAGTTCGGCGATCCGGTCCTCGACCGTGCCTTCGGCGATCAGCCGGTGGACCTGGACGGGCTGGGTCTGGCCGATGCGGTAGGCGCGGTCCGTGGCCTGTTCCTCGACCGCCGGGTTCCACCAGCGGTCGTAGTGGATGACGTGCCCGGCCCGGGTCAGGTTCAGGCCGGTGCCGGCGGCCTTGAGGGAGAGCAGGAAGACGGGGACCTCGCCGTCCTGGAAGCGGCGCACCATCTCCTCACGCTGGTTGACGGGGGTGGCGCCGTGGAGGAACTGCGCGGTGATGCCCCGGTCGGCCAGGTGGTCCTTGATCAGGTGGCCCATGCTGACGTACTGGGTGAAGACCAGGACCGCGCCGTCCTCGGCGAGGATGACGTCCAGCAGTTCGTCCAGGAGCTCCAGCTTCCCGGACCGGCCCGCCGTCTTCGCCCCGGGCTCCTTCAGGAACTGGGCGGGGTGGTTGGCGATCTGTTTCAGCGCGGCCAGGAGTTTGAGGACCAGGCCGCGGCGGGCGATGCCGTCGCTCTCGCGGATCGCGGCCATCGTCTCGCGGACCACCGCCTCGTAGAGGGCCACCTGCTCCTTGGTCAGGGTGACGGGGTGGTCGGTGGCGGTTTTCGGCGGCAGTTCGGGAGCGATACCCGGATCCGACTTCTTGCGGCGCAGCAGGAACGGGGCGACCAGCGCGGCCAGGCGCCGGGCGGCGCCGGGGTCCTCGCCGCTCTCCGCACCCCGGGCGTACTGGTCACAGAACGCCTTCAAGGACCCCAGCAGTCCCGGGGTCGTCCAGTCCAGCAGCGCCCACAATTCCGACAAATTGTTCTCGACGGGCGTTCCGGTGAGCGCGACCCTGGCCCGGGCCCGCAGCGTCCGCAGGGCCTTCGCGGTCGCCGAGAAGGGGTTCTTCACATGCTGCGCCTCATCCGCCACGACCAGCCCCCAAGGGTGCTCGGCGAGTTCGGCTGCGCGCAGGCGCATGGTGGCGTAGGTGGTCAGGACGAAGCCCTCGGTCGTGTCGGCCAGGCTGCGCTTGGTGCCGTGATAGCGCCGGACGGGGGTACCGGGCGCGAACTTCTCGATCTCACGGGCCCAGTTGCCCAGCAGCGACGTCGGGCAGACCACCAGGGTCGGCCCGGCGGTGGCCGGGTTGCTCTGGCGGTGCAGGTGGAGGGCGATGAGGGTGATCGTCTTGCCCAGGCCCATGTCGTCGGCGAGGCATCCGCCGAGGCCGAGGGAGGTCATCTGGTCCAGCCAGGTCAGACCCCGGAGCTGGTAGTCGCGCAAGGTGGCCGTCAGCGCGGCGGGCTGGGGCACCGGCGTACGGCGGGCCGTCGCCTCGGGGTCGGCGAGGCGTTCCTTCAGCTCCGCCAGCCAGCCCCGCGCGGTGACCTCGACCCGCTCGCCGTCGAGGTCCGCGCTCCCGGCCAGGACGGTACTCAGCGCCTCGACAGGGGTGAGCTCGCGGGCCTTGCGGTCGCGGGCCCGGGCCAGGATCTCGGGATCGATGAGGACCCACTGGTCGCGCAGGCGCACCATGGGACGCTGCGCCTCCGCGAGCCGGTCGAGCTCGGCCGGGCCGAGTTCGCGGCCGTCGAGGGTGAACTGCCAGCGGAAGGCCAGGAGGGCATCGGTGGAGAGCAGGGACGGCAGGTCGGAGGCGGTCTTCTCGGCGGGCTCGACGACGGCGCGGGCCAGCAGCTGCCGGGCCAGCTCCTTGGGCCAGTGGACCTGGACACCCGCCGCCGCCAGGGAGGCCGCGGCGTCGCCGAGGAGGTCGCTCACCTCGGCGTCGGACAGCTCCAGCCCGGCCGGGACCGCCATGGTCAGCAGGCGCTGCAGTGGCGGCCATGCGCGGGCGGCCCGGCGCAGGACCAGCAGCGCCTGCGCCCGTGCTTCCGGGCCGAACAGGCCGGCGGCGGGCGAGCGGCCTGACCAGATGTCACGCGCATCGGCGACGACCACGGCATCGGCGAGGTGGTGCAGCTGGACCACAGCCCCGAACCGGCCCTCCGCATCCAGCCCCAGGTCGCCGTCGTCACCGCCCGGGCCGACCGCGTCCTCGTCCCACGCGCCCTCGCTGTCTGTTCCGGGCAGCTCGATGCGCAGCGAGATGCCCACGCCCGCGTCCAGGCCGGCGGCCATGTCCGCCGCCCACTCCCGCTGCTCCCCCACCTGCTGCGGCCCGGTCGCGGTCCAGGCATCACCGCCCGCAGCGAGGGGGCCCGCCGGACTACGGGCAAGCACATCGGCGACCGCGTCCATGAAGGCCCGCAGCAGCGGCTCGGCCCGTGGCAGTTCCAGCGCTGCCGCGCCCTCGACCGGCACCGCGCGCGTCTCGGGCGGCATCGCGGCCGCCAGCTCCGCAAGCCGCGCCCGGTCCTGGCCGTCGTACGGGCCGATCCGCCATGCGTCGAACCCGGCCGGGCTGACACCGGGCAGCAGCCGGCCGCGAGCCAGCATGTGCAGGGCGAGCACGGTGGCCGCACCCCAGAACGCGGCCGCCGGATCAGCACCGGGCATCTGGCGTGCCTCGGTGAGGACTGCCAGGGCTTGCGACGCCGGCACGAGGGTGGCAGCCACCTCCCGGCGGCGTACCGAAGCAGCGTGCGGGCGCACCACCGTCAACCTACCGTCGGCGTCCGGCGGCGGCGTTCCGTCCGTGCGCCAGAACGCCACGCGGCTCTCCCGCGGAGGATCGGCCGGAATGAACACCGCGGCGCATTCGGCCAGCACACGCATCTGTGCTGCCGCCGTCGTGCCGGGGCCGCCGTCCGGGGTCTTCACGGCCGGCGGAACGGATACCACGAGCTACAGCCCCCTTGCCCCTACGACACGGCCCACACGTACCGCGCTCGCCGAGCGTAGCGGCCGGAGGGGCCGGGTCGGCGCCGAATGCGGATGACTCCACCCCATTGAGTCACCCTCTGCCCTCGGCTCTCCCCGGCCCCGGCTTCGACCAGGACATCAGCGGTCTTGGGCAGCCGACGCCGGGGGGCGCCCCCAGACCACTGTTGCGCAGCCGCCCCCTTGCGGTCCGCGGGGGTGGCTACCGACGACTCGGCTGGGCCTGGTGGACGGCGGCCGCCAGCTCCCAGCCAATGGCCAGCATGCGCATCGGGAGTGGACCTGCACCAGGTTCGACGATGCGTCTCTGCAGACCTTCGTTGTGTGGGATCACGGTCAGTCCCGCGATGCCCTGGTCCTGGAGCGCCTGCACCCCGTCCAGAAGATGCCGGTCGACATCCCGGCGCTGCCGTGTGAGGGCCAGGACGACGGGGCGGCCGGGCGGCACCAGCACGGCGGCGCGCAGGTCGCCGGCGACATCCTGTGCGGGGCGTGGGTGCTGCACGCTCCACAGCCGGTCCTGCTCGGTACGGGATACCTCGTCGCGTTCCTCGGGGGTTGCCGCCCGCCACGCGGTGCTCTCGCGCTGCCAGGTCTGCTCGCCCCACCGGGCGGCCAGTCCGCTTTGAACAACTTTCCGGGCATCAGCCTCCCTCGAGCATCAGGTTCCTTCCGAACAGTAGGCACTCACCCCCTGCACTGAAATTCATCTTAGCAATATCAACTCGTTCCTTTCCGTCATATGTGAAGAGGACACATGTGAGATCACCTGACGAATTTTCGCTAGTGGTAAGCAGTACATGTCCATCTCCAATTCCAGCAAGACCCACAAGTCCGGAGCTAGTCCCAGATTTCGCCACTCCTCCGCTCGCGAGCTCAACGTTATGGAAGTCTCGGATGGCGTTACAAAAGTAGGCAGAAGTATTGTCCACATACACTGGGCCAACCCAGGCGTCGGAGGCGAGGGAGCGTAGATGGGATTCATTTGTCGTCGTGTCAATGATGGTGCAATTGTATCCGTCAGAAGTGACGATAAGGTGGCGTTCGTCGGGGCTGAGTTTGATGTGGCGGGGGTTGGGGATGGTGTCCCATTGGGGGCGGTCGGCGAGGTAGTGCACTCGTGGGGGGTGGGGCATGGGTTTGAGGTCTTTGGTGACGGCGGCGGCTTTGCCGTCGTTGCTTTGGATGAGGGCGAAGGCGTGGGTGCCGTCGGAGGTGATGGCGAGATCGATGATGGGCCTGTTGTGGGCTTCCAGGACTTCGTAGGGTGCGGGGTCGGACGTTGCCTTGCGGGTCTTTCCGCTGGAGTCGAGGGGGAAAGTGTAGATGAACCCGTCACTGCCCCCGGCATACAGGCGCTGGTCGACATGGGAGGGCTGTCCGAAGCCGCCGGCGAGAGCCGCGCACATCAGGTTCACCCCCTTGCTGGTCTGCAGCTGCTTGACAGTCGGGCTCTTGGGGTTGCTGACATCGATCTCCTGAACGCTCTTGGAGGCACTAGTGTGGTAGACCAGCGATCGGGCAGCATCCGCCACGAAGGTAAACGGGAACTCGTGGTTTGGGTCCCACCGTTTCCAGTCCAGAGTGACCGGGCCGCCCACGGTCTTCGCGCTGGTGTCGATGGTCCAGATACGGAGCGGCGAGCTAGCGCACAGGATGTACTTGCTCATGACGGTTTCCTCCAGCTGATCCGAGTGGGAAGGTGTGGCAGCGAACCTTTTCCATCCCGTGATTCGGCAGTCCTGTGGGTTTGCTGAATTGCTGAGTGCTCAGGTGGCTCGCGGTCTTGGGGGTCCCTTTACGGTACTGCTCTTGTGGGGGTGGGGGAGGGTGCATGAAGGGGGCGCTCGGAGTGAAGTCGGCTGATTATTGATCAGAAACGGTTTGGGTTCTGGGTCGTTGGGTGGGTGTGAGCGATCTGGTGGGGGACGCGCGGCACTTGTCGCCGTCGGCGCAGGAAGCGTTGCGGCTGCGGGCGTTGGCCGCGCTGGTGGCGGGGCGGGACCGTGAGGATGTGGCGGCGGTTTTTGGGGTGTCGCTGAAGGCGGTCGACACGTGGTGGATGAAGTGGCAGGCCGGCGGGCGGGACGCGCTGGTCATGCGTCCGCGCGGCAAACCGGTCGGGGTGTACCAGGTGCTGGGGGAGGCCGAGCAGGCCGCTGTGCGGCAGGTGGTCTTGGACCACCTGCCCTGTGCGGTGGGGCTTTCCGGTCAGTTGTGGACGCGGCGGCTGGTGGGTGAGCTGATCGCGCAGCTGTACCGGGTGCGGCTGACCGAACCGGGTGTGGGCAAGTACCTGAAGCGGTGGGGGCTGTCCTTCCAGCGTCCGGACAAGCGGGCCGTCGAGCAGGACCCCGAGGCCGTCCGGCGCTGGCATCAGGAGACCTGGCCGAAGATCCGTGCGAAGGCGGGGAAGGACGGCGGCGAAATCCTCTTCGCCGACCAGGTCGGCATCCGGTCCGACCAGGTCACCGGCCGTACCTGGGATGAGAAGGGCAGGACCCCCGTCGTGCGGCGGAGCGGGAACCGGTTCTCGGTGAATGCGATGTCGGCGATCAGTACCAAGGGCCGGATGCACTTCATGGTCTTCACAGAGAGCTTCACCGCCGAAGTGATGTGCCGCTTCCTGGACCGGCTCGCCGGCCACTTCGGTCACAAGGTTTACCTTGTGACCGACGGGCACTCCGTCCACCGATCCAAGAAGGTCCGCGACTGGCTCGCCGCCCACCCCGATGACATCGAACTGCACTTCCTGACCGCCCTACTCGCCCGAGCTGAACCCCGACGAGCTGGTCAACGCCGACCTCCAGCACAGCCTGCCCCGGCAGCACCGAGCCCGCAACCAGGCCGAACTCGCCGCCGAGCTTCTTCCGCAGACGCCAACGCCAGCCCCGTATCGTCCGCGGCTACTTCGGCGGCCCACACGTCCGCTACGTCCTGGACGAGAACCCCATGAGTTTCTGATCAATATGATATTTCAGCGATGCTGCTCCAGAGGGAGAACTGCCCTCACTATTGACATGAGTCGGTTGGGGCTGATGCCGACTTGGCGTCCATTCCCCACTGAACCTTTTTCATTCTGAATAGCTGCAGGTGAGGAGGGTGTGGACGGCCGTGACGATCCGTCCGACGCGGTTGGTGGGGCATCTGGTCCGGCGAAGGACGCGGCAGGACTTGAGGCGGGCGAAGGCGCGTTCTCCCGGAGTGCGAAGCCGGGCAT
This sequence comes from Streptomyces syringium, assembly GCF_017876625.1. Lineage (NCBI taxonomy): Bacteria > Bacillati > Actinomycetota > Actinomycetes > Kitasatosporales > Streptomycetaceae > Streptomyces > Streptomyces syringium. Next base: position 227,970 of record NZ_JAGIOH010000001.1, read on the forward strand.
GTACACGGTTGAATCGCTGGTAGTGCGGCGGTTGGATGCGGTGGTGGTAGGGGGTGCGGACGGTGGCGCCGGCTCCTTGGTAGGCGCGGTCGGCCAGGATGAGGATCTGCCGGGTGAGGCAGGCCTGGACGATGCCGTGGGCTCTGGCCGCGGTCAGGCCATGGGTCCGGCCGGGCAGCGCGCGGCAGAACCACAGCGGCGTCCCGTCAGGACGGGTGATGACCTGCACGTTCATGCCGTGCTTCTTGTGCTTCTGTGAGTAGTAGGGCTGATCCGCCTTGATGCGGTCGGCGGGGATCAGAGTGCCGTCAACGATGACGAAGTCGCCTTCACCCAGGCCCACGGGCGCCTCCCGGAGACCGGGCGCCCAGGCGGCCAGGACCTCGAGGGTTTCGTCGACGTACCTCCACGCGGTGGCTTCGGACACACCGAAACCTGCCCCGAGCTGGGCGAACGTCTCGTTCTTCCATAGATGAGCGAGCGCGAGGAGGGCTTGCTTGAAACAACCCAGCCTGCACCAGGGAGAGTCGATCTCGGTTCTGCGGACGTGCAGCAGCCATGCGACATGCTCGATGAGCTCGTGCGGGACATCGAGCATGGCAGGACACGGAACTTCAGATAAGGAAGCGATCAGGAACACCACAGGTCAAACGGCCATCCACCTGGATTTCCGGTGGCCATCAGCCTGGACTCAACTGGCCGCACACCTGGACTTTGCCACGGCCGCCGTCAATCCGCGAGGTCCACACCACGCACAAGGGAACGTACGGAGTGCGCCGCGTCCATGCCGAGCTTCGGGGCTTCGGGCACACCGTCAACCGCAAGCGTGTCGAGCGACTGATGCGTCTCCACAGGATCGAGGGCCGCCACCTGCGTCGGCGCAAGCGCACTACCGTTCCGGACCGGCTCGCACCGCCCGCCCCGGACCTCGTCCAGCGTGCCTTCACTGCCGGGCAGCTGAACGAGAAGTGGTGCGGCGACATCACATATGTGCAGGTCGGTGGCTCATGGCTGTATCTAGCCTAGAACCACACTCGCAGCATGAACCCCGTGTCCGCACTCCGGGGGACGCCTCAATCCGTACCGCACCCTCACGGAACGGCGCGTCATACGAACGTCGCTTCCCCGCTATGACCCTCACCTACCCCTTCAGTCAAACCTCCACGCTACGAGGGGAAGGCCAAGAGCGTGTACGGACGGGCGGCGTTTCCACGGCGGCTCGCGCTCGGTCGGGCGCGCCGGTGGACCGGTCGTGCAGGGGGTGGTACGGGCGTGCTCCTTCTGGTGGGGTATGTGCCTGGTCAAAGCGTTCCGGATAGTTGAAGGTGGAAGTTGAGCCTCCCGTTTGGGTGTGCGGCCCGGGTTTGCTCACGCATGTACCGGGCCGGTCTCCCCTCTTCGGGTGCGGCTCCGTCGGCCGCGCTCGCGAGCCCTCCCCCTTCAGCACGTCGTATGAGATCGGGTTCCTGACTCCCCCCTGCCGACGATAGACGTAGCTCCCTCTGCGTGGGGTGTGCATGTCTTTGCATGTGTTCCCGCGCTGTGGCTGGACGGACAGAACATGGACAGTTTCACGCCATCCCCTTCTGTTGGAACCCAAGACCGGCTCGCGTCGGTGACTGGTCCCGGGGCGTTGCGTGCGCTGCCCGCTGGGCGGCTGTCCGAGCTGGCTGCGCAGATCCGCCGCCGCCTGGTGGACACGGTGTGTGCGAGGGGCGGGCATCTGGGGCCGAATCTGGGTGTGGTGGAGCTGACGATCGCTCTGCACCGGGTCTTCGACTCCCCCCGTGACACACTGCTCTTCGACATCGGCCACCAGGGGTACGTGCACAAACTCCTGACTGGCCGGCACGAGGAGTTCGGCACGCTCCGCCAGGCCAGCGGGCTCTCCGGGTACCTCTGCCGGGCCGAGTCGGACCACGACCTGGTCGAGAACTCGCACGCCTCCACCGCCCTGTCCTACGCCGACGGCCTGGCCAAGGCCCGCCGACTCACCGGCGAGCAGGACCGTGCGGTCGTGGCGGTCATCGGCGACGGAGCCCTGACCGGCGGCATGGCCTGGGAAGCACTCGACAACATCGCCGCCGCCCCCGGCCGGCCCGTCATCATCGTCCTCAACGACAACGGCCGCTCCTACGCCCCCACCACCGGCGCCCTCGCCCGTCACCTGGCTCTGCTGCGCGGTGCGGGTGCGCAGCAGAGCCAGGTGACGGGCGCGAACGTGTTCACGCAGCATGGTCTCGCCTTCATCGGCCCCGTCGACGGACACGACATCCCCGCGCTTGAGAACGCGCTGCGGCGGGCGAGGTCCCTGCACAGCCCGGTGGTCGTGCATGTGGTGACGGTCAAGGGGCAGGGATACCCGCCTGCCGAGAATGATGACGCCGACCGCTTCCACGCTGTCGGTGTCACCGACCCGGTCACCGGCCGCCCCGCAACATCGCGGCCATCAGCCCAAGGCGGCCCTGCGGCTGTCCCCCGGAGCTGGACCAGTGTCTTCGGTGGTGAGCTGCTTGCCCTGGCCGGGGAACGCGAGGACCTGGTCGCGGTGACCGCGTCCATGCTGCGTCCGACCGGCCTGCACCTGATGGCCGAGCGGTTCCCGGGGCGGGTCTTCGATGTGGGGATCGCCGAGCAGCACGCGGTCACCAGCGCGGCCGGTCTGGCGATGGGCGGACTGCACCCAGTCGTCGCCATCTACGCCACGTTCCTGAACCGGGCCTTCGACCAGGTGCTGATGGATGTCGCATTGCACCAGCTGCCGGTGACCTTCGTCCTGGACCGCGCCGGGATCACCGGACCGGATGGGCCCTCCCATCACGGCATGTGGGACCTGAGCCTCCTGTCGGTGGTACCGGGGATACGGGTCGCCGCACCCCGGGATACCGCCAGGCTGCGGGAACTGCTGCGCGAAGCGGTCGCCATCGGAAACGGGCCGACCGCCCTGCGGCTGCCCAAGGCCACCACTGGAACAGACCTCGGGGCACTGGCGCGGATGGACGGAATGGACGTTCTCCACCGAAGCACCCGGCGCCCCCTCGATGTCCTCCTGGCCACTGCGGGGGCCACCGCGCCCGCAGCTGTCCAGGCCGCCCGCCAGCTCGAGGAGAAGGAGGGGATCGGCTGCACCGTGGTGGACCCCCGCTGGATCATCCCAGTCAACCCCGCACTGGTGCACCTAGCAGCCCGCCACCGCCTGACGATCACGGTCGAGGACAACATCCGCACGGGCGGCTTCGGCACCCTCCTGGCCCAGGCCTGCACCGACACCGCCGTCACCACACCGGTCCACAGCCTCGGCCTGCCGTCCGCGTTCCTCCCCCACGGCCCCCGCGACGCGCTGCTCGCCCGGGCGGGCCTCGACGCGGACGGCATCGCTAAGACGGTCCTGCACGCCCGCACGGCTCTCACCACCTACGGCCTCACCCCCAATACCAGCCCCCTCAACGACACGAGGAGGCCGCAATGACCACCCACCTCGGCATGCCCACCCCATCCCCCAAGCGCCGGTGCGCCGGCCGTCCCGGCAGATCCATGTCGGCGATGTCCCCATCGGCGGCGGCGCACCGGTCACCGTCCAGACCATGACCACCCCCCCACCGCCGACATCGACGCCACCCCCCAGCAGATCGCCGCCATCACCGCAGCCGGCTGCGACATCGTCCGCGTCGCCGTCCCCACCCAGGACGACGCCGACGCCCTCACGCGCATCGTGGCCAAGTCACCGATCCCCGTCATCGCCGACATCCACTTCCAGCCCCGCTACGTCTTCGCCGCCATCGACGCCGGGTGCGCGGCCGTCCGCGTCAACCCCGGCAACATCAAACGCTTCGACGACCGCGTCGCCGAGATCGCGGCGACCGCCTCCGCCGCGCGGGTGCCCATACGCATCGGGGTCAACGCCGGACCCCTGGACCCCAGGCCCCTACCAGTTGGCGAGACACACCGCCGCAACACCGCAGGCGCTGGCGGAGTGGGCGCTGTGGGAGTGCTCGCTATTCGAGGAACACGGCTTCCGCGATATCAAGATCGTGGTCAAGCACCACGACCCGATGACGATGGTCGCCGCCAACCGGCTGCTCTCCGACGCGTGCGACTATCCCCTCCACCTGGGCGTCACCGAGGCGGGCCAACCCAGAGGCCCTTCAGACCCGCGGTCGCCTTCAAGGGCATCGGGGACACCATCCGCGTCCCGCCCTCCGCATGCCCGGTGGAACAGGTGAACCGGAGAAGAAAATCGTTGACGTCCCCCTTGATGAAGCCTTCAGCACTCCTCCCTCATTGGAGAGGTGATCAGCCATGACGGACACCGAAACCACATGGAAGGCGGTGGCCGCTCCCGGTGGGCTGCCGCTGGTCGGCCATCTCTTCCAGCTCCGCAGAGGGCTGCTCCCTTTTATCCAACACCTGCCCGCCCGCGGTGACCTGGTACAGATCCGCATCGGCCCCTGGCACGCCTATGTGGTGTGCCATCCCGACCTCGTGGAGCAGGTCCTGCGCCGCGACCGAATCTTCGACAAGGGCGGCCCGGTCTTCGACAAGGTGCGTTCCGTGATGGGTAACGGCCTGGTCACCTGCCCTTACCGTGACCACCGGCGTCAGCGGAGGCTGCTTCAGCCCCTTTTCCAAAAAAGCCGCATGCCCGCCTACGCGCGGGTGATGACCGAACAGATCGGCAGTGTTCTGGGCAGCTGGCACGAGGGGAAGACCTTGCGGGTATCGGCCGAGATGCACATGCTCGCCGCCCGGATCGTAGCGCGGGCCCTGTTCAGCTCCGACCCCGAGGAGCCCGACGATGTCGCCGCACGTGCCTCCCAAGTCGTCGAGGCGTCGCTGGGCGCGGTCATGCAGGGCATCTACCGCCATATGGTCACCCCCGTTCCAGCGCTGCGGCGCCTGCCCACGCCAGGCAACCGCAGCTATCACCAGGCGCGTGCGGATATTCACACGGCCGTCAGCCGCGTCCTGGCCGCATACCGGCGCGACGGCGCAGACCACGGGGACCTGGTATCCGCCTTGCTCGCCGCTCGTGACACCGATGGCAGCGCCCTCGAGGAGGCAGAGATCCACGACCAGATCACCACCATGCTCGTCGCCGGGATCGAATCCACCGCCAACGGTCTGACCTGGGCCCTCTACACCCTGGCAACCACCCCCGGCCTCCAGACCCGCGTACAGGCCGAAGCCGACAGCATCCTGGCGGGTCGCACGGCCACCTGGGAGGACCTGCCGCACTTGGACCTGACCGGACGGGTCGTCTGCGAAACACTGCGCATGTACGCCCCGGCATGGGCGCTGACCCGGGTCACACGTGAAGCAACCGAACTCGCAGGGCAGCGTCTGCCCGCTGGCACCCATCTCCTCTACAGCCCCTACGCCATCCACCACCGCCCTGATCTCTACCCCCACCCCGAACGGTTCGACGTCGACCGATGGCTACCCGACCAGGCAGCCGCCCGCCCCCGAAACGCCTACCTGCCATTCGCCGCCGGGGCCCGCAAGTGCATCGGCGACACCTTCTCTCTCGTCGACTCCACCCTCACCCTGGCCTCCATCGCCGCACGCTGGCACATTCACCCGCCACCCAAACCCGCCACCCCGGCGGCCCGCATCACCCTGACACCGAAAAAACTGGAACTCCGCGTGACATCTCGCAGCTTCCGACACCCGACACATTGACCTCATTTCACCCTGGGCCAGGAGGCTGACAACGTCTCGGATGGTTCGGAGGAGCTCTGACATCGTCCAGGCCGATGCCCCACTCGCGTCCCACTACGCCGTTGAACTGCAAAACCAGAGCAAGGGGGAGGCTCGTGAACGAGCACGCCCTTGCGTGGCAGGTGATCCCACGCCGGGAAACCGACTTCATCCCATGTGATCTCGACTGGCAAGGAGCTCTCGCCATGACCAGCGCCCCCCACCCCGCCATGCCCGCACAATCGGCCTACCAGAAGTCGATCGCCCGCTACTGGGACCACGAAAACAACGACATCAACGTCAAACTGGGCGAGATCGATGGCTTGCACCATCACCACTACGGCATCGGCTCAGCCCACTTCGCTGTTCTCGAAGAGCCCGAAGATGTACGTGAGGAAAAGATCAACGCCGAGCTGCACCGCTTGGAACAAGCCCAGGCCGAGCTGCTCGCCAAGCACCTGGGTCCGGTCAATCCCAGCGACCGGCTCTTCGACGCCGGGTGCGGACACGGCGGGGGATCCCTCATCGCTTTCGACCGCTTCGGCTGCCACGTCGACGGCGTCACCCTCTCCCAGGCGCAAAAGAAACGCGCCACCCAGTACGCCGAGTCACGCGGGGCTGCCGACAAGGTGACCTTCCGTGTGGCCAACATGCTCGATACGCGTCTCGATACCGGTGCCTACAGCGCATCGTGGAACAACGAGAGCGACATGTACGTCAACCTGGACGACCTGTTCGCCGAGCACACCCGGCTACTCAGACCCGGTGGCCGGTACGTGGCGATCACCGGTCTCATCAACGACGTCCACGGTATGGCCAGCCGCTCGGTATCGCGCATCAACTGGCACTACGAATGCGACATCCACAGGCGCGCCGAGTTCTTCAAGGCCCTCGCACGCAACCGGCTAGCCGTCGCCACCGTCATCGACCTGACCCACGCCACCATCCCGTACTGGAGCCTCCGCAGACAGAGCCCTCACCTGGCGACCGGGATCGAGGGCGACTTCCTGTCCGCCTACCACGACGGCAGCTTCCAGTACATGCTGATCGCCGCCGACCGGATCTGACATCGAATAGACCCCGCACATCCCCATACCACCGGCACCCGCCCCTCCATTCGCGGTGGGTCTCACGCTGAACCCAACACGACAGCACGCACCGCTTCGATGAGCACTGCAGTATTCCAGCATCAGCCCGTCATGGCCCCCGATCGGGGGTCGGCGGCGGCTGGGCATCCAGGCACACCGCCCCGTAAACTTCAAAGTCCACACCATGCCAATCCGATGGCACTTACCACTCTTGCGGAAACGCGCTGATACAGCCCCGAAACTCATCCATCCTCCGATCCGGCAAGTCAACGACTCGGCGTGGCATGAGTGCGGCAATATGCTGACCTGAGGCAATGCCAGCATTCTTTCAGGGCCCGAGAAATGACATCACCCAGCACAAGAGATTCACGAACTGATCCGTGAGCATACGTAATCATTCCACACCCACAGAAACCGGAGGTGCCGCCCATGCCCCCTCCTGAACCAGCCTCACCGGCCGCACCAGTGGGAACCAACGGGGCCAAGAGGGAAACCCGAGAGGAGGGACGGTACGGCGAAGCGGCATTCCGGTCCGACGGTCCCGCGGAACCTGACAGGCTCGATGCCCTCGCGGACGCATACGACCCCGTCAGTCACGATATCTTGCAATCCATCGGCCTCAAGCCCGGATGGCGCTGCATCGAAGCAGGCGCCGGCCCCGGACACATGACCAGATGGATCGCTCGAAAGGCCGCCCCGGCAGAGGTGACCGCAGTCGATCTCGATACAGCCGCGCTGGCCCGGCTCACCGAGCCCAACATCCGCACGGTCTGCGCCGACCTCACCCAGTCCCTGACCGCAGACGTCGTGGCACCCGCCTCATTCGACCTTGCCTACTCACGGTTCACGCTCCTCCACCTGCGCGAACGAGACGAGGTACTGGCCCGGATGTACGACTGGCTCACACCAGGCGGATGGCTCGTCATCAGCGACTCAACGGACTTCGCAGCCAACTCCGGCATCACGGATTACGGAACAGCCATGACCGCAATGTGGGAGACCCTGGAGAAGACCATTGGCACCAGCAGACAATGGGCGCGCCGATTCCCGGAGCAGCTCGCCCGACTCGGGCTGACAGACCTCAACCTGCACGCCTATCTCCCCGTTGCCAGGAACAGAAATGCCACAGCCGAGATCATCAGACGGACCATGATAGAGCTGCGCCAGAAAATGGTCGCCACCGGACGCATGCCAGACGAAGCACTCGCCCGCCTCCTGGACCACTTGAGCACCCCAGAATTCCTCGCATTCGGATTCCCGATGATCACAACATGGGGTCGCAAGCCTTCATGACACTCACCCGCACCTTGCAGAAAAACAACAACAACAGATTGTCGCCCCTTTTTCGCAGTCTATGCTGCCCCTTGGATGAACTGTGGCGACCCGAACCCAGGAAGGCCCACAAGTGCAAAATGCCAGCGTCCCCCCGCTTACCCCGGCCCAACAGCACGACATCAGATGCCCTCTGGTCGAGCGGGACGAAGCTGCCGGCCCATCACCTTGCAGAGGAAAGACGAGAATCTACTGCCCCACCCCGCCTCGGGACAATGGGGTCTTCGCGGCAGAGATTGACCGGCAGCTACGCGGGTGGCTGGCAGACACGGGGTTCACACCCAGCCAGGCAGATCACCTGATGGCCGCCCGATTCGGCTACGGGACCATGCTCTGCCACCCAGACACCGAGGACCTCGACAACCTCATGATCGCGGCACGGTGCATCGCCGCCGAGTATGCCATCGACGACTTGTACTGTGACGAAGCAGCCTCAGGCGCGAGACCCACGCTCCTCGGCCCACGCCTGTCACTGGCCCAGTCCGCAATCGACCCTCCGTACCTCCCCGCCGAAGAAACCTCCCATTGGAACCGGCACCGCGGCGCCGACCCCGTTCTGCGGGCAATGCACCATGCGACAGAACACCTCGCAAGCAAGGCCACACCATCTCAAATCCACCGCTTTCGGCATGAGATCGCAAACCTTTACCTTGGCTGTCACGCCGAGACGGGATGGCGCATGACCGGCCGGATGCCAACCCTGTGGGAATACATCACCAACCGCCAGCTCAACAACTTCCGCCCATGCCTGACCATCACCGACATCATCGGCGGATACGAACTTCCCGATATCGTATACGCACACCCCCAGGTACAGAAAGCCACCGCCCTGGCCTGCAACGCCGCAACATTCACCAACGACCTATACTCCTTCCACAAGGAAACCGCAACCATCGAAACACAATTCAACCTCCCTACCGTCATCGCCGCACAGCAGCACTGCAGCATTCATGAAGCATTCCACCAAGCCGCCCGGATCACGAATTCCTACGTCCACAACTTCGAAAAACATGCCACCCAACTGTGGCCCGTCGCAGAACCAGAACTACGCCGCTACCTCACCGGCCTATGGCACTGGATGGCCGGCTCCCGACTCTGGCACGCCACCGTTCCCCGCTACAACACCCCAACACCTGACTCCAGCTGAACGGTGCCAGGCATCCCGGCCTTCCGCCCCCGCTCGCACCAGCACTTCCGTTCCGCTGGCGGAGCCCAAAAGATTCCCGGCCGCCCTTTCCTGCATCTCACCCCCACATCCACTCCGCTGCCCCTATCTGACCACCGCCGAGCACCACACCGAGATGCCCGGACGCTCCACCACCTGGAACCAGATCACTCGGACACCAGCCCTCTCCACCACAGGCTGGCGCACACAGGACCGCGCGGTCCCGAGGGTCCCCACGCCATCGGCCGGAGTCCGCAGTGCCTACGACCGAGCTGGGCTGCATCGACTGTCGGCCGCCTGACAGCACTGTTCAGCGGACCCTCCTGCAAAATTAAAGGATAGAGAGTTCCGCTTGAGGGGATCATTACTGAACCTCTTTCATTCTGGATAGCTGCAGGTGAGGAGGGTGTGGACGGCCGTGACGATCCGTCCGACGCGGTTGGTGGGGCATCTGGTCCGGCGAAGGACGCGGCAGGACTTGAGGCGGGCGAAGGCGCGTTCTCCCGGAGTGCGAAGCCGGGCATGTACACGGTTGAATCGCTGGTAGTGCGGCGGTTGGATGCGGTGGTGGTAGGGGGTGCGGACGGTGGCGCCGGCTCCTTGGTAGGCGCGGTCGGCCAGGATGAGGATCTGCCGGGTGAGGCAGGCCTGGACGATGCCGTGGGCTCTGGCCGCGGTCAGGCCATGGGTCCGGCCGGGCAGCGCGCGGCAGAACCACAGCGGCGTCCCGTCAGGACGGGTGATGACCTGCACGTTCATGCCGTGCTTCTTGTGCTTCTGTGAGTAGTAGGGCTGATCCGCCTTGATGCGGTCGGCGGGGATCAGAGTGCCGTCAACGATGACGAAGTCGCCTTCACCCAGGCCCACGGGCGCCTCCCGGAGACCGGGCGCCCAGGCGGCCAGGACCTCGAGGGTTTCGTCGACGTACCTCCACGCGGTGGCTTCGGACACACCGAAACCTGCCCCGAGCTGGGCGAACGTCTCGTTCTTCCATAGATGAGCGAGCGCGAGGAGGGCTTGCTTGAAACAACCCAGCCTGCACCAGGGAGAGTCGATCTCGGTTCTGCGGGCATGCAGCAGCCATGCGACATGCTCGATGAGCTCGTGCGGGACATCGAGCATGGCAGGACACGGAACCAACGAAGCCCCCGGCATCGGTGTGATGAGTGGAATCACCACACCCACGACGGGGGCTTCGCCATGCCACACACCCTCGCTGACCTGCACATTCACCCCTCGGACAGGGGATGAAAGAGGTTCCATGACCTGTTCGCCGAATACGCCCGATATCAAGCGCCGTGGCCGGAAGGTGGCGGTCACCCGTGTGACAAACGACGTCCGCGCAATGGTGAGCCGCTCGGTGTCGCGGAGCAGCTGGCGCTACGCGTGCGACATCCACGACCGTGCCGCGTTCTTCCGGTCTCTGGCGCGCCACCGGCCCACCGTCACCACGGTGATCGACTTGACCCACGACACCCACCCGTACTGGTTGTGGGCGTCGTCTGAAAAGTGGACCAGGATCGACGTTTGAAAGTTGACCCCCTCTGGTGGTCTGGCTCGTTGGGTCAGACCGGGAGGGTGGGTGATCAGCGTGGAGGACTGGGCAGAGATCCGGCGGTTGCACCGGGCCGAGAAGATGCCGGTCAGGGCGATCGCGAGGAAGCTGGGGATCTCCAGGAACACCGTGCGGCGGGCGGTGACCAGCGACGCGCCGCCGAAGTACCAGCGGGCGGCGAAGGGCTCGATCGTGGACGCGGTCGAGCCGCAGATCCGCGAGCTGCTCGAGCAGTGGCCGGACATGCCGGCGACCGTGATCGCCGAGCGGATCGGCTGGAGCCGGAGCCTGACGGTACTCAAGGACCGCGTCCGCGAGCTGAGGCCGGCCTTCCAGCCGGTGGACCCGGCCTCGCGGACGGTCTATGAGCCGGGCGAACTCGCCCAGTGCGACCTGTGGTTCCCGCCCGCGGAGATCCCGCTCGGGTTCGGCCAGACCGGCTCCCCGCCTGTCCTGGTGATGGTCTGCGGCTACTCGCGCTGGATCAGCGCGCGGATGCTGCCGTCGCGCAACGCGGCCGATCTGATCGCCGGGCACTGGCGGCTGCTGACCGGCCTCGGAGCCGTGCCGAAGGCCCTGGTCTGGGACAACGAGGGCGCCGTCGGCTCCTGGCGGTCGGGCGGCCCGCAGCTGACGGACGACTTCGCCGCGTTCGCCGGCCTGCTCGGAATCAGGATTATTTTGTGCAAGCCCCGTGACCCCGAGGCCAAGGGACTGGTTGAAAGGGCGAACGGGTACCTGGAGACCTCGTTCCTGCCCGGCCGGGTCTTCACCTCGCCGGCGGACTTCAACGTCCAGCTCGCCGACTGGCTCACCAAGGCCAACCGGCGCCTCCACCGGACCTTGCAGGCCAGGCCCGCGGAACGGCTCGACGCCGACAAGTCCCGGATGCTCGGCATCCCGCCGATCTCCCCGCCAGGCTGGTGGAAATCCGGCCTGCGGCTGCCGCGCGACCACTACGTCCGCCTCGACACCTGCGACTACTCCGTCCACCCCCTGGCCATCGGCCGCCGGGTGGAAGTGACTGCCGACCTCGACCAGGTCCTGGTCACCTGCGACGGCACCGAAGTCGCCCGTGACACCCGCTGCTGGGCCAAGCACCAGACCCTCACCGATCCCACTCACGCGGCCGCAGCCGTCGCTGCCCGCACCACCATCAACAAGCCCGAGCCCGCCGAGAAGCTCGAGGTCGAGATGCGGTCCCTGGACACCTACGACCGGATCTTCGGCGTCATCGACGGCGGCCTCGGACCAGGAGTCGCATGACCACAGCCAGCAAGAAGTCCGCCGGCACCGGCCGGGACGTCACCTCTGAGCTCACCTTCCTCACCCGGGCGCTGAAGGCCCCCTCCCTGCGGGAGGCGGCCGGCCGGCTCGCCGAGCGAGCCCGGGCCGAGGAGTGGAGCCACGAGGAATACCTCGCCGCCTGCCTCCAGCGCGAGGTCGCCGCCCGTGACGCCCACGGCGCCAAAGGCCGCATCCGCGCGGCCCGCTTCCCCTCCCGCAAGTCTTTGGAGCATTTCGACTTCGACCACCAGCGGTCCCTGAAGCGAGAAACGATTGCTCACCTGGGAACCCTCGACTTCGTCGCGGGCAAGGAGAACGTGATCTTCCTCGGGCCGCCCGGCACCGGCAAGACCCACCTCGCCACCGGCCTCGCGATCCGGGCCTGCCAGGCCGGCCACCGCGTCGCCTTCGCCACCGCGGCCCAGTGGGTCGCCCACCTCCTGTACGCCCACAACGCGGGCAAGCTCTCCGACGAGCTCACCCGCCTCGGGCGCTATCCGGTGATCGTGGTCGACGAAGTCGGATACATCCCCTTGGAACCGGAAGCGGCCAACCTCTTCTTCCAGTTCATCTCCGGACGCTACGAACGCGCGTCCGTGATCGTGACCAGCAACAAGCCCTTCGGACGCTGGGGCGAGGTCTTCGGCGACGACACCGTCGCCGCCGCCATGATCGACCGCCTGGTCCACCACGCGGAGGTCATCAGCCTCCGCGGCGACAGCTTCCGCATGCGCGGACGCGACCTCGGACGCGTCCCACCCGCCGAGACCAGCAACAACGACTAACCCCCTTGTTATCTCACAGGCCAAACAGGGGAAGTCACTCCACCACAAGCCCAAGAAAGGATCAGCTATGCCAATTACACCTGGCCCCTTCGGCCAGGTTTCAGACCCTGTCGCCTTCCTCGACGGCACCAAGGTCACCGAACCCTTCGCCCAAATCGAGGACCCCAGGGCCCGGGCTGACGCCATGGACGCCAAGGCAACCGAGCTGCGCGGGCATGCAGACGCGCTGAACAAGGCGGCCACCAAGCTCCGCGAGGCAAGGGACTGACCAGCCCCCGGGGGCGTCCCGCTGACGCCCCCGGACAGTGACACGGCCCCTGCTGGACAGGGCCAATCGAAGTCTGGGAGTCACTTTTCGTCCGTCGACAGTGGGTCACGATTCAAACAACGACGACAGCTGGCGCCTTCGCCAGCAGGGCCCGCACCTGGCCACCGGAATCGAGGATGGCTCCCTGTCCGCCTACCTGGACGGCAGACGCCAGTGTCTGCCGATCGCTTCAGACCGGACCTGATCCGGGAAGAATCCGTGCACCGACGTATGTCCTCGCCCAAGGAGAGATGACCATGCCTATCACCCACGCGGTGCCCGGTATCGACCGATCGTTTCCCACCCTGTGCTGTCCACCGCCCGCCCGGGTCGACGAGGTTCTGGGGCGAGCGGTCAACAACCGGCTCATGGACTGGGCCGAACGTACCGGCCTCCCACCCGGCGCGGTGGCCACCCTGCGCGCAGCCGACTTCGGCCGGTACGCGATGCTACTCCATCCCGACACCGACAACCCCGAGAGCTTGCTGCTCGCGGCGCGCTGGCTGGTCGCCGTCTTCACCATCGACGACTACTGCACCGACGACCCCTGCCTGGGAGCCGACCCCGCCGCGCTCGCGGCCAGGTACGCCCTCGTCCTGCCCGCACTGGACCACCCGCCCCTGCCCGCCGAGCAGGCACCGGATCTGGCCCATGCCCTGGCCGCCGACCCCATGCTGGTGACCGTCACCTCTAGCCTCGCGCACCTGGCCCTCCACGCCACCCCCTCCCAGATCGCCCGGATCCGCCATGAATACCTCGAGCTGCTGATCGCCTGCGCGACCCAGGCGGCGTGGCACCACACCGGCCATACACCAGCCCTGTGGATGTACCTGACATCACGCTCCCTCAACAATTTCCACCCCGCCACCACACTCATCGACGTAGTGGGCGGCTACGAGGTCCCCGCCGACCTCTACTTCGAGCCCCGCGTCCGGCGCGCGACCCTGCTGGCTGCCACCTCCGCCAACATGGTCAACGACCTCTACTCAGTGGCCAAGGACCAAGCTGCCGACGCGGGCGAACTCAATTGCCCCACGGTGATCGCCGCCAGCCAGCACTGCTCCCTTGCGGAGGCGATCGACAGAACGGTCGACGTGCACAACACGCTGATGAGAGACTTCGAGACCCAGTGCCTCGAACTCGCCGACATCCAATCACCCGCCTTGCACCGCTATCTCACAGGACTGCAGACCTGGGTGGCCGGAAACCGCGAATGGCACAGTCAGAGCCCCCGCTACCACAAGACCAGCACCCCCAGAACCCCTGGGGGTGTCAGTGACTCCGTGTAACTGATCATTTCAGCGAGACGGAAAGTGTGGTGCCCGCACCGGGCGTCCCCGCAGGGGCACCACACGCCCCACCAGGCCATCCTCGCGCGCAAGGACAGCCGAGCCCTACGAGACCGCCGGCCCGGGGTCCAGGGGCACGACTAGGTACACGGCTCATACGGCCGGCCCACGGCCTCGGCTCCACCCCAGTCTCCGCCCCACAGCAAGCCCCACCCCGAAAATGAACCGAACAGGCCTGAACCGACCACCCCAGCCCAACACCCCAACTCGAGTCCACAGCCACACGCCAACGAAGAACTGCCGAACGAAAAATCCGACCGCCCCTGCGGAAGAGACACGGGTCGGCTGCCGTGCACGCCACCGCCCACCTCTGCCTCCGGCTTCGCTGAACAGAGGTGTCGGCGGACAGAACAGGCTTGCCCCCACGGGCTGATCAGGCAGAACCCCCTTGATCACGAAAAGGGGGGATTCACACATGCACGTCTCCAGGGCCAGAACAGAGTGCGGCAGATCATGAATCAAGTGATCAACGAGGCCGCCGGTCCACTAGGGGCTGTGTGGGGTTGTGATCACTTTCGGATTCCGTTCTGGTCTGGGGGCGGAATCCGGTAGGACGTTGGGTGTGACGCGTAGGCAACTCACGGATGATCAGTGGGCGTTCATCGAGCCGTACCTGCCGATAGGTGAGTACGGTCCGTACCCCCAGCGGCTGCGGGATCAGTTCGAGGGGGTGATCTGGCGGTTCCGGTCCAGCGCCCAGTGGCGGGAGATGCCTGGTGAGTTTGGCCCGTGGCCGACGGTCTACGGCCGTTTCCGGGTGTGGAGGGACGCGGGCGTCTTCAGCACGTTGCTGGAGGGCCTGATTGCCGAGACCGCCCGCCGGGGTGAGACGGACTTGTCCCTGGTCAGCGTGGACTCCACGACCGTCCGCGCCCACCACGACGCAGCCGGGATGCGCATCGACGAGGAGGTCATGGAGGCTCTGGAGAAAGCCGCTGCCGGGCAGGAGCGTGGCCGGCAGAAGGGGGCGGCCCGCAGGGACACAACGGGCAGGACGACGAGGACAGCCCCGGGCGAGACGAACGGCGACGCATCCGGCGACGCCGCAGACTTCGTCTGAACCAAGCCCTGCTGGGCAGGTCCAGGGGCGGGCTGACCAGCACAGTCCATCTCGCCGGGGACCGCAGGTGCCGGCCCCTGTCGCTCGTCCTGACCGTCGGACAGGCCGCCGACAGCCCGCAGTTCGTCCCCGTGGTTAAGAAGGTGCGTGTCCGCCTGCCCGTCGGGCGTCCCCGCACCCGGCCCGGCGCCGTCGCTGCGGACAAGGCCTATTCCTCCCGGGCCAACCGCGCCTACCTGCGGAAACGCCAGATCAAGGCTGTCATCCCGGAGAAGAGGGACCAGGCCGCCAACCGCTGGAAGAAGGGCAGCCGGGGCGGCCGGACCGTCAGCCACGACGCCGGCCTCTACAAGGAGCGGAACACCGTCAAGCGCCTGATCAACAAGCTGAAGGCCTGGCGGGGCATCGCGACCCGCTACGACAAGACACCCGAAAGCTACCTCGCAGGCCTCCACCTCCGCGCCTCGATGATCTGGATCAACGACCTCCCAAAGACACCCGGCTGATCACAACCTCACACAGTCCCTAAGGGCTCGCAGAGAATCAACATGTTGATTTGATCTCGGCGAGGCTGCTGTTCGCGAGGAACGCGGTGACGTCAGCAGGCGTGCGGAACCTGGCTGTCGAGGGTGGCATGGTGTAGCCGTGCTCGGCCAGGAGAGGCTGGATTTGGCGAACGGACCTGGTGAGGGTGCTGCCGTTGACTCCGAAAAGCTGGGCGAGCAGGTCTCGGGTGCCGAGTTTGCGCAGGTAGAGGACGGTGGCCAGGACTCTGTCGGCGGTGGTCAGCTTGTCCTTGGCCCCTGCGCCACGAGCACGGATACGCTCCCCGCCCCGCTGCTGGAGTCGTCCTTACTCACGTAACTCATCCAGTTTCTGGCCCAGTTGGCCGACGAGTTCGTCCAGCGCCGGTTCGGGCATGCCGGTCAGCTCCGGGTTGCGCAGACACCCAGGGCAGGGCTGCGGGGAGGGGCCGCCGGCTGACCGTAGGTTTTTGGCTGCGCTGGTGGTGTCGCGAGGTTGAGGGTGGAGAGTGTAGTTCCAGTCGCCGTGGAAGCGGTGCCGGTGCATGGGCAGGGCGTCGATGTCGTTGTCGGTGACCTTGATGCCGGTGTCGTAGGTGCCTGGGTCGAGTTCGGCGTGGACTTTCAGCCCGGTGCGGGTGGTGGTCGCTGCGATGCTGTTCACGATGACGTCGTGGCTGGTCAGCGGGCGACCGCGCCAGTTCATGGAGATGTGGGAGAACAGCCGGTGCTCGATCTTGTTCCACTTCGAGGTGCCCGGCGGCATGTGGCAGACCGTGATGTCCAAGCCCGTCTCGACGGCCAGGGCCGCGAGTTCAGTCTTCCAGGCACGCGTGCGGTAGCCGTTGGACCCGCCTGCGTCCGCAGTGATCAGCAGACTGGTGGCGGCCGGATAGTCGTGCCGACCTCGGGCCTGCCACCAACGGCGAATGGAGGCGACGGCGAACGCGGCGGTGTCGTGATCAGTGCCGACGCCAACCCAGCCGGTATTCGCGGCGATGTCATAGATCCCGTACGGGATCGCCTTGCCCGGTCCCTGCCGGTCGAGGAAATCGTGCGTCTTGACCCGTACCGGCTCACGGGCCGGCCGCCACTGGTGTCCTGCGTTCTTGTAGTCGCCGACGAGTTCCTTCTTCTTCGTGTCCACACTGATCACCGGCTGCCCGCCGACCATGTGCTCTCTCGCCCGCTCGTTGATGTAGCGGAACTGGGCGTCACGGTCCGGATGCTGCTTCCCCTCGATGGTCTTGGCGCCGGCCTGCAGGCTGAAGCCCTCCTCACGCAGCAGGTCTCCGACCGTGTCCGCGCTCACCCTGTGCCCCTGATGGGTGAGCGCGGCCGCGAGGTTCCTGGTCGACTTCACCGTCCAGCGCAATGGCGATACCGGATCGCCCCGCTCGTCAGGTTCCACCAGTGCCAGCAGCGCGGGCCGCAGACCCGGATCAAGGTCCACGGCCCTTTTCCGACCACCATGGGGCCTACGTACCCGTCCCAAAGGCGCCTCGCCGGCCTCCAACTCGTCCACTCCCTTCCGGACCGTCGCCTCGCTGACCTTGGCCGCCCGCGCGACCGCCCGGATACCGCCGTGACCCAGGATCCGAGCCTCGGCCCCCATCATTAGCCGCCGCTGCCGCTCGTCCAGATGCGGAGACAACACCCCGAACTTGATGGCGAGTTAATCTCGAGTCTCGTCAGGTATGCGCATACCACGTGAACGAGCTCGCCTGTGGGAAGCAACATGTTGATTCTCTGCGAGCCCTAAGACGTCCTTGATCTGTTCCTTGAGTTCCTCGCGTCCCGCACGGACCGCGGCGAGGGCGCGAACCGGCGTTTCCTGGATGCGTAGTAGGTGGCAGGGGCGATCTCGCAGCCGTGCTGAGTGAGCACGCGGCAGATCGGCTCGACACCGCCGAAGCGGTGCCGGTACTCGTCGATGAACGCTACGAGCGTGTCAGTGGCCGGTCGAGCTCGGCCGCGAAGAAGCTCGCTACGGCCTTCAAGATCTCGTTCGCCCGCTTCAGCTCGGTAATCTCCTTCTTCATCGCCTTGACCTGCGCGGGCTCCTCCGTCGTCGTCCCCAGTCGGGCACCGCTGTCGATCTGGTCCCGGCGGATCCATTTGCGCAGCGTCTCGGTTGTCCCGATCCCCAGCTTGGCGGCGACCGCCTTGATCGCGGACCACTCGTGTCGTACTGAGGCCGCGCTGCGGCGACCATGCAGACTGCTCGTTTGCACAGCTCAAGGGGGTAAGCGGAAGGGCGTGCCATGACTCAGTCCTCTCAAATGATCGAGTCCCTACCTAACCCGGAACGGTTCAGGAAGCACGGGATGAACGTGCAGGTCATCGCCTGTTCGGATGGCACCCCTCTCTGGTTCTCCCGCGCGATGCCGGGCCGGACCCACGACCTCACCGCACCCTTGCCCACGGGATCGTGCAGAGCTGTCTCACCCGGGGCACCCTGGTCCTGGCCGACCGCGCGTACCAGGGCGCCGGCGCCACGGGCCTCGTTGGTTGTCTATCCTGCCGCGCTGGCCGCATGGGTTGGTGGAGTGGGTGATGATGCTGGTCGTCACCCGTGAGGCTACCCGCAGGTGCAAAGTCCCGGCACCAGCGCGGGCATTGGTGGCCCTGGTCCACCTACGTGAGCACACCACGCTGGGCCAAGCCGGCCGCCGGGCTCGGCATCAGCGAGGCCACCGCCCACACCTACGTACGCAGTGTGACCAAACTCCTCGCGGCACGGGCCCCGTCCCTGACCCGCCCGGCGCCGAACCCGCTTCGAGGACGGCACCATCGCCGAGTGCGACCGGGCGACTGTGAGACGGACTACTCCAGCAAGGCCCGCCGGCACGGCGCGAACATCCAGGCCGTCACCGGACCAGCCGGGGGAACTCCTCTGGTACTCGCCGACCCTGCACGGCAGGACCGTCGACATTACTGCGGCCCGCACCCGCCACATCGTCATGGCATGTGAAAGCCTGCGGATTCCGGTCCTCGCCGACAAGGCCTACACGGGAGCCGGCGGCACCGTCCAGGTGCCCTTCAAAACGCCCCCTCGAACGGCCCCTCACCGCCAGACAAGCGGCCGTCAACCGCGCACACGCCCGGCTCCGCTCCCCCGTCGAGCGGGCCTTCGCCCGCCTCAAGCAAGGGCGGATCTTCCGCAAAGCCCGCACCGGCCCCAATCGACTCACGTCAATCGTGAGGGCCGTCCACACTCTGGAGCAGCATCGCTGAGGATCCATAATCAGCCGGCTTCACTCCGAGCGCCCCCTTCGCGCGCCCTCCTCACCCACCACAAGACCAGTACCGTAAAAGGGCCCCCGGAAACCGCGAGCCACCTGAGCGCCCATCAATTCAGCAAACCCACGGGGCTGCTGGATCACGGGGTGGAAGAGGGTCGCTGCGACACCTTCCCATTCACATCAGCTGAAGGAAACCGTCATGAGTAAGTACGTCCTGTGCGCCAGCTTGCCGCTTCGTATCTGGACCATCGACACCAGCGCAAACACCGCCACCGGCACAGCCCCCCTGAACCAGGAACAAATGGACCCTGCTCACAGGCCATGGCCGTTCACCTTCGTGGCGGATGGCCCGCGGGATTTGGTCTACCACATCAATGGCGGCGCCAGTGTCGTCGAGATCGATGTCAGCAACCCCAAGGCCCCGACCGTGACCCAGCTGAAGACGAACAAAGGGGTGAACCTGATGTGCGCAGCTCTCGCCGGCGGCTTCGGGCAGCCCTCCCACGTCGACCAGCGTCTGTATGCCGGCGGCAGTGACGGGTTCATCTACACCTTTCCGCTGGACTCCAGCGGAAAGACCCGCAAGACAACGTCCGACCCCGCACCCTACGAAGTCCTGGAAGCCCACAACAGGCCCATCATCGATCTCGCCATCACCTCCGACGGCACCCACGCCTTCGCCCTCATCCAAAGCAACGACGGCAAAGCCGCCGCCGTCACCAAAGACCTCAAACCCATGCCCCACAACCCACAAAGTCACTACTACGCCGACCGCCCCCAATGGGACACCATCCCCAACCCCGCCAGTATCAGCCTCACCCCCGACGAACGCTACCTCATCGTCACTGCCTACGGCTCAAACATGTGCACTATCATCGACACGAAGACAACCGAATCCCACCAACGCTATCTCGCCAGCGGCGTCGCGACCGCACCCAGGCCAGTACGTGTTGACGACTCTACCGCCTATTTTTGCACCCTCGGAGACTTCCATAAAATTGACCTCGCCAGCGGAGAGGCAAAGTCTGAGGTTAATCCTGGATTGGCTGGCGTAGTCGGAGCCGGGGATAAGCATGTGCTGCTCACCCTGTTCGACCAGCACAAGAAGGGAACGAATGTTTATTCATGTTCCCTCTTTAGCTATGACGGGAAGGAGCGAGTGGATATGCCAGCGATGGATTTCGGCCCCGCCTACTTGCCGTGGTTGCTTCTTGAAACAAATCTGCTGCTCGAGGTCTGATTGCCGGGCTGCTAGGAAGTGTTTGAGATGTGGTCACAGCGACTGCCGTCTCAACGTGAGTTGGACGGCCGTTTCGTAGTGGACGGCGAGTTTGTCGTGTCTGGTGGCCACGCCCCGGGCCTGCTTGAGCAGCCCGATCCGGCACTCAACCTTGTGCCTGTGCTTGTAGGCTTCGCGGTCGAAGCCGGGCGGCCGCCCGCCGAGCCCCGGCGGAGCTGGTGGCCGGCCTGGTCGCGCTTCTCCGGGATCCGCCCGCGGCGCAGGTGGGCACGGATCGCGCGCGAGGGACACGCGCGGGCGGCGATCACGCGGGAGGGCCGGGTGCGTGGGCGTCCGCTGCCCGTCCTGCGACGCGGATCTGAGGCGGGTGAACTGCGGGGCGTCCCCGTGCTCCGCCGGTGGCTGTGACTGCCCGGACGTGGCCGGAGGCATCCGCCGCCAGGTGGATGGAGCTTGGTGCTCATGCCCCCGCGGGAACGCCCGAGCGTGTGGTCGTCCGGCTCGGCCGCCAGGTAGTTCGAGTGCGTCCGGCCCGGATCGTGATCCCATTTTTCCTCGCCCGGCAGCGTGCTGGTGAGCCCGGCACATGGTCCAGTCGACGAAAACCTCCCACTCGATCACGCCCACCTGCAGCTCTTCCAGGACGCCGGCCCAGGTGCCGGCGATCCTGATGAGACGCTGTTCGCCGTGATCGTGTATGTGCTGGTGAGTGGGTGTGCGTGGCGGTCGCTGCCGCCGTGCTTCGGGGTGTCGAAGTCGACGGCTCACCGCCGGTTTCTCATCTGGTCCAGGGCTGGGGTGTGGGGCGAGGGGCGCCCCAGTTCTGGTCGACGGGTTCCTCGCCCCATGCTGGAACTGGAAGGCCGCTGAACAGCTCTTCTCCGGCAAGCAATGCCGCACCGGCCACAACATCCAGGTGATGGCTACGGCGGGGTGAGTGCGAGTCCGGTTTCGGTGATGAAGCCATCGAGGAGGTGGGGGTGGTACTGCATCCGTTTGAGCCGGTCCTGGTGTGTGCGGCGAGCTGGTCGGTGGTGCCGGCGGCGAGGTTGCCCAGGCTCTTTTTGAGGTGGGCTCATACGCTCTCGGCCGGGTTGAGGTCCGGTGCATAGGTGGAAAGGCGGAAGAGGGTCGGCCAGCTCTCGCAGATGGCCAGCAGTTCCCGCATCGCGGTGTCCTTGTGCTGGGTGGATTTGTCCCACACGAGCACAAGGTTCCCGCCGAGGTACGAACCGCGCCCCGGCAACCGCACCCGCTTCGAGTGGTTGGGCGACACCCCCTGACCCCCACCGCTCCGGCATGGGGCCGGCAGCGGCAGACCAGCCGCCAACAGGCCTATACCTGTGTCAACATGCCGGTGGGCTCCCGGGCGGGGGCGCCCGGCGTGCCCGCTCCCGTCTCCGGTCACGCTTCGTCCCCGAGATGCGGGGCGCGCCCGGGGACAATTCCTGTACCTCCATCACTCGCGTGTCCTGGACGTCGACCGCGGGCCCGCGGCCTGGTGTCCGTGCTGGTGATGTCGGTTTCCCAGAGCAGATGGACACTCCGGGGGCGAGGGAGTGGCTGCGGGTCGTCCTTCCCCTACCCCCGGCACGGTGCACGCCGCGGCCTCCGGCAGGTACAACGGCCGTCCGGGCCGTGGGTCGCGAGTGGCCCGCCACCCACGTGACCTCTACACGAGCCCCGTCGCCGGCACCGGACCGTCGGGGGTGCGCAGCCACACGTGCTGTCCGGTCTTGGTGACGGTGAGGCCGAACTCGAACAGCTCCGGCCGCCCGGCCCGGTACGAAAGGTCGCCTCCCGCTTACAGCAGGCCCCGGGAGCATCCCGGCCAAGCGGCTCACGGCGGGCCGTTCAGGGCTGTCCCGTACCTGGCCCTCACACCGGAGAAGCGGCGGGTCTGGTGGGCGAGGTCGTCCACGGAGCGGGCGCGTGCGGCGTGCACGTGATGCTTGAGGTCCGCGTTCAGCAGCTCGTCGGGATTCGGCTCCGGGCTGTAGCCGGGCATCAGGTGCAGCTCGACGCGTTCGGTGTTGGCGGCGAGCCAGGTGCGGACGGCATTGGAACGGTGGACGGGGTGCCGGTCGGCGATCACGTGGACCTTGCGGCCGGCCTGGCGGGCGAGCCGGTCCAGGAACGCGGTGAACACCTTCGCGGTGAACTTCTGGGTGTACACGGTGAAGTGCAGGGTGCCGCGGGAGGCGATCGCGGACATGATGTTCACCCTGAACCGGCGCCCGGACACCCGCACGATCGGGGTCTGGCCCTTCGGGGCCCAGGAGGTGCCGGGCGGGGCGGTGTCCGAGCGCAGACCGCACTGGTCAGCCCAGGCCACGACCGCGTTCTCGGTCTTCGCCCGGGCGGCGATGGCCGGGTACTCCTCGCGCAGCCAGGCGTCCACCTTCGCCTGGTCCTGACGGTAGGAACGCCGGGCCGGCGCTGCGGGGAGAAGCTGTGCCGGCGCAACCACTGGCCCACGCCCTGTTCGGTCATGGCGGCCCCGACAATCATCCGGATCAGAGCCGCGACCAGCTTGCGGGGCCACAATGGCCCGCCGATCAGCAAGATCCTCCGGGGTGTAGCCTGCCATCGACTGGAAGACCACCGCCCGGTCCCCGGCGCTGATCAGCTCGCCCGGCCCGGAGCGGGACTTCACCGGCGCCGCGAGCCCCGCCCGCCCCAGGCCTGGTACTTGCGCCACCAGCTGCCCACCGACCGCTCCGCGACACCGAACACCTCAGCCGCCTGCCGGTAACCCCGCACCCGCCCCGACTCCAGCGCGGCCACCACCCGCAGCCGCAGCACTTCCTGAGCGGCAGGCCCCAGGCGCCGCGCATCCCCCAGCTCGCTCACACACCCCCAACGACCAAGGCCACCAGATCGTTTCGGTTCAATATGCGAGGTCAGTTGCCGGTTACACCCAGGGGACCGGTGGGTGGTGGTGGCCCTTCGACGCCTACCAGTCCCCTGCATGCCCAGGAGCTTTTGCAGCGTCTCCACGGCGGCAGACCCGCATCCCGGCGGCTCGGCCTGGCAGGTGCCACTGCGCAGGGCCGTTCCGGCCTGACGGAAGGGTGGGAGAAGTTCAGGGGACCGGCCAGGACGGGCCGCTGCCATCCCCGGCCCAGACGGTTTCGGTACCCAGGCCGATGGTCACGCCGAGGTCTGTGAGGGCCAGCGCCCCTACTCCCCGCCAGGTAGCCATCGCGGTCTGGGCTTCGTCCAGGAGCCGTCGCGGCCCCCACTAGCGTCCCTGTCCTTTCCCGGGTTTCCACGCGGCCCACGCGGAGTCGTCCTGGGCTTCGAACCACCATGTCTTCTCGCCGAAGCTGATGCGCGTTGTGGGGACGAGGACATGAAAGAGGAACTCCGCACCGTGATCGCTCTCCAGCGGTGTCAGGTCGGTGTCGGTGCGGACCTTTTCGGCTTCGGCGAGGGTGGAGTTGATGACGGGCCGCATGTCCACCGCGTCCGCTTCCCGCTGACCGCGCAGGACCATGAAAGACATGGCGTCCACGACCGGCCCGCTCGCCGTCCTGCCGTCATCCGCGGCCACCAGGCGGAGCAGGGCCAGGCCCCGGTAGGGCGTGACGATCAGCCCCCCCATTACCTTCTTGGTGGCCCCGCAATGGGGCGCCTGGCCTCCGGAGTTGGCATGACTGTCTCCCCCTGTCGAACACATGGCCTGGGGGGTGGTGTCACCGGCTCCGGAGGCATCGACAGACCGCTGATTAGGGGCATGACCACCGGCTTGTCCGCAGGTCGGGAGGCTCTTCGTAATGTGGATGTGGCGATCGGTGACATAGGACGGCCGGGCGGGAACTACCGAAGGACGCACGTGATCGACGTCAGCGACATCGGCGCCTTGCTCGGCCTGGACGTCGGCAAGGGCGAACACCACGCCACCGCCGTCACCCCGGCCGGGAAGAAGGCCTTCGACAAGCGGCTGCCCAACAGCGAACCCAAGCTCCGGGAGGTGTCCGGCAAGCTGCAGGCCAAGCACGGGGCCGTGCTCGTGGTAGTCGACCAGCCGGCCTCGATCGGGGCCCTGCCGCTGGCGGTCGCCCGGGACATGGGCTGCCCGGTCGCCTATCTGCCGGGCCTGACGATGCGGCGGATCGCCGACCTCTATCCCGGCGAGGCCAAGACCGACGCGAGAGACGCGTTCGTCATCGCGGATGCAGCCCGCGTCATGCCGCACACGCTCCGCTCGGTCGACCTCGAAGACGAGACCGTCGCCGAGCTGGAGATGATCGTCGGCTTCGACGACGACCTGGCCAGCGAAGCCACCCGCGTCAGCAACCGGCTCCGCGGCCTGCTCACCCAGATCCACCCGCACCTGGAACGGATCCTCGGTCCGCGCATCCAGCACCCCGCCGTGCTCACGCTGCTGGAACGGTTCGGGTCCCCGGCCCAAATCCGCAAGGCCGGACGCCGAAGGCTCGTGACCCTGCTGCGGCCGAAGGCACCGCGGATGGCCCAACGACTGGTCGAGGACATCTTCACCGCCCTTGACGAACAGACCGTCGTCGTTCCCGGCACGGACGCGGCCGCACTGATCGTCCCCAGCCTGGCCGGGTCGCTGACCGCCGTCCCTGACCAGCGCAAACTACTTGCCACGAGGATCGAGGAACTGCTGGACGCCCACCCTCTTTCCAAGGTCCTGACCTCGATGCCGGGCATCGGCGTCAGGACCGGAGCCAGGATCCTCATCGACGTCGGCGACGGCAGCTCGTTCCCCTCCGCCGCCCACCTCGCCGCCTACGCCGGCCTCGCCCCGGCAACCCGCAGCTCGGGTTCGTCGATCCGCGGCGAACAACCGTCCCGGCGCGGAAACAAGCAGCTCAAACGGGCCTTCTTCCTCTCCGCGTTCGCGGCCCTGGCCGACCCCGCCTCCCGGGCCTACTACGACAAGAAAATCAGCCAGGGCAAGCACCACACCCAAGCACTCCACTGCCTCGCAAGACGACGAGCCGACGTGCTCTGCGCGATGCTCCGCGACGGCACCTTCTACGCACTCCAACCCGCCCCATCAGCTTGACCAAACCCATAGGGGCACCCCCCGCCCCAGGTGACTATCTAGTCGACATTGACGCGGACCTGAGCGCCGTGGTCATTGCGTATGTCGGTGCGGCATCGACTTGGAAGATCCCAGACTGGTTGGATTCTGCCCGCTGGTCGGCGTGGCGGCGAATCACGCCGTCACCGTCGTCGTGCCAGCCCAGTGCCGCAGCAGGCGGCCGCGTTTGCGCGCAGCTTCGAGCGAGCCCCGTTCACCGCGGGTTCACCGAGCCAGTGGTGTCCCAGGTTGGTTCGCGAACCGGGGGCGGCCCGTAGGCCCCGTTACTGGGGGACTTGCACCAGGTGTACTGCCGGTGAGCCGAGACCGTCATGCCGAAGTCCCACAAGGAAGGTTTTCCCTGGGCACGCCAGTACGCGATGGCTGACTGGACCTCGTCCAGGAGATGTCGCGGCCCGCCCCGGTACGCGGTCGGGATTCCCCCTCCGGGGGCGGTGATCGAGGCCCATGAGGTCCGCCCGTCGTGGAGCCAGGTGTCGACCCCGATGCCGCTCTCGCCCGGGCGGGTGATGACCGCGACGTCGGGCAGGGCGACGCGCACGGCGAAGAGGACGTCGGGCTCGCGCAGCGGGGAGAGGTCGCTGGTGAAGGGCTGCTCCTCATCAGGCGCCTGATCGCCGCGTACCTGTGCCCAGCCGCGGCGGGATGTGGCAGTGCGGCTGGGCATGAAGGCTGCCAGTCCTTGCATCCAGCCGGTCGCCGTCCGGCCGTCCTCGGCAACGGTGAGCGCCACGTGCCCGAGGCGTCCCCAGGGGGTGACGATGCGGCCGCCCGGGCGTGTCTTCTCGATCCACGACCAGGGCACGTCCTCGACGGCGTAGGTAGAGATCACCCGATCGTAGGGCGTGCCGTGGGGCCAGCCGGTGACGCCGTCGCCGGTCCGTACTGCCACTCCGGCGTGCACGGCGTCCAGCGACCGCTGTGCGGCGGCGGCCAGGCCGGCGTCCTTCTCCACGCTGGTGATGAGCCCCGGGCCGGTGCGCCAGGCCATCAGTGCGCTGTTGCGGCCCTGACCCGTCCCCAGTTCGAGGACGCGGTGCCCCGGCTCCAGCATCAGGCAGTCCAGCATGTCCGCCACGACGGCTTCGCAGGACAGGCTGGATGTGGCCGGCCCGTTGGTGACCTGGGTGATGGTGAGGTCGTCCGGTCCGCCGTACACCTCCTGCGCCCAGCGCCCTTCTGCGGTGGCACGGTCCACCGGCACATAGGCGTCGCTGTTCCAGTGCCAGACCCTCTCCGGTGCGAAGTCGTGACGCGGGCGGGCACCGGCAGCTTCCCGGACCCAGGGAGAGTCTGCTGGCCATGCTCCCCGGGCATCCATTGCCGCGGACAGCCGGGCTCGCTCCTCCTTGAACTGGGGCAACGTCTTTCCTACTTCCTGCGGGTCCCGGTGGGCGGCGGAGGCGGGGGAACCTGTCCGTCCCCGTTGTCCGGAGGCGGTTCGCCCTTGCCGAGATCAGGTTCCGGCTTGCGGTGATCACCCATCACAGATCCTCCCTGGTGCCAGGCGGGTACGAAGCACTCGTCATCCCGAAGCGGGCGGTGGCCCGTTCTGCGAACGACGGCATTGGCCGGAATACCGCGCTCGCTGTCCAGGACCAGCGGCCATTGATCTGACCGCCAGCGAGTGGGCAGCAGGGCATGTGCGGGCCGGTCACAGGATGTTCCAGTGCAGTGCGGTGTCCTCGTGGAGGAGGCCGTCGGTGCGGCGTTGGACTTCTGCGAGGCTGCCGGGGGTGTGGTGGGCCTTGCGGGCGTTGGTGGTGATCATGCGTAGTTCGCGCGGATCGCGGAGGGTTGCGAAGCCGGGCCATTGGGTCACGTCGAAGCCGTAGGTCGCGGCGAAGTCGTTGTAGTGGGCTTGTCCGTGTCTGAAGCGTCGGCAGTGGATTTCGATGGTGACAAGGTCCCATTCGGGCTGGCCGATGGAGACGGTGTCCCAGTCGCACAGGACGGCTTCGGTGCCGTTGTGGAGGGCGTTGCGGTGTTGGGGGTCGCCCTGGAGGATCCCTTCGGGCAGGGCGAAGTCGATGATGGCCAGGTCGGCTTCCAGGCGGTTGAGCCGGTCGTGGAGCAGGCGGAGCGTCGGCTGTGGGAGTGCGGTGGCAGCGGCGAGGGAGGCGCGGATAGCGCGCACGTTGTCGTGGCGGGGCAGCTGGACGGGCGGGGTGGAGAGGGTGTGGAGGGAGTAGAGGGGCTTGGCGATCTGCGCGGCGGTGACGGGGTGGCCGGCTGGTTGCGGCAGGTAGGTCCACTAGGTGGCGGCGTGGCCGTCGATGACGACGGGCTGATGGGGGGCGGGGTGGAGTGGGACGGTCGGGAAGCCCTGTTCCATCAGCCACTGGACAAAACGTACGGTGCGTTCGACGTCGCTCACGCGTGTCCCGCGCCGGGCGATCTTCACGACGACCGGGGCACGGTCCAGCAGGACGACGGCGTTGTGGTGTGACCGCGCAGCAATTGTGCGGGTGAGCTGTGGAGTCCGGCTGCCGCGCAGGCGCGGTCCAGGACGTGTTGCATCTCGGTCTCGGTGAAGCCGCCGGGGGCGGGCGCCGGTGCTGTCATGGGCCTTTGGCTCGCTTATGGTCTTGCGGGCTGTCACCTGGGCCCGGCGGGCAGGGCCAGGACCTCGGTGAGCTCTTTCGCTGCCCGGCCGTTTCGTATCGCTGGGGGCAGTACTGCGATCACGTGCCGGGCGCGTTCTTCGAGGATGGGTGTGCGGTGCGCTGAGGGGACCTGAAGGTATGTTGCGACGGCGAGCTGGCACGCCTCGGTGGGGCTGTGGTCGTTGGCCAGGCAGATCGCGGCCTCGAGGCGCAGGAGTGCGGGGTCGATGCCTGTGCGGGCGGGGTACAGCGGCAAGGCCTCGTCCTGTACCTGGCGGGCCTGGGTGCTGCGCCCGAGGGCGGTGTAGGCGCCGCTGAGGTAGAGCAGCAGGCGGCGTGCGGGGAAGGCGAAGGCGTCGTCTTCGGGCCCGGCTTCGCTCTGTTCGAACATCTGGCGTGCGTAGTGGATGGCGGTCTCGGCGCCGGCGTTGTCGCCCTGGCGGGCGAGAGCGCGGGCTTCGGCGGCGGCGAAGGCTCCGGTCGCCGTGGGGCGTCCGCGGGCGAGGAGGCGGGCTTCCCGGGCGAGGGCGACGGCGTCCGCCAGCGGCCCGTAGTAGTAGGGGAGCATCGCCCGCTGGGCCCGGACCCGGGCCCGCAAGTCCGGGTGGCCGCTGTCATCGGCCGCGTTCTGTGCGGTGTCGTACCAGGCGCGCGAGGAGGCGAGGTGGCCGAGTTTCATGAGGGCGTCGGCTACAAGGGTCGCCAGCAGGGCTGTCATCTCGGAAAGGCGGACCTGTACCGAGGCGGGCTGACGTTCGGCAGCCAGCTCCCTGATCTCGTCCAGCTGGCGGAGAAGCATGTGGAGCATCGGGGCGGGCGGGGTGTAGAGGTATGCGCGGCGGAGCCACAGGATGCGCTCGTCGAGCAGGTCGAGCTGGCCGGTACTCACGCTCGTCATGGCCAGGGTCCGGTCAAGGCAGCGGCGCGCGGCCTCGATTTGCTCGGTCAATGGATCTCGTGGAGCTGTCAGGTGCCCGCCGGGTGAGGCCGGTGTCTGGTGACCGGCGGCCGGGCTGAGCACGGCGGGAAGGTGCGGGGCCGCCGTGGGCTTGATGATGCCCGGTGGCTGTGATGCGGAGAGTCCCAGCTCGAAGGCAGTGCACTCGTCATACCGGCATAACAGATCGACGGTGGCCAGGCGGGGTGTCCGGGTGTCGGTCTCCCACGAGCCCAGCTGGTCCCCTTCCACGCGGGGGCCCTGGACGCCCTGCTGCGCAAGGTCCCGGAGCTCCGTCCCGGCCTGAACGAGGGTCTTCCCGCGGGCGAGGCGCTGGGCGCGCAGCTTCGACACCCCGCAGTGCTCGTGGATGAGGGGCGCGATCTGTTGCGGTGGCTGGCCGGCGGCCTCCCCGCGCACGCGGATCTGCCGTGCGCAGGTGGGCTTGTGGGGCGTAGCCGGAGTGTTCATCTGCAGTACCTCCCGGGCCTATGGAACACGCCAACTGACAGCGGTGGCTGATGCGTCGCCCCGAGTATCCGGCGGAAGCGCCGGAAAGTCTGCGTGATCGCTCAACTTACCGCTGTAGAACGCCGGTTCCTGCACATTCTCCGGTTGATGCGCTGGGCGCGACCCGTGAATCTGTCCTTCCGCACCGAGGCCCGGATAGCTGACCACCTCAGCCTGAACGATCCGATACGGAGATGGCCGACAGCGCACACCTGTTCCACTCCCCCGCCCGGGAACCCCGGGCGCTACGCCTTGTGGCAGGAGCTGCGGCTCGTCCACTCGTGGTCAAGAATGGCGTGAGTCTGTCAATCGAGCGGTGGATCGGGGGGTGGTTGGGTTTACTGACGGGCGGCGGAGAGACGACCGTCGAAGGTAATGTCGAAGGCGTTCATGGCGGTCTTCCAGCGCATGGTCCAGCGGGCCTGCCCCCGGCCGGTGGGGTCGAGCGACATGATTGCCATGTAGATGTACTTCAGGGCCGCGGTCTCGTTCGGGAAATGCCCGCGGGCCGTGACCGCCCGGCGGATCCTGGCGTTCACGGACTCGATCGCGTTGGTGGTGCAGACGATGCGGCGGATCTCGGTGTCGAAGCGACGGAACGGGGTGAACTCCTCCCAGGCGTTCTCCCAGAGCCTCACGATCGCCGGATACTTCCTGCCCCAAGAACCGGCGAACTCCGCGAACCGCTCGAGTGCGGCCTCCTCCGTCGGGGCCGTGTAGACGGGCTTGAGGACCTTCGCGATCTTGTCCCAGTCCTGGCGATCGGCATAGCGGAAGGAGTTTCGCAGCAGGTGGACCACGCAGGTCTGCACGATGGTGCGGGGCCAGACGGTCTCGACCGCGTCCGGCAGGCCCTTGAGGCCGTCGCAGACGAGCATGAGCACGTCGTTGACGCCGCGGTTCTTGATCTCGGTGAGGATGTGCAGCCAGTGCTTGGCGCCCTCGCCGCCGTTGCCGGCCCCCAGCCCCAGGATGTCCCGCCGGCCCTCGACGGTGACGGCCAGGGCCACGTAGACCGGCCGGTTGGCGACGGCGCCGTCGCGGATCTTCACGTGGATCGCGTCGATGAAGACCACCGGATAGACCACGTCCAGGGGCCGGTTCTGCCACTCGGCCATCCCGTCCATGACCTTGTCGGTGATCGTTGAGATCGTCTGGCGGGAGACCTCGGTGCCATAGACCTCCGTGAGGTGGGCCTGGACCTCACCGGTCGTCAGGCCCTTCGCGGACAGGGAGATGACCATCTCGCCCACTCCGGGCAGGCGCTTCTGCCGCTTCTTGACGATCTTCGGCTCGAAGGATCCGTCGCGGTCGCGAGGCACGGAAATCTCCACCGGCCCGACGTCCGTCAGCACGGTCTTCGCGCGGGTTCCGTGGCGCGAGTTGCCGCCGTTCTTCCCGGCCGGGTCGTGCTTGTCATAGCCGAGGTGGTCGGTGATCTCGCCCTCGAGGGCGGACTCCAGCAGCCGCTTCGTCAGCTGCTGCAGCAGCCCCGCCCTCGCCAGTCAGCTGCAAGCCCTCCGCCTGAGCGCGGGAGACCAGCTCGTCGATCAGCCGGTCGCCCACCGCCTTCGAGACCCTCGCCTCAGACAGCTCGACGGTCTCGGCCTCGGTCATGTTCTCACTCGTCATCGGCGCATCTTCCTTGATCGGGAGTTACACCGAACGATTTACAGTCCCGTACTCCGGCGCTGCCCGGCAGGACCGTCGACATTACTGCGGCCCGCACCCACCACATCGTCATGGCATGTGAAGGCCTGCGGATTCCGGTCCTGGCCGACAATGCCTCACGGAAGCCGGAGACACCTCAAGCAAAGCGGGCATCAGCCCCAACCGACTCACGTCAATCGTGAGGGCCGTCCACACTCTGGAGCAGCATCGCTGAGGATCCATAATCAGCCGGCTTCACTCCGAGCGCCCCTTTCACGCGCCCTCCCCCACCCACCACAAGACCAGTACCGTAAAAGGGCCCCCGGAAACCGCGAGCCACCTGAGGGCCCATCAATTCAGCAAACCCACGGGGCTGCTGGATCACGGGGTGGAAGAGGTTCGCTGCGACATCTTCCCACTCAGATCAGCTGAAGGAAACCGTCATGAGCAAGTACATCCTGTGCGCCAGCTCGCCGCTTCGTATCTGGACCATCGACACCAGTACAAACACCGCGAGCGGCCCAGTCACCCTGAACCAGGAACACGGCGACGTTAATTTCAAGACATGGCCGTTCACCTTCGTGGCGGATACGCCGCGGGATTTGGTCTACCACATCAATGGCGGCGCCAGTGTCACCGAGATCGATGTCAGCAACCCCAAGGCCCCGACCGTAACCCAGCTGAAGACGAACAAAGGGGTGAACCTGATGTGCGCAGCTCTCGCCGGCGGCTTCGGACAGCCCTCCCACGTCGACCAGCGCCTGTATGCCGGGGGCAGTGACGGGTTCATCTACACCTTTCCGCTGGACTCCAGCGGAAAGACCCGCAAAACAACGTCCGACCCCGCACCCTACGAAGTCCTCGAAGCCCACAACAGGCCCATCATCGATCTCGCCATCACCTCCGACGGCACCCACGCCTTCGCCCTCATCCAAAGCAACGACGGCAAAGCCGCCGCCGTCACCAAAGACCTCAAACCCATGCCCCACAACCCACAAAGTCACTACTACGCCGACCGCCCCCAATGGGACACCATCCCCAACCCCCAACACATCAGCCTCAGCCCCGACGAGCGCTACCTCATCGTCACCGGCCAACTCACCTCAACTTGCACCATCATCGACACAACCACAACCGAATCTCATGAACGCTCGCTCATCCACGGTGTTGCCAATCCGGTCCATGTTGACAACACTAGGGCATATTTCCTCACCGGCGCAACATTCCATAATGTTGACCTCGCAAGCGGGGCAACGAATAAATCCGAAATCAGCTTCAAAGAATGTACTGGATATGCCGGAATCGGGGATAAGCGTGTACTCCTCTTCGGTAGCAAGCAAGGGGCCGAAGAGTGGTCAAGCACCCTCTTCAGCTACGACGGAGAGGGGCGAGTTGATATGCCGAAAATTCATTTGGGCCCCCCAAGTGAGGATGGGATTTGTTTCCTCACTCAAACAAATCTACTGCTCGAGGTTTGATCCCCGACCTTCCAGTGGACGGCTCTATACCCCGAAGCGAACCTTCCGCTCGGGAAATAAACACCCGGAAGGCCACCGGACCTTTTCAACGTTGTCTCTCCAGGGTGAGGACCGCGGCGGCGATGTCCGTCATGCGATGCGGGATGCAGCGGCTCCGGCGGAAGATCCACCAGGACCTCTGGCGGGCGACGCCTCGTTCGACAGGAGCGCGGGTTTGGGCGAGTGCCGGGTTCAACGGCCGTTCGGTCGGTGCCAGTTCGCCGTTGGGCGGGCGCCGGGTGGCGGTCGTGCCCAGGAGCCGGCGCCGATGTAGGCGCGGTCGGCGACGATCGGGACACCCTGGCGTTCGCAGATTCGGATGATGCGGTGGGTGCAGGTGGCGGTCAGATCGTGAGCACGGCCCGGCAAGGCCGGCGAGATCCACAGCCTGCGAGATCGGTGGCGACCTGCATGTTCACGCAGTGGCGCCGGTGCCTGCGGGAGTGATCGGCGCGTCCGTCGCCCAGGAGGTCGCACATGCTGAGCGTGCCGTCCAGGAGCACGTAGGCCGGGTCGTGCTCGCGCAGGGTCTTGAGCAGGCCCGAGGCCCGGTCGGGGAGAAGCCGCACGACGGCGGTGGTGTAGGCGTGGGCGGTGCCTACGGATATGCCGAACCCGGCGGCGATCTGCGCGAGAGTGTCGTGCTTGCGCAGGTGGGCGAGAGCGACGAGGGCGCGCTCGTGCGGCGGGAACTTGCAGCGGCGGTCACCCTCACGGGCAACGATGAGCATGGTTACCACTCGACCAGCGCATGAGGCTGGACGAGTGCGGCAGGGCAGGGAACCAACGGGGCTCTTGGACCGGCAGGTTGAGGCTTCGAATACCTCACCCAACGGCAAGGGAGCCCCGTCCGTTGCGGGCACCAAGGTCATCACGCATCGGCGGTGACGCTGAAAAGGTTCAGTCAGCCGGCTTCACTCCGAGCGCCCCCTTCGCGCGCCCTCCCCGCCCACCACAAGACCAGTACGGTAAAAAGGGCCCCAAAGTCCGCGAGCCACCTGAGGGCCCATCAATTCAGCAAACCTACGGGGCTGCTGAATCACGGGGTGGAAGAGGTTCGCTGCGACACCTTCCCAGTGAGATCAGCTGAAGGAAACCGTCATGAGAAAGTACATCCTGTGCGCCAGCTCGCCGCTTCGTATCTGGACCATCGACACCAGTACAAACACCGCGACCGGCACAGCCCCCCTGAACCAGGAACACATGGACATCCAGGACAAGACATGGCCGTTCACCTTCGTGGCGGATACCCCACGGGATTTGGTCTACCACATCAATGGCGGCGCCAGTGTCACCGAGATCGATGTCAGCAACCCCAAGGCCCCGACCGTCACCCAGCTGAAGACGAACAAAGGGGTGAACCTGATGTCCGCCGCTCTCGCCGGCGGCTTCGGACAGCCCTCCCACGTCGACCAGCGCCTGTATGCCGGCGGCAGTGACGGGTTCATCTACACCTTTCCCCTCGACTCCAGCGGAAAGACCCGCAAGACAACGTCCGACCCCGCACCCTACGAAGTCCTGGAAGCCCACAACAGGCCCATCATCGATCTCGCCATCACCTCCGACGGCACCCACGCCTTCGCCCTCATCCAAAGCAACGACGGCAAAGCCGCCGCCGTCACCAAAGACCTCAAACCCATGCCCCACAACCCACAAAGTCACTACTACGCCGACCGCCCCCAATGGGACACCATCCCCAACCCCACCAGTATCAGCCTCACCCCCGACGAACGCTACCTCATCGTCACTGCCAACAACTCAAACATGTGCACCATCATCGACACGAAGACAACCGAATCCCACCAACGCCATCTCGCCACCGACCCCGTTTTCGCACCTAGGCCAGTACGCGTTGACGACTCTACCGCCTATTTTAACAGCCTCGGCGAGTTCCATAAAATTGACCTCGCCAGCGGAGAGGCAAAGTCTGAGGTTAATCCTGGATTGGCTGGCGTAGTCGGGACCGGGGATAAGCATGTGCTGCTCACCCTGACCGCCCAGTACAAGGAGGGAACGGATTACTTGTCATGTGTCCTCTTTACCTATGATGGGAAGGAACGAGTTGATATGCCAGCGATGAATTTCGGCCCCGCCGAGAGGATCTGGTTGCTTATTGGAACAAACCTGCTGCTCGAGGTCTGATTCCCGGGCTGCTTGCGGACGACTCCACACCTCAAGGCGACGTGTCCCTCGCGAGGAGAGGAGAGGAGTGGAGTCGCGTAAGCGCTGGCGCCCGTGGTTCTGGAGACAGGCATAGTTGTGACCAGGTGCTGCCCGCTGGGCGGCCGCCGGGGCCTGACGCAACGAGGTGCTGGCGCCGGGCGGTACTGGGAGCGAGAGCAGTAGGCTTGTCACCAGGATGAGGACCGCAGCGGCGATGGTGTTCCTGCCATGGGGACTGCACCGGGCCCGGCGGAAGATCCGCCAGGAATTCAGTCGCGCGATGCTTCGTTCGGCTGGCGCTCTTCCTCGCCGACAGGGCCCGGTTGATCGTCTGCCGGGCTCGTGGCGAGGCCCGGCCGGGAAGCCGTCTGAGCCGGTGTGGTCGCTCATGAGCCGGCGCCGCTGTAGGCACGGTCGGCGAGGACGGGAGCGCCCTGGCGTTCGCAGATCCCGGTGCGGGCCGCGGTCAGGTCATGGGTGCGGCCCAGCAGCGCGGGCGAGATCCACAGCAGGCCACCCGCGGGTCCAAGAGTCTGCCTTGGTCGGACGCGTCTGCTCTGGCCTTCGCCCTCTGCGGCGGCGGCACCCCCTTGCGTCCCGTCACTCGACGCTCGCCCACTGCGGGGGCCGTTCCCTGCCTCGAGAGGTGAGACGTATCCATGCATAAGGCATACATCAGCGCTACCGGAACGTTGCTTCCCGGACCGCCGATTTCCAACGACGCGATCGATGCCTACAGGGGCATCGCTGGTGAGCCGAATGCGGTTCTACGGAAGTCGCCCCTCTACGACCGCGGTATCACCTACCGGAATTACGGCATCAAGACGAAGCAGGAGAGCCAGGTTAGCCTGGCGGGATCACTGCCTCGGCCGTACGGAATGCTTTGACAGGGCTGGGCTGGCCCCCGACGAGGTGGTGTTTCTCGCCACCGGCACCCAGATCCCGGATCTCGTCATGCCGGGGCTGGCCAGCATGGTCCATGCTGAACTGCAGTCCCGGCTTTGTGAGATCGTCTCTGCGGCTGGCGTGTGTACGGTTGGGATGATGGCACTCAAGAGCGCGTATATCAACGTCCGGTCGGGGGGAAGGGAACGGCGGTGGTCACGGTCGGCGAGTTCATGTCCCGCGTGTTGAAGTCCTCTCGGTATGCGGATCAGGTGGCCGTGATCGCGGGCGGCGGGGGGCAGCTTGCCAAGGAGACAGCGTTCCGGCGGTACATGCTGTCTGACGGTACCGGTGCCGTTCTCGTCCAGGACCGCCCGCCTCACAGGGGGTCAGCTTGCGCATCGACTGGATCTCCTTGGTCTCCTACTCCTCTTCTGGCCCGACACGTATGTTCCTGGGCGGCGGGAGCCGGCGGCGACGGGGAGCGCTGACGGTGGGACTATGCCTCAGCAGTCGAGGCGACGGCCGACGGTGCCCTGGCCTTGCGGCAGAAGCTGACGCTGCTGCCGCACATGATCGAGCTGGTCGTGGCGTTGCCTGCGCAAGCAACGCCGGAGTCTGACGCGGGTGCAGGCCACCGCTTCCTGTCGCGCGTGAGCGAGGCGCTGCCCCGAGTTCCCCGCACGGGTTCTCCCGCTACGCAGGGGCGCAGTCGTGCGGCAGGGGGGTGACCGTGCCGGTGCTGGTGTGGGTGCCCCGTTGACGACGGCCTCGGACGTGCTGGCGACCAGGATCCCGAGGAAACCGGCGGCGGTATCGGCTGGAGGCTAGCGGGCCCCGCTTGGCGATGGTGTGGGGCGACGGTGGGAACGCCACAGCTCTCAACGGCAGGTGCTCCACCAGTTTTCGTGTGGGCTCCCGATGGCGTAGGCCCACAGGCGCCCGGCACTGTGGGCCAGAAGCCGCAGCACCGTGGCCGGGTCTCCCCCATCGGAAAGGGCCGCCAGGTCCCGGGCGTGGCGCACGGTGTCCAGAGCGGCATCCCGGGCGCGCCCGCCTTCGGGCAGGTGCCTGGCGAACGCCTGCGAGGGGCCAGCCAGAGCGGTGATATGCAACGCCAACCGGGTACGGGCAGCCGTGGCGAGCGGACCGTGGGGATGTGAGCTCGCCAAGTACAGCGCCTGGTCGATGTCCCGGCCCACGTCCGCGGCCAGCGGCAGTACCGCCAGATCCCGCACCTGGCGAGGCGGCCGATCCCGTGAGCCCAGGAACCGCGCCGTGCGGTGCTGCGGCCCCAACGCACGGAACCGGGCAGGTGGCTTGCGCTGTGTGCGACGCCGGGCAAGCTGAATCGTGGCCACCGCCCCGCGGTCCGGAGCCGCCTCTTGAGCCGTTATCCGCAGGTGGGGCTGCATAGGGAGTCTCCGTACGGATGGGTCTGCGTGAATGAACCTTTTTCATTCTGGATAGCTGCAGGTGAGGAGGGTGTGGACGGCCGTGACGATCCGTCCGACGCGGTTGGTGGGGCATCTGGTCCGGCGAAGGACGCGGCAGGACTTGAGGCGGGCGAAGGCGCGTTCTCCCGGAGTGCGAAGCCGGGCATGTACGCGGTTGAATCGCTGGTAGTGCGGCGGTTGGATGCGGTGGTGGTAGGGGGTGCGGACGGTGGCGCCGGCTCCTTGGTGTCCACGGACACGCGGTCATCCGGGTGAGCGGACATTGCACCTCTTTGTGGGCGGACAGTTCATCTCCTTGTGCGGTGTGACTTTTCGTCCCTCGACTGGCTCAGTGCAGTGGCTTGACGCCCTTGCCCGTGGTTGCCTGGGTGAGCCGGAGGCTGCTGCCCTCGGTCAGGACGATGTGCGCGTGATGCAACAGCCGGTCGACTGCTGCCGTGGCGAGCGTCTTGGGCATGATCGAGTCGAATCCCGACGGATGCAGGTTCGAGGTCACGATCACGGACCTGCGTTCGTAGGCGGCATCGATCACCCGGTAGAACGCCTCGGCGGCGGCCTGGCCGGACGGCAGCATCCCGATGTCGTCCAGGATGATGAGGTTGGCCCGGGTGATCTTCGCGATCGCCTTCGCGACGGAGTTGTCGACGGTGGCCCGGCCGACGTGGGCGGTCAGCGATTCGAGGCTGAACCAGGCGACTTGCATGCCCCGGTCGATGGCCTTGTGGGCCAGGGCCTCGGCGAAGTGGCTCTTGCCGGTGCCCGACGGGCCGGCGATGGCGAGGTTCTCCGACCGGCCGACCCATTCCAGCGTCATCAGGGCCTGCTGGGTCGGAGCGGGGATGGAGGAGTCCTCCTCCCGCCAGGAGCTGAACGTCTTGCCGGTGGGCAGGTTCGCCTGCTTGCGGTGGCTGCGGCGGGTCGCCGCCTCCCGGCCCTTGATCTCCTCTTCCAGCAGGATCCGCAGCACTTCGGCCGGGTCCCAGCGTTGCGACCGGGCGGTGGCCAGCACGTCCGGGGCCGCCTTGCGCAAGTAGGGGAACCGCATCCGCTTCAGGACGGATTCCAGATCGGCCGGGATCGGCGGCGGGGCCGGTGAGGAGGGGACCGGAGACGGGGCCGGGACGGGCTGGTCGGTTTCCGGGTCCAGCAACGCGATGCCGGTCATGGAAGATTCCTTTCTGCCGGGCCGCCGTTGCGGCCGAAGTCAGCCCAGGCGGAAGTGCCGGGCTGAACGGAGTGGGCCTCGTCGGCGACGACGAGGTCGGCGGGACGGACGCCGGACTTGCGATGCTGGACGATGGAGAGCAGGTCGTCCTCGGCGAATCGGCCCGCGGTCGCGGCAAGCCCCAGCGACATGTCGACCTCGGCGACACTGACCAGGGCCGCGAGCTCGACGGCGGCGGCCATCTTCACCCGCATCCGGGTGGTCCCCGCCGCAGCGGCCTCGATCAGCCAGGACTTCGCCCCGGGACCGAGCGCGAGGAAGGCTTCCTCGGCGGCATCGACGGGCCGGGGCCGCGGCGGCTTCGGTGAACCGTCCATCTCCTGCGGGTGGTTGGGATAGTGCTCGGCGAGGATGACCGGACGGCCGGGCAGAGCGATCTCGTGCCGGGCGACTTCCGCCAGGC
Organism: Streptomyces syringium; assembly: GCF_017876625.1. Taxonomy (NCBI): domain Bacteria; kingdom Bacillati; phylum Actinomycetota; class Actinomycetes; order Kitasatosporales; family Streptomycetaceae; genus Streptomyces; species Streptomyces syringium. Next base: position 267,037 of record NZ_JAGIOH010000001.1, read on the forward strand.
CGGCCGGGCCCTGCATCCATTCCGGCCGGTGAGCCAGCTTCGACAGGTCGGCCACGACGACCAGCTCGTCGCCGTCGACCCTCACCCAGGCTTCCTGGCCGACCAGCCCGGACGGCGTCGAATAGCGCACGGACCCGAAACGGACGGTCTGGTCCCGCAGCACCTGTCTCGACTCGCCCAGCGCGAGCGTGTGAGGCGCCGGCGGCAGCGGATGCAGCCTGGTCCGCTCGACGTCGAGCATCGAGGACGGAGCCTTGCCCGTCTCGCGGTGGGTCCGGTTGTTCACCGTCTGGCAGAAGATCGCGCACTCGCCGCGGAGCTCGGCGAACGAGTCGTACTCCTTGCGGAGATTCGCCGTCGTGGGCACCAGATCCGCCTTCGCGATGCGGACCGTCGCCTCCGACCCGCCTTTGGACTCGGGATCGAAGGGGACACACGTGTGAACCTGCATCCCGTAATGCCGCCCCGTCGCGACGACTTGGGGATGACGGACCGCGATGCCGGCGACCCGGTCGATCGTGACCGTCTTCTCGTTGTCGGTCAGCGCATAGGTCGGCGCCCCGCCGATCGCCCGCAAGGTCGAGTCGATGCAGGTCACCAGCGTCGGCAGAGTCCGGTCCCAGGTCGGGATCACCACCCGGAACCGCGACCAGGCCAGCCACGCGCAGAACAACAGCGTCACGCGGGGCTCACCGCCGCCCGGGCCCGGGACCTTCGGCCCCCAGCCCCAGTCGAACTGCAACCACAGCCCCGGCTCGGTGATCCAGGGCCGATAGGTCCGCTGGTTCCCGGCCCGCCAGGCTTCCTTCGCCTTCGCCACCGCCCGCCGGGTCGTGCGCTCATCACCGGTGAACCCCAGCAGGACCAGGCGGTCGTGGAGCTTGTCGGCCCGCACCCTGCCCTGCGATCGGTCGACCCACTCCTCGATCTTCGGCATGAACGGGTCGATCATCTTCGGCCGGCGGACGAGACCGGTTGGCCGACCGGTGTCCCTCATCCGTGCGTAACGTCGCACGGTCTTGGGATCGACCCCCGCCAGCGCAGCCGCGGAATGCGCACATTCAGTGGCGTCCAGGGCCTCGAAGATTTCCATGATCTCCCTGTCAGACTTCTTCAACGTCCCTCCGGGTGGTCGGTCTCAATGCCAGGCAGCACTGAGCCAACCCCCGGAGGGATCGTCTGTTCGGAACCGACACGAATGGGTCCACGGAGAGGGAGATCAGCTGTCCGCCCAGCGGGGGCCGTCCCGTCCGCCTACAAGGATCTTGCGCTGTCCGCTCTCAAGCCCAGGCGGCCAGGACCTCGAGGGTTTCGTCGACGTACCTCCACGCGGTGGCTTCGGACACACCGAAACCTGCCCCGAGCTGGGCGAACGTCTCGTTCTTCCGTAGATGAGCGAGCGCGAGGAGGGCTTGCTTGAAACAACCCAGCCTGCACCAGGGAAAGTCGATCTCGGTTCTGCGGGCATGCAGCAGCCATGCGACATGCTCGATGAGCTCGTGCGGGACATCGAGCATGGCAGGACACGGAACCAACGAAGCCCCCGGCATCGGTGTGATGAGTGGAATCACCACACCCACGACGGGGGCTTCGCCATGCCACACACCCTCGCTGACCTGCACATTCACCCCTCGGACAGGGGATGAAAGAGGTTCACTGCCCCATGGCCCTACACCTGAGGCCGATAGCCCGTCACGATCTCGCGCGCAGGTGTCCCAGTCGGTGGCACCGGCCTGTCCGTCCTGGTCGGCGTGGGGCCAGCGCCGTTGGCTCTGTCGATATCTCAGCCGCCTTCGACAATCGCGCCGATTCCCACGGCCATGTCTTTGTGTGCCTCCAGGGGTAGGTTTTTCGAGTGTTCTGAGGAAATATGGCTTTCCCTGTTTCCGTCGTAATCGCAGAGGTTACACCACATCGACTTGCTGTCATACCTGGTGAATAGTACGCGCCCCGCCCCAATGGCGAAGAAGAATACCATTCCAGATCCCGATTTAGGCCCCATTTTCTTTTCCTCGCTAGCGAGCTCGACGCTATGGAATTGACCCGCGTAAAGAAAATAGGCGGTTGTGTTGCTGACGCGTACTGGCCATCCCGCACTTTCGGCGAGTGAGCGTTCATAGGATTTGTTTGTCGTGGTGTCGATGACGGTGCATTTATTTTGACTGAAGGAGGTGACGATGAGGTGGCGTTCGTCGGGGGTGAGGGTAATTTTTTCGGGGCTCGGGATTGTGTTCCATTGGGGGCGGTCGGCGAGGTAGTGCACTCCTGGCGGGTGGGGCATGGGTTTGAGGTCTTTGGTAACGGCAGCGGCTTTGCCGTCGTTGCTTTGGATGAGGGCGAAGGCGTGGGTGCCGTCGGAGGTGATGGCGAGGTCCATGATCGGCCTGCCGTGGGCTTCGACGACTTCGTAGGGAGCGGGGGCGGAGTTTGTCTTGCGGGTCTTGCCGCTGGAGTCCAGCGGAAAGGTGTAGATAAAGCCGTCGCTGCCGCCACAGTACAGACGCTGGTCGACATGGGCTGGCTGGCCGAAGCCGCCGGCAAGGGCCGCGCACCACAGTTTCGCCCCTTTACCGGCCTGCAGGTGAGCTACGGTCGGGCTCTTGGGATTACTGACATCGAACTCATCGACGCTCTCGGAGCCGCTCCCACCAGCGCGGTAGACCAGCGACCGGGGGGTATCCACCAGGAGAATTCCGGCCTGGTTGGGGGCCAGTCCGCCCTCCAGGCTGCTCACGGGATCGCTCACAGTTCGCGTGCTGGTGTCGATGGTCCGGATACGGAACGGCGCGGGCGTGTACAGGGTGAGCTTACTCATGGCGGTTCTTCCTTAGAGCTCGTAACGCGATCATGGTTTGCGTTTCTTGAGGCGTCGCCAGCAGATAAGGCTGCAGGCCAGGGAGATGAAGGCGTCGTGGAGTTCGGTTCGTCGTTCCCAGCGGACGGCGAGGCGTTTGAAGTGGTGGAGGAGGGCGAAGGTCTGCTCCACGACGTAGCGGAGCTGGCCGATGCCCTTGATGTTCGGGGCTCCTTTGCGGGAGATGACGGGCAGGATCCGGCGCTTGCGGAGTTCGTCGCGGTTCGGGTTGGAGTCGTAGCCCTTGTCTCCGAGCAGGACGTCGGGGCGTCGGCGCGGGCGGCCGGGGCGGCCCGCGATCGGCGGGATGCCGTCGACAAGGGTGAGGGTCTGGGTGACGTCGTTGACGTTGGCCGCGGTCGTGATCACCTTGAGTGGGGTGCCGCGTCCGTCGCAGATCAGGTGGTGTTTGCTGCCCGTCTTGCGCCGGTCGACCGGCGACGGACCGGTGTCGGCACCCCCTTTTTCGCGCGGATGTGAGAGCCGTCCACGCAGGCCCTGGACCAGTCGAGTTGGCCGGCCGCGTTCAGCTCGGCCAGCAGAATCCGGTGGAGCTGGTCGAAGACGCCGGCCTGCTGCCACCGTTCCAGGCGGCGCCAGCAGGTCTGCCCGGAGCCGAACCCCAGCTCCAGCGGCAGGAGCTGCCAGGCTATGTCGTCGTAGAGGACGTAGAGGATGCCCTGCAGGCAGAGCCGGTCTGCCACTGGCCGTGGTCCCGGCGACCGCTCGGGCCAGGGCGGCAGCAGCGGTTCGATCAGCGTCCACAAGTCGTCATCCACGGTCCACGGCCGAGTGCTCACACCACCACGAACGGCCAAATCGCCAGACTGGTCACGCCCGACCAGGGCAACTCAACAAGATCGTGTTACGAGCTCTTAGCTGGTCTTGAGCTGGAAGGTGTCCCAGTCGGTGGCGCCGGTCTGTTCACTCTGTTGGCGCGCGGGGTGACGGGGCGCCCGGGCGGCGTCGGGCTCTGTCGGTGCCTCAGCCGCCTTCGGCGATCACGCCGAATCCCACGGCCATGTCTTTGTGTACCTCCAGCGATAGGTCTTTCGAGTGTTCTGAAAAAATATAGGCTTCCCCGTTTCCGTCATAATCGCAGAGGCTGCACGACATCGACTTGCTGTTGGGTCCGGTGAACAGTACGCGTCCCGCCCCGGTGGCGACGAAGAATCCCATGCCAAATCCATTCGCTTTTGGTCCCGTTTTCGTTTCGTCGCTTGCGAGATCGACGCTATGGAATTTATTTACGCATAGAAAATAGGCGGTAGTGTTGTTGATGTGTACTAGACATCCCGCATCGGCGGCGAGTGAACGTTCATAAGATTTGGTTGTCGTGGTGTCGATGACGGTGCATTTCTTTTCACCGAAAGCAGTGACGATGAGGTGGCGTTCGTCGGGGGTGAGGGTAATTTTTTCGGGATATGGGATTGTGTTCCATTGGGGGCGGTCGGCGAGGTAGTGCACTCCTGGCGGGTGGGGCATGGGTTTGAGGTCTTTGGTAACGGCAGCGGCTTTGCCGTCGGCGCTTTGGATGAGGGCGAAGGCGTGGGTGCCGTCGGAGGTGATGGCGAGGTCCATGATCGGCCTGCCGTGGGCTTCGACGACTTCGTAGGGAGCGGGGGCGGAGTTTGTCTTGCGGGTCTTGCCGCTGGAGTCCAGCGGAAAGGTGTAGATAAAGCCGTCGCTGCCGCCACAGTACAGACGCTGGTCGACATGGGCTGGCTGGCCGAAGCCGCCGGCAAGGGCCGCGCACCGCAGTTTCGCCCCTTTACCGGCCTGCAGGTGAGCTACGGTCGGGCTCTTGGGATTACTGACATCGAACTCATCGACGCTCTCGGAGGGGCTCGCGCTAACGCGGTAGACCAGCGACCGGGAGGCATCCTGCAGGAGAATTCCGGCCTGGTAGGGGGGCAGTCCGCCCTCCAGGCTGCTCACGGGATCGCTCACAGTTCGCGTGCTGGTGTCGATGGTCCGGATACGGAACGGCGCGGGCGTGTACAGGGTGAGCTTACTCATGGCGGTCTCCTAGACGTTGTTTTACTTGGTTGATGAGGCTGGTGGCGAGGAAGTGTTCTGGCTTGCGTTCGTAGCGGCGGTGGAGCCTGCGGCAGCTAGTGAGCCAGGACGGGCGATCCGCGGGGTGATCTGGGAGAGCGGAGCCATCGTCGCAGGTGAGGAGAGTCGTAGCCGTTGTCGCCATGGAGCTTGTCTGGCCGTTTGCGGCGGGGGCCGCGGCTGCTGCGAACCGGAGGTATCGACACCACAAGGGGCTGGAGTGCGAGGCTGTGGTGGGTGTTGGCCGCGTCAATGGCGACCGGCAGGCCGGATCGGTCGCTGACGAGATAGATCTTCGATCCTTTTTTGCCGCGATCGGTCGGATTCGACCGATCAACAGCCCCCTTTGAGAGCGCGGACGCTCACAGAGTCGATGGCGCAACGAGACCAGTCCTGCTCGCCCTGTACGCCTAAGTTCGTCCAGGATGACGCAGTGGAGCCGGGCCCAGACCCGCTCATTGCTCCCGCGGGCGCAGCGCCGGTAGACCGTCAGCCAGGCCGGCCCGAACAACGGCGGCAACTGTCGCCACGTGCAGCCGGTGGTGACGAACACGATCGCGGCCAGACACTCATGGTCCCCCGCCCGCCGCCGGCCGCCGGCCGCCACCCTGCGGGCTTACCACCACCGTCTCGGGCCCCGCACGCCGGAACAACTCCCACAACTCATCCGGCACCAACCGCTCGGCAAGCCCCGTCATGCCCAGCACAGCAAACCAACCCACCAAAGGAACCAGCGTCTTAGCTGGTCTTGAGCTGGAAGGTGTCCCAGTTGGTCGCCCCGGTCTGTTCGTCCTCCTCGGCGTGGGGGGTGACGGTGTACCAGGTGTGGGTGGCATCGAGGAGCAGGATGGTTTTGCGGTCGATGGCCATGGCGGTGCGGACGTCGAAGGTGAGGGTCTTGGGGTCCGCGGACAGGGAGCTGGTGCTGGTGTCGGTGTCGGTGAGCCAGTACTTGTTGCCGGTGAAGACGATGGCGAGTGCGCGGCTGGGTTCGATGAGTGAGGTGGCCGCGGTGAACTGTTTTGCTGCTGCGGGCAGGTCGGTGAGCAGGCCGGTGAGAGGTTGGTCGGGGCGGGGCTTGAGCCTGTACCAGGCACTCTTGTTCTTCTCGTCCTGGGGGTCGTAGGGCTTGGCTTGGCTGTTGGGTGCCAGGACGGTGTGTCCGCTCGCGCCGCTCTGGATGAAGTACGGCAGGTTGCGTTTCACGATGGCGGCGAGTGTGGTCTTTTCCTTTGTCAGGTAGTCGCGGTAGCCGACCCACAGGGGGCTGACGTCGCGTGGGTTGGGGCCGTAGCGGCTGGTGTCCCAGGTGGGGGTGGGGGTGGTGTTCTTCAGGGTGCGGATGTAGACGGTGGCCTGGGTGGTGAGGAAGAAGGCTTGTCCGAGTTCGGCGCCTTGTGCGGGTGCGGTGTCGTAGGGGTGGGGGAGGTAGAAGGCGACGCTGACATTGGAGAGTCCGTCGGGTCCGGAGATGGTCATCGCGGGGGCCTTTCTGGGGCGGGAGGATGGTGCATACGTGCGGGTTGCGGGCTGGAGGGCGGTGTCTGCAGAAGTCGTCACCGGGTTTTCGGTCTGCCGGGACGGCGTGGCGCTGCGGCGGGTTTGGAGTGGCTGCGGCTTCGGGTAACCGATCTTCATGGGCCCTGATCGGCTCTTGGTGACGGGCGGCAGGTGGGAGGGAGCGGATTTCTGGGGGTGCCTGGCTTGCGGCCTGTTTTCGGGGCCGTCATCGGGTCGGCGGTTGTGCTGGCGTTGTGTGGTGGGTCTCCTTTAGCTGTGGCTCCTTCTCGCCGTTGGTTGCTGCGGGCGGCGAGTGCGGAGCGGCTTTCTTGCCGTTTCGAGAGGTGCGCAGGCGCTGTGTGGGCTGGCGGCGGGGCGCCCCGGCGGCTGGTCGGGGGGCTCGGCGGAGGGTTGCTGTCGGGGGCGGTCTGTGGTGTGTCAGCCAGATGGGGTGATGCTGCCTGCGCCCAGGGGAATCCAGCGGATGCTGATTCCGGAACCCTTCTCCGCTACTCCCCCGATGGTGAAGTAGTTTCCTGCCGCGACGAAGAATTCGGTGTAGTTCCAGTCTCCGGCGCTGCTGAGGGTGACCCGGCGGGCTTCCAGGCCCAGGCCGGGAGGGTCATTGAGGTCCGGCACTGTCTTGCCTGTAGGCGTATCGCTGACGGTGAACGTGATCTGTGCGGGCTTTCCGTTGCCGGTGAGGCTGGCGCATACGATGCCGTCAGTGTCAGGGGTATAGGCCTTGAAGGCGGTCGGGTCCGTACCGGTCACCTTGAGGTTGCCTGCCAGCAGTTGGACTTGGCCCATGACTTTCGTGGTGCCGGTGACGATGAGCGGGCCGGTCTGGAAGGTGCCGCGGTTGACGAAGACCACGGTACTCAGGGAGCAGTGGACCTTGGTGTGGCCTGAGCTGTCGCCGACTTCTGCGGTCAGTCGGAAGAACGAGTGGTTGTGCAGGGCTTCGGTGTCGGTGGTGAGGACGAGGCCTTGGGAGCCGTCGGTGATTGTGCGGATGCCTTCGTGGGCGTAGCCCTGTTCGTCGAAGCCGACCCAGTCCAGGTCGAGTTTGGCCGGCTTGTTCAGGTACCAGCTCAGGCGGGCGGACTGGCCGTTTTCGACGAGTTGGGGTTTGGCCTCGAGGCTGTGGAACTCAAATCCGGGGGGCGCCTTGGTCAGCTGCCGGCGCTCGGCGTCGTTCTTGTTGATGGCGACCTCGACCCAGGTGGTGCCGACCTTTTCGTTGATCTGGACCTTGGAGAGTTTGATGCACAGCGGGTCGGTCGCGGTGAGGGTCTTGTCCTTGTCCTTGTCCGCGTGGACGGTGAAGGTGCTCGTCTTTTTGTCCGGGCTCAGGGCCGGGGGGCTGGCTGTCCAGCGTGTGTTGCTGTGCAGCAGGCTGACGCTGCGCTGGAAGTCTTTCTTTTCGCCTCGTTCGGTCAGGTCCTCTGGGGTGTCTCCGCAGGGGATGGTGATGCGGATGCTGTCGCACTGGGCAGTGGGGGTGAGCGGCGCGATGCGGATTTCGATGTCGCCCGTGGCCAGGCCGGTGGCTTCTTTGGCCTGGAGCGGGTTGGGGGTGGTCATGACACCGATGCTGAAACCCGAGTCGGACTGAACGAATGTGTACATGTCGGCCTTCTTTCTGGGCGGGGTGTTGTGCTGGTCAGGAGGAGGGGGGTGTGTGGCGGGTGAAGGCTTCCAGGAGCTGCAGGAAGCCGGCGCGGGCCTGGGCGGGGTCGGGCGGGAACACGGCGTCGGCGGTGGGGGGTGTGAGGTTGGGCTGGCTGCTCCACTGGGTGGCGGAGGCGCGTTGGGCCCATTGCCACTGCCCGGTGAAGGCACTGGGCTTGGGCATACGGATGGTGTTCTGGTCGGGGTCTGGCGGGGTGAGCAGGGGGTCGGTGGAGAAGGGGATGCTCAGGGCGTCCAGGCCGGCGCGCACGGCAGGCTCGGGGATGCGGTAGAACCGCGTCGGCAGGATGTCGGTGACGGCGTGGAGCTTTTGCCAGGGGTCGACCAGGACGGTGACGAAGCGCCCGGTGCTCGCGGGCAGCGGGCTGGCGACGCAGGGCACGGTCAGATCCGGATCGTCGGCGGGCAGATGCTTGAGAACCGTGCACTCAGCAGGAACCGGGTGGGGGGTGCGCAACTGGTTGTAGTGGTCGTCGAGGAAGTAGCCGATGAGGCCGTCTTCGGTCAGGTCGGCGGCGCCCAGCCGCAGCGGCCACTGGGTGGTGAGGGTGTCGCTGGGGGTGGTGCCGGGGACGGTGGGGCCGGGCGGGGGGCCGTCGAGTTCGATGGCCAGGCGCAGGCGGAGAAGGGCGAGGGGGCGGCCGGCCAGCAGGGCGAGTGCGGCGGTGTCCTGGTCGGTGCGGGCGGTGGTGGTCAGTCCGGCGTCGATGAGGGTGATCAGGTCCTCAAGGGCGGTGGTGCTCAGGCCGTCGAGGTAGGCGTGGACTTTGTCCAGGGTGGTGTTGCTGTCGAGGGTGCGGCCAGCGGGCAGGGGCAGGGTCAGGTGGGCGGCCTGGGCGGGGTCGGCGCCGCGGCGGTATTCGCTCAGCGGCATGCCCGTGCCGGTGTACAGGACCAGGGAGTGGTCGAGGCGGTTGGGCAGGAGCCAGCCGGCCAGGGTGGGCGCGAGGTCAGGGACGTCGGGGGCGAGGTTGCGGTCGTCGTCGGGGTCGACGGCGTCGATGCGTAGGCGGGCCGGGTGGAGCAGCCGTGGGGGCAGCTGGACGACTTTGCCGCGGAAGGACGTCATGTCCTTGACGATCTTGTCTTTGGCGGGTGGGCTGTTGGTGTAGACCGTCGTCTGGTCGAGCATGAGGGAGGCGGTCTGGCCGAAGCGGTCGATGAGGGTGACTTCCTCCAGGTAGATCTGGCCGGCCCGAACCGGCTGGAAGCCGGAGTGGGCGGGGTCGGCCGCGGGCAGGGGCAGGCGCACCGTTCGGGCGGTGGTGCCGGGTGTGGTCTCGGTCAGCTGCTGGGCGACGGCCCGGTCGGTGTTGTCGGTGTTGTCGGGTGAGGGCAGGTAGTAGGGCATGGGGCTGCGCTGGAGGAACCAGGCGTTGAGGCCCTGCAGACTTTGGGAGAGCATGTCGGAGCGGTGGGCGGTGTCGGAGAAACGTCGGTAGGCGGGCGTGACGTCTTCGGAGCGGTTGCGGGCGATGTGGTCGGCCTTGCGGGAGGCGACGAATCCGGGCAGAGGAGTCAGGGAGAGGCGCCCGCCGAGGGTGCTGGGGGTGTGGTCGCCGCTGCCTTTCCAGGCGTAATGCGTGCCGTTGAAACTCCACAGCGGCTTGTGCTCGGCCGAGGTGTAGGGGATGGGGGCGCAGCGGCCCTTCCATTCCAGGAGCAGGGGGGACCAGGGCGGTCGCCAGGCCCGGGTGTGGGGGGAGAGGGCGTGGGCAGTGGGGGTGTGCTCGGGGGCGGTCAGCAGGTGCTGCAGGAGGCTGTCGGCGTCCTGGTCGGGGAGTGGGTGGTGGGCGGCCTTGTCGAGGGCGGTGAACTCGGCGAAGGCCTTGGCGGCGAGGCTGCGCAGGTGTTCGGGCACCAGGTCGGTGTAGGGGGGATCGACGCGGTCGGTGGCGGGCAGGCCGGGCAGGGTGGTGAGCAGCTCATCGGGCAGGCGGCAAGACAGCGGGCCTTGGGGGGTCAGGGGCTGGTCGATGCCGGGGCCCTGCAGGAGGATGGTGGGGTCTTGCGGGTGCTCGTAGGGGGCCGCGGGGGACGGGGTCAGCGAGAGGCCGGCGGCCTGGGCGGCCTGGTGCACGCTGGCCTGCTGGCGGGCGACGTCTTGGCGGAGCGCGGCGGCGGCGTCACGCTGATGGGTGGCCTCCTCCAGAGCGTGTCGCAGCTGGGCCTCCAGGGCCTTGGCGTTCTGGGTCTGGCCCCCGGTCTGGCTGATGCCTTTCAGGCGCCAGAGGTCGGCCAGGCGCTGGCGGGCCTGGGCGAGTGCGGCGTCCGCTTGCCGCAGCTGTGCTTGCCGGTGGTTGAGGTCGGCCAGGTCGTCGGTGCTGGGCGGCTGGGCATCGGGGGTTTGGGGCGGGGTGGGGGTGTGCGGATCGGTCAGGGACCACTGCGGGCTGGTCGGCGCGGTGCCGAACCCAGCGGCGTGCTGGGCGAAGGCGGTTTTGACGGGCCCGTCGGGCGTGTTGAGGTATTCGCAGGTGCCGGCCAGCAGGGCGGTCAGGGCCTGGTGGCGGCGCTCGGCAGCGGTACTGCGCTCGCCAGGTCCGGCCTTGGGGCCGTCGGTGGGAGGCAGCGCGCTCCACGCGTCATCGACGTTGCTGCCGACGGCGATGCTCACGCTTGCGGCGTTGGGCCTGTTGACGGGCTCGCCGGCTCCCGATCCGCTCAGGGCCAAGACCGTGCCGTAGTAGACGGAGCCGGCTCCGGCAGCGTCAGGCTGCTGCAGCTTCCAGCGCAGGGATTCCAGCGCCTGCTTGGCGTCCTTGGTGCGGGCGGGGTCGTAGGCGGCGTTGGAGTACCAGCCCAGGACGCAGTAGCTGAGCGTCCACTTCTCTTCGGGATGTTGCACGTTGTCGCTGGGCCAGTCCTCACTGCCGTCGTGGAAGGACAGGACGTTTTCGTTGTAGGGCTGGAAGGCGGAGAAGGTGGGCAGGCCGGGGCCGAGGATGTCGAGGAACAGTTCGCCGTCGGGGCTGCGCTCCCTCCAGGCGCTCGGGTCGAAGCCGACGGTGCGTGCGCCCAGGGAGTCTTTTAGGGGCGGGGAGATATCGCGGCCGTTGATGCGGGTCAGCAGGTAGGGCGAGGTGCCCTCATTCATGCCGTCCACCGCATCGGGGTGCTGGCTGTCGAGGTAGTCGCTCTCGATGACCCAGGCGCCGCTGACGCTGCGGGCAGCGGCTTTCTGCCCGCTGGTGCGGATGACGAGCCACCTGTTGGGGATCTTGGGGAAGGCCAGTGAGCCGTCCGGCTGCTGCTTGCCTTCGCACAGGCTTTCCGGAAGCCGCCAGTGCAGGTACATGCCGCAGTGCCATTTCGGATCGGTGAAATCGACCAGGGTGGCGTCTTCGGGGTCCTGGTGGTCGATGAGGTTTTGGAAGTCGGGTTGCCAGCGTTTGAAGTGCCCTGCGGCCAGCGCGTCGCTGGTCACCACAAGGGCGTCGACCTGGATCGGGACCAAGAGGGCCTGGGGGGGCATAGGAAGTCACCTCGGGTAACTGAAGGTCATCGTCTGCGGGCCGTCGATGCACTGCAGGGCGAACTCGGCCGGCGAGAGCAGGGGGCGTTGGGCGGTGTCGAACTGCCCGGCGTCCGCCAGGGCCTTGGCCAAGGCGGCCACCAGGCCTCCGGCCGCTGGCTCCTCGCCGGGCGGCGTGGGGGCTTGGGGCGAGTCCTTGGCTGATAGCAGGCACAGCACGTCCGGTGTTCCCTGGGGCACCGGCCGCAGGAATCGCTGGACGTCCTTGAGCTGGCGGCCCAGGTTGGTGCCGACGCGGTGGGCTGCGTCGCCGTCCTTCAGGGCCCGCAGGTTGATCTGGGAGGTTGCAGCAGTGCCCTCGTGGGACTCATCGAGGCCGAAGTGCAGGCCGTGGTAGGGCTCCGCGAGCACGACCTCGTCGGGGACGGCGGCGAACAGCAGCAACCACACGCCGCTGCCCATGTTCCGCCGGAAGGTGGTCACCGGCTCGCCCTGTCGGGTCGCCGTGATCAAGAGGTTGGGGATGTCGAGGGTCAGCTGGCTGCGCAGCAGCATCCCGCAGGGCAGGGCGTCGGTGGTGGCCGCCACCGCCTCCCGCAGCTCGGCGGTGATCATACTGTCCAGGGTGGTGCCCACCCCCACGCTGACGGCGCCGTCGACCAGGGCTTGCAGCCAGGCCGCATCGAGGTAGAAGAAGCGCAGACTCTCCTCGGGCAGGGCGCGGGCATCGGGCACCAGGTAGTAGAAGGGCACCACGCACAGCAGCGTCCAGGCGTCGATATGCGCCGCGGACAGGAACGGGGCATCCTGGTAGACATCCTGGGCCGCTCCTGCACCAGGGGCTTCCGGGGCCACGTCGGCGGCGCCGGTGGGGGCGGGGACATGCACGTGGGGGGCGATGGCCCACCGGATCCGGCGGCGGATATCGGGGTCGGCGGCAGCCTGCTGCACGGCCACCGACAGGGCAGGCCGTGGCGGGCAGGGCTGTTCATCGTGCTGGTGGCAGGGCGCCGCAGCTACGGCTGGCTCGGTTGCTGGGCCGGTCGCGTCATCCGGCGGCGCAGGCAGGCCCGCCAGCAGGTCGGGAAGGTGGGTCGCCATCAGGTGGTCCATCAGCTCCAGGCCGCTCAGCGGCGCGGCTGCTGGATCCTCTTCCGTGGCCGGCCCGCACCGGGTGAAGGGGCTGGCGGCATCAGCTGCACTCAGGTGCAGGGCCCGCCAGGCCGCGTTGCGGGCCCGCAGCAAAGGAGCCGACACATCACCGTTCGAAAGGGCCAGCAGACGGCCCAGCGTCCAGGCGGCCGCGTAGCTCAGGTCGTAGATGCCATAGCGTTTGAGGTAGATCAACGCACTGTCGGGGCGTTCCAGATGCCGGAGTGTGCCTGTCGCATCCGCCCACGGCGCCTTCACCGCGGGGGCGGGGACAAACGGGCCCCGGTACCAGGCGAAGGTGCCTTCGGCGCCCAGCGTGTGGTAGCTGATCGGGGTGTAGCCCCATTCCAGGCGGTCGGTGATGTGCCGGCCCAGGTCACCGGAGGGTGTCGGGCTCGTCGGCGCAAGTCGCAGTTCCAGGGCTGCGGCGTGCTCGCCCCGGGGAGCAGCGGGCGCTGCCAGGTGCCGCATCCGGGCCGTGAACCCGCTACGGTCACCGGTGACCTGTTCGAAGGACCAGGAGTACAGCGAGAACAGCCGCAGCCGCGCAGGCCGGCCCGAGCTCTGGAAGTAGCTCTCGCAGCCCTCCAGGGACACCAGGTGGGCCTGGTAGCGGCCGCTCAGCCGCGGCAGCCGGGAGGTGAAGGCGACCGCGAACTTGCCCGTGCGCATCCGCTCGCCGTCCTCGCGGAACAGCCCCAGATGGTGCGGCAGCTTCTCCTCCACCTCCCGGGCGTGCACCAGGTAGGGCAGCTCCGCGCGCCGGGGGGCGACCCGGTCGAAGGTGTCCGCGTTGATCTCGATCGTCTGGCAGGCGATCGTCTCGGCCTCTGACCCGATGTCCCCCAGCGCCGGCACGGCGACCTCCGCCGTGGCCTGCAGCGCCTCCTTGGCCGTCGCCGGTGCGCTGCGGACGATCTCGTCCTCGCGCAGCAGCAGCAGCGTCATCCAGGGCTCGCCCAGTTCGCTGCCGCTCACGGTCAGCGGGCGCGTCCACGGCAGCAGCTCGCGGTTGAGTGTGATGTGAGGGGCCACCAGCTGGTAGTCCCCCAGCGCCCCCTGCGCGGGATATACCGCCTCGACCAGGTCCTGGCCGACAAGGAACCGGGGCGCGACGATGGTGAAAGTCTGATCGGTGGGGTCGAGTTTCTTGCCGTCCAGGGTGTGGGTGGAGCGGACGGTGTACTCCCCGGGCGGGATCTGGGGCACATAGCTGTCGTAGAACGACACGCTCAAGGGGGTGCCGACCAGCGACATGGAGGCTTGCGACATCACAGCTCCGAGCTCGGTCAGGCCGCTGCGTCCAGCAGCGGGTCATCGGTCAAGGTGGTCAGTACCTCACGTGCGTACCTGTCGAGCCCGTCGTTCTTCGACGTCCGCAGGCAGCCCGCCCCCTTCAACGCCTCGAACAGGTGGCCGCGCGCCTGCTGGATCGGCGAGGAGGCGATCCCGTCCTTGACCACATGGGCGGCTCCCGGCGAGAGCGCTGCGGTACTGCCCTGGGTCGGCGCCTGCGCGGTCAGCGGCATGCCGGCGTCCCGCTCGTCGTCGTAGGCATAGATGGTCTCCTTTTCGATGTCGGCCGCATCCGCCTGCAGCGGGCGGTTGTTGGGCCTCGCGGCACACCGCACTGTGGGCGCCGGTACGGTGATCTCCAGGCCGGTCAGCTGGTGGGGCACCAGGTCCGAGGCGGACTTGGGCGCTTCCACCTTCGGATCTCCCCACTTGGCGAACGGCAGGTTCGCATAGGTCGGCTTGTAGGACCATGCCTCCCAGAAGGCGTCCTGGAAGACCGGGTGGGCGGCCGGCAGCGGTTCCCCCTCGCGCGGCAGGTAGCTGAAGTGCACGTCGAGCCGCGAGGCGACGTCGGAGCGGTTCATCTCCCGGATATGCACCGCGTCCGTCATCGATGCCTTGCACACGGGCTGCCCGGTGGGCGGGTGCACCCACACCTCCTTGGCGGGGGCCTGGATGGTGGACGAGAACGTGAAGCTGTTCTGCGAACCGTTGATGGCTTGACCGTTGGCCTCCTCCCCCGCGATGGGTGCGGTGTCCTTATCCGGTACCGGCTTGTTCGAGCCGGCCGTGCCTTCTTCCGGCAGCTCGGTGTTTTTGCGGGGCAGGATGACCGGCTTGGGGACCGTGCGCTTGAACTGGTCCCAGTCGACCGGGATCTTCCCTTGCAGGTCGCTGCCGAAGTCTCCCGAGATGGACGCGAACCACAGCGAGACGCTCCAGTGGCCACCGAAGTCCGGGCACCACCACAAGGCGAGGTCGACCCCCAGCTCCACCGACGGGCGCACATGCACGGGCCCGATATCGATGTCCGCCGCGATACCGACCGATGCCCCCAGCGACAGATACGCCGTAAACGGGTCCCAGCCGATCCAGCCGTCCACATGCACACTCAGCCACCACCGCAGCCAGCCGAGGTTTTGGACCATCGACAGGTTTCCGCCGGCCATCACCGCACGCGGCGTGAACGCGAAATACACCTCGGCGCGCATCGTCACCGGGCCGATGTTGAACGTCACCCCCACGCGCGGCACATTGGGGTAGTGGTCGGGCACTTTGTAACTCGGTGCGTACCCCCCGAGAGTGAACACGAAATCGCCCTCATGAGGGCCCTGCGTCCACACCCGCATCGCGACGCCGCCCGTCAACTTGGCGTCCTCGGTGAACAGATACGACTTGGTGCCCAGCACGACCGATGCGGTGAGCACCGTCTCTTCGTCACCGACCGCGACGTCCTTGCCGCTCGCATCCTTCTGCTGCACCTTCACCGAGCGGTGTTCGAGCTGTCCCGCGAGCTGGCCCACGAGTTTGGCTGCCGGATTCTTCGAGTCCAGGGGCAACTGGAGTGTGACCAGTCCCAAGACGGACACGGACCAGTCGTTGCCGAATTCCACCAGCAGCAAGACCTTGGCCAAGATCTTGAATGTCTCGAACTCCAGGCCGCCGGCCGCCCAGAAGTTCTGGGCCTTCGGTGTGATCCACGGCGTATCGCCGCTCGTCAGTTTGTCCAGCACCTGCAGCGGGGTCGGGTCCTTGCCCACTGCCGTTTCGTCCGTCAGCCCGGCCACCAGCGGAAACTTCTCCACCTCGTCGGGCTTCGGCAGCCGCACCTGACTGTTGTAGCCACCGCCCAGCATCACCCGCCGCACCGTGAAGCACGGCGGCCCGAACCCGCCCCCCACCATCTGGCTGAAGTCCAGTTCCCCGAACAAGAACACGGAGGGGTCGTCCTGCCCCTTCATCTGCCGGTAGGAGCCCGCCACGGTCGCCGCGATGGCGGGCAGGTACACCATCACCGCGCCGTCCAGCTGCACCAGATGATCGTCGGCCCACGCCAGCGGATTGAGCACCAGCCCGCCTGCGACCCGGATCCCCAGCTCCGGCGTGCCCCACACGAAACTGACGCCGACTCCGCTCAAGGTCGCCGACGGCGTGAAGGTATCCACCGGGCAGACTACCCCGGCACCCTTGAATTCCAGCGTCAGCGGCCCCAGCTCGCCCGCAGCGTCCAAGCTCACCACGATCCGCCCCGGCCGGGCCGGCGTGCTCCCCTTGGCTGCCGTCACAGCCGGCACATAGGCGAAATTGATGCGCCGCACCCCCTTGGCGACCTTGCTCAGGCTCCCCCACGACGAGCCGCCCCCCGCGGCGCCGCCCCCCGCGCCGACCACCAGGTCCCGCTTTCCCTCCCCCTTCACCAGATCCACGCTCAGGGCCGGCTGCTCTGCCGCCCCGATCGCGTAGGTCACCAGCAGGTGCGTACCGACGGCGATGTCGTCGTCGAACTGGGTGAACTTCGGAACCGGCAGGGCGAACTTGGTCACGCCGGCTTTCTTGAGGAGCTCGTTGAGTTTCTTGGACGACGGCTCCGTGAGGACCACCCGGTTGCACAGCAGGTTGACATGCCTGATGGTCACCTGCTTCAGAGCCTGGCCCACGACGGGCACTTCTTTGAGGCCGAAGTTCACATCGAGATCCACCACGACCACATGACGCCAGACGTCCTTTTCCCCCTTAGGCACTGGCACACCGATGACATACAGCTGCGACAGACGCGCCGCCTGAGCGTCTGACCGCTTGAGGGCTGCTGTTCCCACCCACCCCCCTTTGTCGTCAGCGCCCGAGCCGTCGATCGTCTTGACGAAGACGTCCTGAAGGTGAAAATCCCAGTCGCCCGGCAAGAACAGCCCGTCCACCTGCTGGGCGAGGTCGGACAGTGACTTGCCCTGCCCCTTTTGCATTGCGCCTTGTACGCCATCTGCAGACATCTGGCACACCAATCTGTCCATGCCGAGACCGGTCTCGGGGGAGTGATGGGAGGAAGGCTGAACTCGGAGGAAGAGGAAAGGATCGTCCTACCGCGGGGGACATGGATCCGTGTCCCGGCAGCCCGCACAGCCGAGACGATCGCTTCACCGCCGCACTCGGTACCTGGCTACACCAGAGCGGGCTTCTTCGCTGGTATCGGCACCCTCCGGCTGACCTGTGTGTACGACGAGCTCATGCAGTGCAGGCCGTTTTCGATAAGGGCCTCGCCATGTCCGCGAGGATTCCGATGCGGGACCTGGCCCGTCCACCATGCATTCATTTACGAGTAACCCCGCTCCACAGTCAACAAATTGACGGAGCGTCAGTCGGTGGGCGGGAGGTTGCCGAGCTCGGCGGCCGACGCCTGCCCGAGTTCGGTGGGGTTCCTGAGGACGCCGGAGACAATCTCGCTTCCGCGGTCGGAGAGAGCGAAGGAGGAGTCCTCGTGGACGAGGACGTCGAGGGTGGCGGGGCTGGGCGCGGTCCAGCGGACGGTACCGAAGGAACCCTCGATGGTGACGGTGGCGTCCGCGCCATCGGGGGTGTTCGCCGAGCGCAGGTACATCGTGCCGTGGTGGCCGATACCGATCTCTGCGCGGCCCAGGCCGGTGCCCAGTTCGGGGGCAGTGACGGTGGTACCAGGGTCGATGTGGTGGGCGATCCATACAGGGTCCGGGGAGCGGTTCTCGACGGTTCCGAACATCCACATGACGCAAGTCCTCCTGACGGTGTGGTGGTGCGGATCTGAGGGGAGTCAGTACGAGTCGTCGAGGGAGACCTTGCCCAGTCGCGGGTTTCCCACGGAGATGGCGATATAGGTGCCGCGCAAGGAGCTGAACAGCTGGTTGTCCGCCTTCTTCTTCACCTGTTCGTGCCAGGACAGCAGATCGGTGACGCCGTCGGCGGTGTCACCGGCCCTGCTGGGCAGGCGGTCGTGGATGCTGGCCGCGGTGATGCCACCGTCGTGCCCCTGGGCAAGGATGCCGGTCACGGCCTGCTGGGACATCTGGGCGGTCTCAGCGGCGATCCGCACGCCATCGCCGCCCGTCAGGAGGGTGTCGTCGCCCCAGATCTGGTAGGGCGTGGAGCGATTGACGGAGGACACCCACAGGGACTGGGCGTTGAAGAAGTCGTGCGGGGCGGTCGCAGACGCCTGGACGACCCCGCTGGCCAAGAAGGCCAGCCAGTTGGCGTAGGCGGTGTCGCTGTCCGGATTACCCACGATGCCGGAGGCGTCCCTGCGAGCCTGCCGGGTCGACTCCTCCTGGCCGGTTTCCGGGTCCTTGACGACACCGTGATAGGGATACTCGGTGTACATCGCTGCCGGGGCCAGGCCGGGCTGCTTGGCGAACGTCATCTCCTTGGCCCGGTCCCATTCGGCCACCGGAATCCACTTGTCCGCGACCCAGTCGAGGAACCACTGCAGGACCAGCGTCTTGTTCACCAGGTGCCCGGCGGCGAAGGCGTCCTGCAGGAAGTGGTCGGCATAGCCGTTGTACAGCAGTGCCTTGTACCGGTTCTCTCCGCCCTCGCCTTCCCTGGCGTCGTAGGACCGCTTGGCGTAGTCCCGGGCGATCAGGTGGAACTGGTACCAGCGGTGCCAGGCGTACGGGGCGAAGTGGCAGGCGTTGCGGGCCAGCAACCCGTAGTAGTGGCCCACTCCCTGCTCGCCGACGCCCTTCGTGAGGTCGTTCATCCGTGAGGTTTCGAGGATCTTCTCCCAGAAGCTGCCCCACTGCCAGTTGACCAGGGCCTGCTCGAAGTTCGCGCTGGACGCGTTGAGCAGCCAGTCCTTGCCGATCTTGTTGTAGGTTTCCTGTCGCACGGTCTGCAAGATCGGCAGCAGGACGCTCTTGGGCTGAGCGTCCAAAACGGCGGGCTGTGGCAGGTAGTCGGCCAGCGTGTTCAGCTCGCCGTAGGTCACCAGCAGCCCGCTGCCTGGCATCCTGATGGCGCGGACATCAGGAAAGTGCTCCTTGATCCGTTCCTCGGTGACCTCTTCCGGGCTGGCCCGCCACAGCTCCACATACTGGCGGATTTTGCGCAGGTACGCGCCGCTTGTCCCGTCCTTCTTGGCCACCGCGAGCGCGATGGCGTCGAGTTTGCCGGTGTTGCACTCGCCCAGCATTCGGTGTTCCCACGAGGAGTGCCGGCACACCAGCAGCGCGCGCCGCGGGTCGGTGCGGCGCGCGGCCGCCGGGCCGGGATGCAGGCACTGGCCGCCCGCGCCCACTGATGCGCCGGCCTGCCGGGCCGCGGTTTCCCGCCAGTGGCCGTGCGTCGCCACCCGGTCCCGGCCGGTGTTGCTGTCGTCGGGCTGGAGTGTGTGGGCGATCTCGTGGGCCAGCAGCACCCGCCCGCGACGGCTGCCTGGTGCGAGGTGTCCCGCGCGGAAGAAGATGTCCGCGCCGACGGTGAACGCCTCCGCTCCCAGCCAGCGGGCCAGCGCGTCCGCCTCGGGGCCAGTGTGCACGCGCACCGCCCCCAGGTCGGCACCGAAACTGTGTTCCAGCCAGGCCCGGGCGCCAGAGGCCAGGGGCCTGCCCGTTCCCACCATCTGGCGCATCCGACGGGCGGCCGGGGCCGGCAGCAGCGTCCCGGCTGCTCCTTCGCAGTCCACCGGCGGCGCTTCGCTGTGGCCCGGCGGCGGCCACGGAGCGGTCTGTCCGGGACGTTTGGCCGCGGTGGGCGGGCAAGGGGCAGCGCGCCGCCGGCGGTCTTCGCGGGGTCCGGGACAAGCGGCGGGGCCGTGGCACGCCTGGGAGGAATGGAGCAGGCCGGGCGGTGCGGTGGTCACGCTCATGTGCGGTTCCCTTCCGGTAGCGGGGACGGTCCGTGTTGTCAGCTGACGGTGTAGGTGAGTTGGACCTGGCCTTCCTTCTCACCGGTGAAGATGTGGTGGAACCGGCCAGCGCCGTCGGCTGGCGTCCAGGTCGTCACACCATTGGCCGCAATGGCGTCGAGGCCCTGGGCGTCGTGGCCCCTCAGCTCGACAGTGATCTTGAAGTCGGCCGATGAGTTCGTGACCGTCTCGGCGAGGGCGAAGGTGCCGCGGGACCTCTCGAAGATCACTGGGCTGCCGCTGTCGTTGCTGCGGTGCCAGGCAGTGCTGGAGCCGCAGGAGCCGTCGACGCAGATCGTGCCGTGGATCGCCGGGCTCACGCCGCCGTCGTTGAAGCTGAGGAGTTCGGCCCTCTCGAGGGTCAGGGTCCGGGTGTGGCCCGAGCCGCCGAGGTCGTTCCATCGGATGAGCTGCTGGACCAGGCCGGGAGCGGCGTCCGCGTCGGCGTAGTCCATGGGGACGATGCCCAGGCAGCCTCGGCCGGAAGGCGTGAACCTGTCCTGGATGGCCTTCAGGGCCCGGGGGTTGGCGCTGGAGGAGATCGACCAGGGGGTGCGTGGAGGGCTTACGGAGTACCCGCTGATGTGGTTGACGTAGAGGGTAGTGCCGCTGTTGTCGCGCCGGGCCTTGTCCAGCTGGGCGGTCACCTTCGCCAACTTGTTGTCGACGGGGGTCCAGCTGCTGAGGTCGTAGTAGTCCTGGATGTCGAGCTGGGAGCTGCCCCAGTCCGTGCCGGGAAGGCCGCTGACGTTGCCGAGCAAGATGATCTTGCCTCGGGCCTGGCCGAGGATGGGGATGCCTTCGGTGCAGAAGATGTCGTGGCGTTTGCGGACCTCCTCGAAGCGGGCGACGAACCCTTCATCGGTGCCGTCATCGCCTGCGTCGTTGTTGTGGTAGTCGCGCTTGAGACGCATGAACAGCGCCTCCGTCGGACGGGCCTTGAGAAAGTCCTCGCACTGCTGGACGACGTTTTCGAAGCTGGCGTACTGGTAGAACGCGTCATGGTGGATCAGCAGGCTGCCGTTGTAGTTGCGGCAGCGGACATCGAGGTAGCGGATGCCCGCGGCGAGCTGGGTGGCGATGGTGAAGTCCACGTTCTGGCACTGGGCGAAGCCTGCGCTCGCTCCTGCGTAGCGCGCCCCGCTCTCGTGGGTACCCGGGATGGTCACCCGCTTCATCGAGATGCTGTCGGGCAGCTGGCTCATCCAGTTGTCGGTGCGGACGCCGCCGGTGTCCCCGGACTGCCAGGGACCGGGGATGTACGGGGCCGCTGGCGGGGTGACGGCTCCGGGCTCAAGGTCCGTTGCAACTGACATGGCATCTTCCTACCTTCCTCCGCGTACGCGTGGCTGCGGGTGCGGGTGCGGGTGCGGGTGCGGGTGAGACGGTGCTTGCCTGCGCGTCAGCCCCCGGGGACGGTTATGGCCGAGGCAGGGTTCCGGTGGAGGTGAGCGGGTAGTGGTCGCTGAGGTCCGTAGAGGTGCCGTAGGTGAAGCCCTCGCGAATCTCGAAGGCATCGGTCCTGGGCCGGGTGACGGCGCTCGACCAGTCAGCGGGGGCCGGGTGGCCGGTGCGGGCGAGGAGGTAGTCGAGATCCTCCGGCCCGTCGCTCGGGTAGCGGAACTTGGCGAGCTCGTTGTGGCGGGTGTCGAACGAGTACGTCTCGCCGCTGCGGGCGGGGGCGGTGGCGCGCAGTGCCTTGAGCATCCGCTGGTACTCGTCGGTGTACCGGTCAACGTTCATGTCCCCGGCCAGCAGCACCGGTTGCGAGGAAGTGATGGCGTTGCCGCGCTCCTTGCCAGTCAGGAACGTATCGATCCGAGTGAACTGGCCTTCTCGGATCTCCTCGGCCTCCTCGCGGCTGCCGCACTCGGTAGCCTGCGGATGGGTTCCCACGACGTGGAAGACGCTCCCGCCCTTGTTGATGCGCGCATAGGCGAAACCCTTTTGGGCATGCTTGTCCGCACCGCACCCCTTGGCGTACACCAGTTGCTCGGCCCGCTCGATGGGATGCCGGCTGAGGATGGCCACGCCGCCGTTCTCCAAGCCCCCGCCTTCCTTGTACTCCGCGTCCCAGTCCCGGGCGTGGGTCTCCCACGGACCCTTGTCGGCCCCCACCACGCGAGTCTGGTAGGTGAAGCCGACGTCGTAGAGCCCGTTCAGCAGCTGGGTGGAGGAGGAGATGTGAAACAGCTCCTGCAGGACGACGACGTCCGTGCCCTTGAACAGGTCCAGCTGGGCCAACCGCCGCGCGCGCAGTTCGTTGTCGTAGTTGGCGCCGAGGGACATGATGTCGGCCAGCAGCATAGTGTTGTAGGTAACAATCTTCACCGGGACGGTGTCGGCCGGTGTGTCCCGCTCCTTGAGGGCGGACGCGTTGGCCGGTGCGAAAGAGAGCGCCAGGACGGCGACAACCGCGATCGCCGTGGATTTCAGTGTCGGGCGCAGCACGAGCCGCATGGGGTGTCCTTCCTCGTGCCGACGGCACAGTGACATGATCCGGGTCCGCCCCGACAGCGCGGACAGCATGGCTGCCCAAGGGGTCGCTTCGGCGGTGAACGCCGGAGGTGCCCTCGGGGCGTGAGGTCTGGAGGCTGGTCAGCCGATAATGATGAGCGGGCCGCTGTCCGCCGCGGCGTCGCGGAGCGTCTCGCCGTGTGCCGTGACGTCGAACCGCCACCCTGCCGTGACGGTGCTCCCTGGAGCGGCCTCAGTCGTATCGGTCATGATTGCGGTACTGCGAGTGGGCGAGACTCTGGTGTTCTGGTTGTCGACGACCCGGGTGCTGTCCCGGTCGACGAGGCCCCGGTACTTCACGTCGCAGGTGTAGTCGGGGTCCTGCCCGACGTACTCCCAGATCTTCCCGAGGGTGTAGTAGTAGCCACAGCCGCGGATGTTGAGTTCCCCATAGACAGCGCGCGCCGCGCTCCGCCCGTGGTCCCGGGTCGCCGTGACACAGGACTGACCGTAGGCGCTGGTCCACCTGCCGCCGTCCCAGTGGCTCGTCAATTCACCGCACTTGACCTGCACAGCCCTCGGGGTGTGCGCGCCGTCACTGTCCGCAATGTAGTCGAGCGTGCGCTTCTTGACCCACTCGTTGTCCCGGACTCCGTCGTGCGACTCGCACGGCGCCACCAGGTTGACCACGCGTTCGTCGGATCCGTTGAGCACGCTGGTGTCACCCGCGTACCAGCCGCTGAGCTTCGACTCCCGGGTCAGACCGAAGACCTGCCCGTCGCACAGGCCGGTCTTCGCCGGCCACTCCCCCACCGGCTCGTCACCGATATTGGACCGGAAGGTGATGTATCTGGTGGGTGCGGGTGTCTCGTTGCGGTTGAGGTCGTCGAGCAGTCCGTGGGCACCTGCCATCTGCCGCACCTGGTCATTGCATTGACTGCTCCAGATGTCCTGGCACAGGAGGGTGAAACGGGCCGGCAGAGTGCCGTGATTCGGGGTGGCGATGGTGACCAGGTGGGCCGTCTGGCCGTATCTGCCGGCCTGTTGAAGATAGCTGCGCGCCACCAGGCCGCCCATGGAATGGCCGACAATGTCGACCTTTCCGTCCGGCGACTTGTTCAGCAGCTGATGACCGTCGATGAATTCCCGAAGGCGCTCCGCAAGCTGCTCGATGCGGGTGTTTCCCGGGGTGAGTTTCGAATAGTCGAACGTGAACAGCTCAGCGTCCGCGTAACCCATACTCTGTGCGTAGCTTTTCGTCCCGGACCATACGCCCGGACCGGAATTGTATCCGTGCACGTAGATGATAGGACGGTTCCTGAGCCGGTCTTGTGCCGAGGCAGCAGGCCCCGTGACGGTCGCCGCCACCAGGCATGCGGCCAGCACGGCGAACGCGGCGATCAGGTTCGGCCATCTGATTGCAGGTAACATGAATGTCCACTTCTCGCACGGGGCTCCATGCGCGCTACATGCGCACACCAGTCAATGCTTCGAAAATCACAGAATGCGGCACATGGCAACGCATTGAATTGACTATAACCGCACGTTGCGCCGTTTTGGTACTTCGGCATAAGAAGTGCATTCTTGTGGGGGAAATATCATATCGCAGAGAATCAACCGGATAACTTGCGTCACTTGTTGAGCTCCCGCATAACAGACAGGGGATTACACTCCGGCGCAGTCTCACAAAATCAATCGGGCAACACGCGGCCCTTATTGAGCTCCTGCATGACAGACACAGGATCCTCCGGCACAGTCTCGCAGCAACCCATGAATGGGCTTCTTCCCTCTGGATGACCCCAGGCAGGGCTGCGTGGACGGCACGGGCGGCCTTGGCCGGGGGCGTGCCCGGCGCGGTGGGTGCTCGGGCCGTCCGCTGTGGCCGTAGCAACGGGTGCGGACACTTGAGCTGGCGACCTGGCAGACCCGACCGGCCCAGCCTGCAGGGTGCCGTAGGCTCGAGTCGCGGTCAGGCAGTGACGGGCCCAGGCAGCACGCGAGAAGACCGCAGGGACGTGTTGGCGCCAGGGCGATGACGTACATGTTCATGCCGTGCTGATAGGACTCTGTTAGGTCTTCCCCTCGGAGTGTGGACGCACTTGAGGTGATACGCGGGCAGGTCAGTTGGCGAGGTACGCGGCGCACGTGTTCGCGCCCGCGCGGACTGAGTCTGGACGGACACCGACAAGTCCGTCCAGGCGATGGCGTCTCGGCTGGTGGACGGCGACGAACAGCACCTGCTGCAGCTCGTCAACCGGTCCGCCTGGCACCCCGCCCCGGTCCGGCGGCGCATCGCCGACCCTATGAGGGCGCTGATCCGTCCTACGGCAGCATGGGTGATCGATGACGTGTCCTTTCCCAAGGACGGCAGGAGGTCAGTCGGCGTGGCGCCGCAAGCACCGGGGCCCCTGGGCAAGCGCGCCTCCTGCCAGGTCGCGGTGACCGTCGATGCCGTCACTGCCCAAGGCCTCCTGCCCCTCGCAGTGGCGCCAGCCTTGGCCAAGCGAGGGGACCGACGACGACGCCCGCTGGGCAGTATGCAAGGGGCCTGCCGGCCTCGGGAATCGCGAGACGTGGTTACTTCTGCTGGACATTCTCGACGACCTCGCCGCCTGGGGCCTGGCACCCTGAGTCGTACCAGCTGAGAGCGGACAGCGCAAGATCCTTGTAGGCGGACGGGACGGCCCCCGCTGGGCGGACAGCTGATCTCCCTCTCCGTGGACCCATTCGTGTCGGTTCCGAACAGACGATCCCTCCGGGGGTTGGCTCAGTGCTGCCTGGCATTGAGACCGACCACCCGGAGGGACGTTGAAGAAGTCTGACAGGGAGATCATGGAAATCTTCGAGGCCCTGGACGCCACTGAATGTGCGCATTCCGCGGCTGCGCTGGCGGGGGTCGATCCCAAGACCGTGCGACGTTACGCACGGATGAGGGACACCGGTCGGCCAACCGGTCTCGTCCGCCGGCCGAAGATGATCGACCCGTTCATGCCGAAGATCGAGGAGTGGGTCGACCGATCGCAGGGCAGGGTGCGGGCCGACAAGCTCCACGACCGCCTGGTCCTGCTGGGGTTCACCGGTGATGAGCGCACGACCCGGCGGGCGGTGGCGAAGGCGAAGGAAGCCTGGCGGGCCGGGAACCAGCGGACCTATCGGCCCTGGATCACCGAGCCGGGGCTGTGGTTGCAGTTCGACTGGGGCTGGGGGCCGAAGGTCCCGGGCCCGGGCGGCGGTGAGCCCCGCGTGACGCTGTTGTTCTGCGCGTGGCTGGCCTGGTCGCGGTTCCGGGTGGTGATCCCGACCTGGGACCGGACTCTGCCGACGCTGGTGACCTGCATCGACTCGACCTTGCGGGCGATCGGCGGGGCGCCGACCTATGCGCTGACCGACAACGAGAAGACGGTCACGATCGACCGGGTCGCCGGCATCGCGGTCCGTCATCCCCAAGTCGTCGCGACGGGGCGGCATTACGGGATGCAGGTTCACACGTGTGTCCCCTTCGATCCCGAGTCCAAAGGCGGGTCGGAGGCGACGGTCCGCATCGCGAAGGCGGATCTGGTGCCCACGACGGCGAATCTCCGCAAGGAGTACGACTCGTTCGCCGAGCTCCGCGGCGAGTGCGCGATCTTCTGCCAGACGGTGAACAACCGGACCCACCGCGAGACGGGCAAGGCTCCGTCCTCGATGCTCGACGTCGAGCGGACCAGGCTGCATCCGCTGCCGCCGGCGCCTCACACGCTCGCGCTGGGCGAGTCGAGACAGGTGCTGCGGGACCAGACCGTCCGTTTCGGGTCCGTGCGCTATTCGACGCCGTCCGGGCTGGTCGGCCAGGAAGCCTGGGTGAGGGTCGACGGCGACGAGCTGGTCGTCGTGGCCGACCTGTCGAAGCTGGCTCACCGGCCGGAATGGATGCAGGGCCCGGCCGGCCTGGCGGAAGTCGCCCGGCACGAGATCGCTCTGCCCGGCCGTCCGGTCATCCTCGCCGAGCACTATCCCAACCACCCGCAGGAGATGGACGGTTCACCGAAGCCGCCGCGGCCCCGGCCCGTCGATGCCGCCGAGGAAGCCTTCCTCGCGCTCGGTCCCGGGGCGAAGTCCTGGCTGATCGAGGCCGCTGCGGCGGGGACCACCCGGATGCGGGTGAAGATGGCCGCCGCCGTCGAGCTCGCGGCCCTGGTCAGTGTCGCCGAGGTCGACATGTCGCTGGGGCTTGCCGCGACCGCGGGCCGATTCGCCGAGGACGACCTGCTCTCCATCGTCCAGCATCGCAAGTCCGGCGTCCGTCCCGCCGACCTCGTCGTCGCCGACGAGGCCCACTCCGTTCAGCCCGGCACTTCCGCCTGGGCTGACTTCGGCCGCAACGGCGGCCCGGCAGAAAGGAATCTTCCATGACCGGCATCGCGTTGCTGGACCCGGAAACCGACCAGCCCGTCCCGGCCCCGTCTCCGGTCCCCTCCTCACCGGCCCCGCCGCCGATCCCGGCCGATCTGGAATCCGTCCTGAAGCGGATGCGGTTCCCCTACTTGCGCAAGGCGGCCCCGGACGTGCTGGCCACCGCCCGGTCGCAACGCTGGGACCCGGCCGAAGTGCTGCGGATCCTGCTGGAAGAGGAGATCAAGGGCCGGGAGGCGGCGACCCGCCGCAGCCACCGCAAGCAGGCGAACCTGCCCACCGGCAAGACGTTCAGCTCCTGGCGGGAGGAGGACTCCTCCATCCCCGCTCCGACCCAGCAGGCCCTGATGACGCTGGAATGGGTCGGCCGGTCGGAGAACCTCGCCATCGCCGGCCCGTCGGGCACCGGCAAGAGCCACTTCGCCGAGGCCCTGGCCCACAAGGCCATCGACCGGGGCATGCAAGTCGCCTGGTTCAGCCTCGAATCGCTGACCGCCCACGTCGGCCGGGCCACCGTCGACAACTCCGTCGCGAAGGCGATCGCGAAGATCACCCGGGCCAACCTCATCATCCTGGACGACATCGGGATGCTGCCGTCCGGCCAGGCCGCCGCCGAGGCGTTCTACCGGGTGATCGATGCCGCCTACGAACGCAGGTCCGTGATCGTGACCTCGAACCTGCATCCGTCGGGATTCGACTCGATCATGCCCAAGACGCTCGCCACGGCAGCAGTCGACCGGCTGTTGCATCACGCGCACATCGTCCTGACCGAGGGCAGCAGCCTCCGGCTCACCCAGGCAACCACGGGCAAGGGCGTCAAGCCACTGCACTGAGCCAGTCGAGGGACGAAAAGTCACACCGCACAAGGAGATGAACTGTCCGCCCACAAAGAGGTGCAATGTCCGCTCACCCGGATGACCGCGTGTCCGTGGACACCAGCCGCCGCGGCGTGTGGGATCGCGACGAGCTCGGCCTCGGCTGTGTACTGTCCGTCCGTTCCGATCTCACTCCCCGCCCTTGCGGCGCGCGGCCCGAAGCACGAATAACCTCGAGTTACGGGATACAGGGGGCTATGCCTTGGGCGCCTCGGTCCCCGACACTTCTCCGTCGTGCTGCCGAACGAGGCGATCGCCGACGCGGGCTGGACGATGTCTCACACACTGCGCTCAGCTGAACGACGAGATCACCGCCGAGCTGACCGTCTTGGTCGGCACCGACGAGGGCCTCGCGGCCGAGGCAACCCGCACCAGCAACCGGATATGCGACCCGCTCGGTTCAGTCAGCCGGCTGCACTCCGAGCGCCCCCTTCACGCGCCCTCCCCCACCCACCACAAGACCAGCAATGTAAAAGGGCACAAAAAACGGCGAGCCATCTAAACACCCATCAATTCAGCAGAGCCACTGGGCTGCCGAATCACGCGGTGGAAGATGATGGAGAGGTTAGCTGCGACAGCCTCCCACTCAGATCAGCTAAGGAGACCGTCATGAGCAAGTACGTCCTGTGCGCCAGCTTGCCGCTTCGTATCTGGACCATCGACACCAGTACAAACACCGCGACCGGCACCACCCCCCTGAACCAGGAACACATCGACCTTCATAGCAAGACATGGCCGTTCACCTTCGTGGCGGATACCCCACGGGATTTGGTCTACCACATCAATGGCGGCGCCAGTGTCGTCGAGACGATGTCAGCAACCCCAAGGCCCCGACCGTGACCCAGCTGAAGACGAACAAAGGGGTGAACCTGATGTGCGCAGCTCTCGCCGGCGGCTTCGGGCAGCCCTCCCACGTCGACCAGCGTCTGTATGCCGGGGGCAGTGACGGGTTCATCTACACCTTTCCGCTGGACTCCAGCGGAAAGACCCGCAAGACAACGTCCGACCCCGCACCCTACGAAGTCCTGGAAGCCCACAACAGGCCCATCATCGATGTCGCCATCACCTCTGACGGCACCCACGCCTTCGCCCTCATCCAAAGCAACGACGGCAAAGCCGCCGCCGTCACCAAAGACCTCAAACCCATGCCCCACAACCCACAAAGCCACTACTACGCCGACCGCCCCCAATGGGACACCATCCCCAACCCCGCCAGTATCAGCCTCACCCCCGACGAACGCTACCTCATCGTCACTGCCAACAGCTCAAACATGTGCACCATCATCGACACGAAGACAACCGAATCCCACCAACGCTCTCTCGCCGTCGGCATCGTGCACGACCCCAGGCCAGTACGCGTTGACGACTCTACCGCCTATTTTTGCACCCTCGGCAAGTTCCATACCATTGACCTCGCGAGCGGAGGGGCAAAGTCTGGGGTTAATGCTGGATGGTCTTACGTGGCCGGTGCCGGCGATAAGCATGTGCTACTCACCCCGCTCGACCACAAGGAGGGAACGAACGTCTTGTCATGTGTCCTCGTCAGCTATGACGGAAAGGAACGAGTTGATATGCCAGCGATGGATTTCGGCTCCGGCGAGACGCTCTGGTGGTTGGCACTTGGAACAAACCTGCTGCTCGAGGTCTGATTCCCGGATTGTTAGCTTGTCATTTAACGACCGGCATCGAACGCGGCTCGAACTTGATCGGTGTTTCCGCAGTTCAGCGGACACGTAGGCGGCCTTCGTCTGATCCTGTGCTCCGTCACAGAGTGGATCAGCGCGAAGGCCGTGGTCGTGAGTTTGGTGCGTCAGGGTGTCCTGCGGGATGCGTTCGCGGAAGTGTCACACTTCCGGTCGGAGCTGTACGCGTGTCTGACTGCGCGGGGCGACGCGTTGTTCGAGTTATGCGACGCGCTGCTGTGCACGGACGGGCCGGTGCGGACGCTGGTCGGCCTCGCGCTCGCGCCCGAACACCGCCGTGGGCACGGGGCTCTGTACGGCGGACTGAACCAGGGCCGGATCGACGTCGCCCGGCTGCGTCGTGCCCTGGCTGGGCTGCCGTTGCCGAGGGCGGCGGACGGCCGGCTCGTGCTGGCGGTGGATGTCTCGCCGTGGCTGCGACCGGATGCCAGCACGTCTGCTGACCGGGCCTTTTGCCACACCTTCGGCCGGGGCGAGGGCAAGCATCAGATGGTGCCCGGCTGGCCGTACTCGGTGGTGGCCGCGCTGGAGACCGGCCGCACGTCCTGGACGGCAGTGCTGGACGCGGTCCGCCTAGAGCCCGGCGCCGACGTCGCCGCGGTGACCACCGTGCAGATCCGAGAGGTCGTCGAGCGGCTGGTCGCCGCCGGCCAGTGGCGGCCGGGCGACCAGGAGGTCCTGGTCGTGCTGGACGCCGGATACGACGCCCCGCGCATCGCTCACCTGCTGGGTGACCTGCCCGTCGAGGTCCTCGGCCGGCTCCGTTCAGATCGCGTGATGCGGCGTCCGACACCCTCCCGCCATGAGTTCCACCTGGCCAACCCCAAGGGCGGCCGGCCGCCCAAGCACGGCGGCGAGTTCGTCTTCGGCGACCCCACCACCTGGGGTGTCGAGCAGGCCGTGACGGTCACGGACACCCGGCTCTACGGGCAAGCGACCGCGCAGGCGTGGGACCGTCTGCACCCGCGGCTGACCCGCCGGGCCGCGTGGCTCGACCACGACGGGCCGTTGCCCATCATCGAGGGCACCGTCATCCGGCTGGTCGTGGAGAAGCTGCCCAGCGGCGGGGTGAACAAGCCGGTCTGGCTGTGGTGGTCGCGCGCCGGCGCCACCGAAGCGGACGTCGACCGCTGCTGGCAGTCATTCCTCCGCCGCTTCGACATCGAGCACACATTCCGCCTCTTCAAGCAGACCCTCGGCTGGACCAGGCCCCGGCTTCGCAGCTCGGAAGCGGCCGACCGATGGACCTGGCTCGTGATCGCCGCCTATGCCCAGCTCCGGCTCGCCCGACCGCTGGCCACTGACCTCCGCAGACCCTGGGAGAAGCCGGCTCCGCCGAACAAACTGACACCCGCCCGCGTCCGCAGAGGGTTCAGAAACCTCCACACCAAGACCGGCTCTCCGGCCGGTGCACCGAAACCGTCCCGGCCCGGCCCAGGCAGGCCGCCGGGCTCGAAGAACCGCCGCCCAGCCACCCGCCATGACGTGGGCAGAGTCCTCGCCACCGGCGAGGCATTCAGCCGCCCCACCCACCACAAAGTCGGCACAAAACCGCGCCGAACTGGTTAAAAAACAAGGTTAGGGGCTGTCCCGTAACTGCTGGGCACGAGAGAGATGATCTTGGTGTGGCTGGTGTGATCACGGCGTTGGAGCCGTCTTGGATAGCCCCGTTCACCAGGGTTGATTCAAAGTCCGATGGTGCTGGTGTCGCCGCAGGTCAGGGGAGTTTCAGCAGGTCGAGGGGGCGGGTAAAGGGGGTGTAGGAGACCTCTCGCAGGGCAGCGGCGTGCTGTGGTGTCCCGCTGTGCGCAAGATGTTGATGGCGAAGTTCCGGAAGGTGGCCATGTTCGCCGGCCCGTGCCCCGGAACGGATCTTCGAGGCGTCTTCGGCGAAGGTGACGTCCCGGACGTGATGGACTGCCTCGATGTTCCACTGGGATCTGGCGATCTTGTTGAGGCGGGCGGGGCGGGCCTGGTGGGCGGGCGTGTCGGTGACCGCGTAGACCATCTGGCGGGTGACCTTCCTGGTCTTGAGTTCGGTGCGGTGCCGTAGCAGTTTCACGGCCTGCACCGCGAAGGGCTAGTCCAGTTCGAGGTCGGTGATGGTCAGTGCCCGCACCGATCGGGTCTCTTTTCGTCCGTGGCCGCGGGTGCGGTCGTAGGAGACCTCGCGGCACTGCTTCCAGGGCAGTGATTTCAATACCGCCTGCAGCGTCGGCTGGTTGGCCTTGGCCATCAGGAAGTAGTGCGCGTGCTTCTCCTCGACGATGTATCGGGCCTATTCGCGGGTGGTGTGGAGGGCATCTGCGGTGATGACCGCGCCGGTCAGGTCGAAGGGGTCCAGCAGCGGGGCGAGGGCGGTGGCCTCGGTGGTCCTGTCCGGGACCGGGAGCTGGGAGATCACCTGCCCGTCGCCGGACAGCGCGGACAGAAGATGCACGGCCGCGCCGGTGGCGGTGCGCGATCCGCGGGCGGTCTTGCCGTCGACCGCCGCAGTCGAGGTGCCGTCGGCGGTCGGGATGGCGCCGAGCAGGTCCGCGAGCCCGCGGGGACACACGGCGTTGATCACGCGGCGCAGGGTCGCGGTGGACGGTGGTATCCGCAGGCTGAGAGCGGTGACCATGCGGGTGCCGAGCCGTGCCAGGGTGTCCTGGGGCGCGGCGGCGGCCCACTGGCCGATAGCGGTGAACGACTTCGCGCCGGCGAGCACCGCCGCGCACGCGGTCAGCAGCACCGACACCAGGCCGTGGCGCCGGCCTCGGCGATCACGGGGGTCGGGCAGCACCGCGAGCCTGGCGGCGAGGTCCGGCAGCGAACGCTGCACACGGTGGGCGACTTGGCCAGACAGGGCATGACAGACTGACGGCACATCGAGGCTCCGATGGTTCGGTGACTGGGAGGTCACCTTGATCGTCGGAGCTTCGATGCATGCCCAGTGGGTGTTCCGACGGGCCGTCACACTGCTGTGCCCTGCGGGTTCACGAGACCACCAAGACTATGAATCAGCCCTGGCCATCAGCGTCCACCGCCAGGACAGCCACACTAACATTGCCGCCGCTTTGTGTCAGGCAGCCCGCGACTGCCACCGACGCCTGACCACCCTCGGCCTCAACGGATGAACCCGGGCAAGATCACTTCACGCAAAGACCCTGCTCCTGCAGCCCCCCGATCTACAGCTAAGGGCCAGACAGCCCCCTTTCCATATCAATAAGATAATAATTTACCTGAGTGCATTTTGGGTCATTCTTGCATGGGGTGCACGGGAATCAAGTGAAGTCAGTTGAGTCCTGACAGGACGGTCGGCGTCCCGTAGCCGAAAGGCGGCCACGCCTGCCCTTTCTCTTGAGGCTAATCGTTGCTACTGATGATTCCTGAGGGACGGCAGTGATGACGGCTTACGGTCTCGGCCATGTCAGCTATAACTGAATGTCAGGGCACGGCCCTGATTTCGCCTCCCGAGACAGCAAGCGATGCCCCCGGTAGGACTGAGAAGGAACGATGCCTTATAATTTTCCATTACCCTGCGCCGGCTCTCGACATCTTGGGTGTCCTGCCTTTCCCTAGTACCAGGGAGTGCACCAGGAAGGATTCTCCTCACGGCGATCGGCATGCTGCGCTGAAGGGTTGCTGGCCGCTGCCGGGGCCCCGTTCCACAATGGCCTTTGGATGTTAGGCAGCCTAACATGCTTTTCGGCTGAGTCCGTGGGGCTGCGGATACTGCGAGCCAAGATTCGGATTGGTGATGATGAGCGTTGACGAGTTGAGGCGGTAGCTACGCAGGCCGACGGCGTAGGCTAAAGAGTAATCCAGAGAAAATGAGCAGTAGCCATGTGCCATATTTCTGACGGTACTCCAGTCCGCCACTGGCGGGAATGTGAATGCCTGTCGATATGGCCAACCCGCTTCACCGGTATGCTGCGGGTACTGCCCAACGCCTATCCCGTTCTCTCGACGAGCTCGATGCATCCCTAATGCCAAGTCTTTCGACCCGCAGGATCGAGAAGAACAAGAACGCGTGGTACAAGCTCAAGCCACGCCCCGACCAGCCGCTCAGCAGCCTGCTCACCGACCTGCCCGCGGCAGCACAGCAGTTCACCGACGCCCCCGCACTCGACGCACCCCGCCGGGCCCTCGCCGTCGGGCAACAAGTACTGAGCCCTTTTCATCCTGTCTCGCAAGGGCGACGATGTCTTCTCTACCCGTGCAGAGGCACCCCAGGTCAACAGCCGTTCCTGCAGGTCAGCTACCCCACGTGGCTGACCTGCAGGAACGGAGGATGAAAAGGGCTCACCGAGACTCCTTTCCCACTCTGGCAGCTGAAGGAATCCGTCATGAGCAAGTACATCGTGTGCGGCAGTTCGCCGCTTCGCATCTGGACCATCGACACCACCACAAACACCGCGAGCGGCCCAGTCACCCTGAACCAGGAACACGGCGACCTTAACAGCAAGACATGGCCGTTCACCTTCGTGGCGGATACGCCGCGGGATTTGGTCTACCACATCAATGGCGGCGCCAGTGTCACCGAGATCGATGTCAGCAACCCCAAGGCCCCGACCGTCACCCAGCTGAAGACGAACAAAGGGGTGAACCTGATGTCCGCCGCTCTCGCCGGCGGCTTCGGACAGCCCTCCCACGTCGACCAGCGCCTGTATGCCGGCGGCAGTGACGGGTTCATC